>JAGAVX010000049.1 GCA_017941705.1 Atopobiaceae bacterium
AAGGGCTTTGGCGATCGAGGCGCGGCCAAGACCCGCATCGTAGAGCCCAGCGGCCTTCAATCTCAGCTCGACGTCATATATGACCATTCCCATAAAGGTGCCTCCCATTTCTCGTGTCCAAGAAATGGGAGGCAGTTCATTGTGGGCGCGGGGGATTGACAGACGTCACTCTTGTGACGAAGTGGTTACTCGGATTCCTCCTGCATGCGCTGGAGGGTCGCCATAAGTGCCGGGATGACCTGCTTCTTGCGGCTCACGACGCCCTTGAGGACCGCGATGCCATCCTCGGGAGTGACGTTGAATGCCTTGCCGGCGATTTCCTCGGCGGCGGCGCCCCAGTAGAGCATATCGGAGGTCTGCGTCTTGACGTCCGTGAAGAGATAGAACACCATCGGCAGCTCGTTGACCTTGGCTCCGTCCGCAAGGTAGGGGCCAACAAGCGCCTCGGCGGCCTTGCGGCTCGCCTCGGTCATGAACGAGGCCTGTCCCACGCCAAAGCGGATGTTGCCGCGGCTGAAGACCTTGAAGTCAGAGTTGAAGACTTCGTCGGCGGTACGGCCGGTGAGGTCCGCGCCTGCGTCAAACATCTTGTCAGCAAACTCGTCGCAGTCCTCTCCGCAGATCTCCGCGAGCTTCTTGCCGACAAAGACGTCGCGCGGCGTGCAGGTGGGGGAGCGGAAGCACAGGGTATCCGAGAGGATGGCGCTCATCATGAGTCCGGCGATATCCTTCGGAATCTCGATGCCGTTCTCCTCGTAGATGTCGTAGATGATGGTGCAGGTGCAGCCAACGGGCACGTTGCGGAAGAACACGGGGTTGGCCGTCTCGATGTTGGCCACGCGGTGATGGTCGACGATCTCGAGGATCTCGGCCTGTTCGCGGCCTTCGACCGACTGCCCACGCTCGTTGTGGTCGACGAGGATGACGTGCTTCTTGCGCGGGTTGAGAAGGTCGGGAGTGCTCACGATGCCGGTGTAGCTGCCCTTTTCGTCCATCACGGGGAAGAAGCGGTGCTGCGTGCGCGCCATGACCTTCTGGGCGTCATCGATGGAGGTGTTCACTGAGAAGCGCTCGACCTTGTCAGCCGTGAGCATCTTTGCGCGCACGGGAATCGACATGGTGATGAGGCGAGCGGAGGCGTAGGTGTCGTAGGGCGTGGTGATGATGGCGCATCCGCGCTCCTCGGCTGCCGAGCGCACGACGCCAGAGACCTTAGCGCTATGGCAGACGATGAGGCAGCCAGCACCAGCCTCGACAGCAAATCTCTGCGTCTCGTAGCGGTTGGTGCACAGAACCACGTCGCCCTCTTGGATGCTGTCTTCCATCATTTCGGGAGAGGTGCCGACGATCACGTGGCCCTCGGGAACGAACCCGTTCGGATCGCCAACCAGCATCTCGCCGCCGAGCGTGCTGACAATGTTCTTGTAGGGCGTGTGAGACTCTGCGAGCACCGTGTTGTCAAGGATGTCCATGTTGGCGTTCGCCACATCCTTGACGGCGATGAGGCCAAGCAGGTTGCTATCGTCATCTGTCACACAGAGAGTGGAGGTGTTCTCGTTGCGCATGAGGTTCCATGCGGTGGAGAGGCTCGTCTCGGGGCCGATGCCCTCGGCCTTGCGATAGGTGGCATCCTTGATCTGGGGGGTAAGCGTCGTGATGAGGCGGGGCTCCTCAAAGCCGAAGTGCTTGAGGACGAAAGCCGTCTCGCGGTTGATCGCGCCTGCACGACGGGCCTCGTACTCGCTTCCGCCAAGTTGATTCTTGAGATAGGCGTAGCTGATCGCTGCGCAGATGCTGTCTGTGTCGGGGTGCTGGTGGCCGACCACGTTCACCTTGCGGATGGCTTCTGGCATGGTTGCGCTCCTTGCTGTGTGGTTGATGGCGCGCCGAGACTTCGGATCGAAGCGCTAGACGACGCGTCCTGTGCTACATTCCAAGAATTTTGCCACCTGATGCATATTGGATATCCCGCCGGACGCAACATGTATCGGCGATTGGATGATTGTGTCTGGTTGACGTGCGGTTATTGGCGGTGGATGGCTGACGCCAATCGCCGGGCACGGTCAGTAGGCAAAAGGGATCGGAGCGGCTTGGGGGCTGCGAGCGGGAAGGTCGCCGCGAGGAGATGTGGGCCTAGGCCCGAGGCCCTTGGCAAAAGGTAGTCCATGCGAGTGGGGGTGGCACCCTGAGTGAGGGCGACCCGAAGGGCATGTCCTGAAAGGTTTCGATATATATGGGAACAGGCCAGCAAAAAAGATTGCTGGCCTGTAGCTTTGCATGTGGTGCCCTCTACAGGATTCGAACCTGCGACCTTTCGCTCCGGAGGCGAACGCTCTGATCCACTGAGCTAAGAGGGCGTGTGCATAATGCATTATAGCCAAATCCAAAGACTTGTGGGAAACCATGACAAAGTTGCGAGATTCTTGCCGATGCCTCGAGCGCTCACCGCATCGCTTACAATAATGCCTTACGCGTTGAGGGCACGCGGGATGTATGGAGGCTTGTATGCAAATGACCCAATCGACAGACATTCCTTCGGCCAAGGAGCTCGGAGGACTCACTGCTGACGAGGTGGCACGCCGCGTCGCGGACGGTCGGGTCAACACAAACGCGGATGTGAAGACGAAGTCGGTCTCGCAGATAATGAGAGAACACACCTTCACGTTCTTCAACGCCGTCAATCTCGCGCTCGCCGTACTGGTCATCTTTACCGGCGAGTATAAGAACATGCTCTTTATGGGGGTCGTGATCTCCAACCTTGTCATTGGCATAGTGCAGGAGCTGCGCGCGAAGCGCATGGTCGACCAGCTCACGATCATCACCGCATCGGACGTATGCGTGATTCGTGATGGGGTCGAGCAGCGCATTCCCGTCGAGCAGGTCGTTGCCGACGATCTCGTACGTGTCTCGCATGGGGAACAGGTGCCGGCTGACGGCGTCGTGCTGTGCGGTAACGCCGCCATGAACGAGAGCCTGCTCACCGGAGAGTCCAACTCGATACCCAAGGTCGCCGATGACGAGGTACTGTCCGGGTCGTTCGTAGACTCGGGCTCATTGGTGTTCAGGGCAACCAATGTCGGCATCAACAGCTACGCTTCGCGCATCAACGACGAGGCAAAGTTCGTCAAGCCCATCACCTCTGAGATTCGCGATACGCTCAACTGGATCATCCACGTGGCAACCATGACGCTGATTCCCATAGGGGTCGCCCTGTTCCTGCGTAGCTACCTCACCGAGTCAATGAGCCTCAACGATGCGATTCTGACGACCGTTGCGGCTGTGGTCGGCATGATTCCGCAGGGTCTCGTGCTGCTGACGTCTTCCGTCCTTGCCATAGCCACGACGCGGCTTGGCGCGCGCAAGGTGCTCGTGCAGCAGGCCTACTGCGTCGAGACCCTGGCACGCGTTGACGTGCTGTGCCTCGACAAGACGGGCACGATCACAACTGGACAGATGGAGCTCGCCAATGTCAGGCCCCATGGAATGCACAGCGAGCACGAGGTCGTCGAGGCGGCTGTGACGGTGGCACAGGCAAACGCCGAGGATGCGAACGAGACTGCGCGCGCGATACTGGCATATGCCCAAAAGACTGGCGTCCAGGCAATTCCCTGCTCGCGGCGGATCGCCTTCTCGTCGGCGACCAAGCGCTCCGGCTGCGTGACGCAGGACGGCAGGGCTTACGTGCTCGGAGCGGCGCAGTTCGTGCTCGGCAAGGACGGCTTTGCCCAGCACGAGGGCGAGGTGAGGGCCTTCGACCGACTGCAGCGCGTGCTTGTCGTGGCAGAGGTCGCGGACTTTGACGACGAGGGAAACGCCCAGGGGGAGCCCCGTGTCATCGGACTTCTTGGAATCCAGGACCAGGTGCGTGACACTGCCCCGCAGACGATGAAGTACTTTGTCGACCAGGGCGTCGACCTCAGGGTCATCTCGGGAGACGACCCCATGACGGTGTCCGCAATCGCGGAGTCAGTGGGCGTTCCCGACGCCAACAAATGGGTCGATGCGACCTTCCTCGAGAGCGAATGGGACATTGAGGAGGCAGTGAGGACGAGGCGTGTCTTTGGTCGAGTGACGCCGACCATCAAACGCGCGCTGATCAAGAGCCTCCAGGCGGAGGGCCATACCGTTGCCATGACTGGCGACGGTGTGAATGACATACTCGCGCTCAAAGAGGCTAACTGCTCGGTCGCCATGGCTTCGGGCTCGGCAGCGGCTCGCAATGTGGCCGACATCGTGCTTGCTGACAGCGACTTCTCGCATATGCCCGAGGTCGTGGCAGAAGGGCGCCGATCTATCAATAATCTTCAACGTTCGGCTGCACTGTTCCTCATGAAGACCTTCTATGCGGCGGCGCTGGCGCTCGTGTGCGTTGTCATGCCGCCGTTCCCTCTGCTCCCCATCCAGATGTCCCTGGTATCTACCGCCATCATCGGCGTACCTTCGTTCGTCTTGGCCCTTGAGCCGAACAGCGAGCTGGTGCGCGGGAGGTTCCTTACCAACGTGCTCGCGCGGTCGGTCCCCGCATCGGGTGCCATTGCGCTTGGACTCTTCGTGATGCTTGTCGTTCAACGTGGGCTGGGCTGCGGTTTCGAGGAGGTCTCCACCTGCTGCATGCTTTTGACGGCAGCCGTGGGCATCATGCTCATTTACCGCATCGCACAGCCGATCAACGTTCTCAGGGGGTCGCTGCTCGTCTTCTGTGTTGCCTATGTCGTGCTTGGGTGCACGCTGTTCACGAGCTTCTTTGGCGTGGTTCCCCTTAGGGCAACCTCGGCTTTTGCCTGTCTGGCCATAGTTGCCGCGGCAGTCGTAGGTTTTAACAGGCTCTATGATTATTCGACCACTGACGGCCAGGGGTTCTGGGACTCACTGCGCACGCCAGGCGTGAAGGATTCTAGTTTGGGGGAGTAACTGCATGGGACACATCAAGGATATGGCCTCCTTCGAGGCCGCGGTGCGCGAGGCGCGCAAGCCCAAGACCATAATCGCGGCAGGTATCGAGCGACAGCTCTATGACGTGTCGGCGATTCCCGGAGCTGAAAGCCTCCCGCGCGTGCTCGTCATCCTGCTCGAGAACTCCATACGCCGCGCTTCGACTGACGAGGATGCCGTGAGGTTTGCCGCGCGCATCATCGAGGCGGGCCTTGCGGGCGAGCAAGGCGAAGAGATCGAGTTCATGCCAGCCCGAGTGCTCTTTCAGGATTTCACGGGTGTGCCCGTCTTCGTCGACTTCGCCGCCATGCGTGATGCCATGGTCGAGCGTGGGGGAGACCCGTCGCTGGTCAATCCGCGGATTCCCTGCACGCTAGTCGTCGATCACTCGGTCATCGCCGACGAGGCGAGCTGCGAGGGCTGCGCCAGGACAAACGAGCAGAATGAGGTGCAGCGGAATCGCGAGCGCTTCGCCTTCCTCAAATGGGCCTCGAAGTCGTTCCAGAACGTGGAGATCGTTCCGCCTGGCGGGGGCATCTGCCATCAGCTCAACATCGAGCGCTTCTGCAACGTGGTAATGACGGATGCGCTTGCGACGGATGCAGAGGTCGCTTGCTTCGACACGCTTGTGGGCACCGACTCTCATACCCCGACCGCAAACGGACTCGGTGTCATGGGCTGGGGTGTCGGCGGTATCGAGGCTGAGGCCGCCGCGCTCGGCCAGCCCATCTCGATGCTGGTTCCGCCTGTGGTGGAGCTCCGGCTCTCTGGAAAGCTCTCCGATGGCATCTCTGGCATGGATCTTGCGCTGACCGTGGCCAAGCTCCTGCGCGAGCAGGGTGTCGTGGGCACGCTCGTCGAGGTCACGGGCAAGGGCGTCGAGAGCCTCTCGGCCACTCAGCGTGCATGCGTCGCGAACATGACGCCCGAGTACGGTGCGACGACGACGCTCTTCCCCTCTGATGAGACGGCAATGGACTTCCTCAGGCTGGCTGGTCGCAACGAGAGCGATGTTGCCTTTGCGCAGGCGTATCTCGAGCGGCAGGGTGTCTTTGGCTGCAAGGAAGGCTGCGTGTACGCGCGAACGATCGAGCTTGACCTCTCGAGTGTCCAGCTGTGCCTTGCCGGCCCTTCGCGCCCGCACAACTATGTGGTTCCCTCTCAGCTGAAGGAGCGCTACCGCTCTGTCGCAACCGAGCACGGCCATGGGGACGATGGGTCGCAGGAGATTGTGGCGGACGGCACAACATACACCGTCGGCAACGGATGCCTTGCCATCGCGGCGATCACGAGCTGCACGACTGCCACTGACCCTGCGATGATGGTCGCGGCTGGCATACTGGCCAAGAAGGCCGTTGGGTTGGGACTTGCGACCAAGCCCTGGGTCAAGAGGATCTTTGCTCCGGGCAGCCATGCGACCGAACTGCTGCTCAAGAAGGCGGGGTTGACCGACGCGCTCTTCAGGCTTGGGTTCTACACCTGCGGCTACGGCTGCATGAGCTGCATCGGCAACTCTGGCGAGATCCTCCCTGCGCTCAAGAGCATTGCGGGGTCGACCGAGCTCACCAGCGTGCTGTCGGGCAACCGCAACTTTGACGGCCGCATCTCTCCTGACGTCGCCCAGAACTTCCTGTGCCAACCGGCGCTCGTGGTCGCCTACGCGCTTGTCGGCACCATGGACGTCGACCTTACGAAAGAGCCGGTTGGAATGACGCCCGAGGGACGTCCCGTTATGCTCGACGAGATCCTGCCGACAACGGCGGAGATCGATGCCGTCCTTGACGACGTGCTCACGCCCGACTTGTATGCCGAGGGCGCGCAAGGGCTCTATGACGGTTCTGACGCATGGAAGGCGATCGACTCGAGGGACAGCGACACGTTCGACTGGGACGAGTCCTCCACATACATAAGAAAGGCACCCTACTTTGACATCGCAAAGCCTGCCGACGTGATCGAGATCGCTGACGCACGTGTTCTGGCGCTGCTGGGCGACTTCGTAACGACCGATCATATCTCTCCCGCAGGTTCGATCGCGGCCGACTCGCCTGCGGCGCGCTATCTGCAAGAGCATGGCGTGGCTCGAGGGGACTTCAACACCTACGGTGCCCGTCGTGGGAACCATGAGGTCATGATGAGGGGCACGTTTGCGAACGTGAAGCTGCATAACCTGCTCGCTGATGGCAGGAACGGAGGCTGGACAAGCATGCCGCCGTCGACTCAGGTCCTGCCCATATACGATGCCGCCATCGCCTATGACAAAGACGAGAGGCAGCTCGTCATACTTGCTGGCAAGATGTATGGCTCCGGATCGAGCCGTGATTGGGCGGCAAAGGGCCCGGCGCTTCTGGGTGTGCGTGCCGTCATAGCGGAGAGCTTCGAGAGAATACATCGCTCCAACCTCGTGCAGATGGGCGTCTTGCCGCTTCAGTTTATGGAGGGGCAGAATGCCGAGACGCTCGGCTTGGACGGGACGGAGTCATACGACATCGAGCGGATAGACGTTTCCGAGGGACTGCCAAAGCGGCGCGTGTGTCGTGTTGCGGCAAAGCGCGAGGGCGGTGGGGTCGTGACGTTTGACTGCATCGTGCGCGTCGACACCCCGATGGAGGGCGAGTTCCTTGGGCAGGGCGGCATCCTGCCATTCGTCTTGGGGCAGCTTTCCGGAAAGTAGTGGTAGTCCTGTGATTTGTCCAACCTGCGGCACGCATATCCCGGATGGTTCGCTGCGCTGTCCGGCTTGCCACGCAAGCGTCGGCGTGACCATGGCCATGCCGAGCCTGCAGGGCCGCTGGTGCCCGAGCTGCGGTAGCGGGGTCAGCTGGGACGATGAGGTCTGTCCCAGCTGTGGTATGCCTCTCGAGGCCGAATGGGGCTCTTACTCGAAGAGCAAGAGCCCCGAGGTGGATGCCGAGACGCCCACCGAGGATGACGGCGACGTCGAATCGGATGAGGCGTCGGAGACCCGTTCGATCCCGCGAATAGAGAGCGCAATTCCTCCTGAGGATGACTCTGAGAGCAGGTCGAAGCTGCATGAGCGCCTGCCACGAACGCGTGTGTTCGTGGTGGCTGCTCTTGCTGCCGCATTGGTTGTTTCGGGTCTGGTTGCATTCGTGACAAGGCCGTGGGATGAGGACAAGGGGTCTGGACGTGCCACAGTGGAGGCGGACACGTCGATGGCAGGATTCCCTGGGACGGTCGATTCGTTGTCCGGGCAGGATTCCAGCGGGTCCCAGGATGCGGGACTGTCGGGGGACGAGCTGACCCTATTCCAGCTCAACGATTGCTACGACAAGCTCGGCAAGTATGCTGAGCGCGCCAATGGGTCGGAGGCTCAGTTTGACGAGCTTGCGTTTGCTCCTGACGTTGAGGTCCGCATGCAGGGCAAGCGCGAGGTTGACCTGCTTGCAGTTGACGTCAGCAACCTCGTGAGCGAGGTGTCTCAGATCGATGTCAGCTCGGGGCAGTACGTCGAGGAGCGCGAGCACATGCTAAGCCTCGCGAATTGGCTTCGCAACAGGGTTGATACGCTTGCGGCTGCCTGGAAGGCGTCGTACGAGTCATCCGATCCGGCGGCAGATGCCGAGCGGATCAGGTCGATTCTGACGTCGTTCGATGGCGAGAACGGACAAAACGCATACAAGGTCCTATTCGAGACCAACTATCCCGAATGGCAGCCACAGCCGAAGGGGGAGGGCTAGTCGAGCGCGACCCCTGCATTGCGAGGTGGTGTCGGGGATGGCCAGACCTGACAAATCCGCTCGCCCAATTGCATCTGCCGAATGTGTGAACCACAGGTGCTGCTGCTAGAATGGTCTACATATGTACGCCGTGCACGACAACGCTCTGCGCGAGAAACACGTCTTCGCATGATGAGGACGACGAGAGGGGCTCAGATGGGTTTTCTTCCCGACATGCTGTATACACCGGCATATAAGGTGGTCGGTGACGAGATTGCCGTATTCGACACCAGTAAGGGCACGATTCGCGTGAGGCTCGACGGCGATGGCGCACCCATCCATGTTGCGAATCTCTGCGAGCTCGCGAGCAAGGGCTTCTATGATGGCCTCAAGTTCCATCGCTATGTTCCCGGCTTCGTTATTCAGGGCGGTTGCCCCAACACGCGCGAAATGACCCCCGAGCAGGTCGCTGCTGGCGAGATGGGCAGCTTTGGCATGCCTGGTACCGGAGGTCCCGGATATCGTATTCGCCAAGAGTACACGACCAACCCGCGCAACAGTCACGTGGACGGCGCTCTCGCCATGGCGCGTTCGCAGAATCCAGACTCTGCCGGCTCTCAGTTCTACTTCTGCCTCGGCCCCCAGCATGGGCTCGACTCCGGCTATACCGTCTTTGGCACAACGATCGAGGGCATGGGCGTGATATCCGAGCTGCGCGCAGGTGACGTTATCAACTCCGTGCGCATCGAGCACGAGGCATAGAGAGCAACGAGCGGACCTCGATGTATTTGCAAGGAAAACGGAACGAGGTGCAAAGGTGAACCAACAGGCATTCGACGCAGGTAGAGACGCTTATCGTCAGGGCGACCTTGAGGGAGCGGTAAGGTGGCTCGAGCAGGCCAAGCTCCCTGGTGAGGTCTCGGGTCGCGTGGACCATCTTCTGGGCAACTGCCTCATGAAGCTCGGCAACTATGAGCAGGCAGCCATCGCATATGGCGACGCTCTCGGTGACGCAAGCTATGGGCATTCTGGCGCCTTGGCATCCAATCGTGGTCGAGCCCTGCTCGCAGCCAATAAGCCTAAGGAGGCAATCGCCTCGCTCGTCATGGCTACGAAGGACAGCGAGTATGCCACGCCGTACAAGGCCTACATCGCTCTGGGCAACGCCTATTCGCAGATTGGTGACTACCGCGAGGCGGGTGTCGCATATCGCAACGCCGCCATCGACGAGAGCAACCCCGACCCCTCTGAGGCGCTTCGCAGCCTCGGAGGTTGCTTCATGAAGATGGGGCGTGCGGTCGACGCTATCGAGGCGCTGAGGACGGCACTCGACTTCTCGACGCCCATGGAGAGCCAGAACGCCATCTATGAAGACCTTGGGTTGGCCTATGCCGCCGCAAACCGTTGGTCGGAGGCCATTGACTCGTTTGGACATGCTACGAGCAACGGCACCCACAAGCTGAGCCCCGAGGCAGAGGCTGCCCTTGCACAGGCCCGCGCCGCCATGACCGCTCCTTCCGCGAGCTCTGGTTCCACGGACGCCTTCCTGGCCGCCGCCGGGTATGCTTCCGGCAATGATCCCCTCGATCCCCTGGGCAAGTCCGGCGAGTTCATCCCGTCGCCCGAGGATACGGGCTTCTTTGACATCAGCGAGCAGGAGATGGCGCAGATCGAGCTCGACAACCGCTCGATTCGACGCAAGCACGGCCATTCGGGAGCTCGTGGTTGCCTCGTGTTCATCCTCTTCCTGCTGCTCGTGCTCGGTGCGCTTGGATATGCCTATTACAGTGGGTATGGCTGGCCGATGCAGGAGAGCGTCGCGGAGAACCTCTTCACGACCAATGCCTCTGGCGGCGACATCTCGGGTCTGCTTGCCAGCGACCTTTCTGAGGCAGACAAGATCGCCATCGAGTCGGTTCTGCCTAGCGGAGCGACGGGCGTCACCGTCGAGGGCGTCGACAGGTCCATGACCGAGTCCTCAGCCCTTGTGACCGCAACCCTCTCCGCTGGCGGCGAGCAGAGCTACCGTGTCATGCTCGTGCGTTCCGGCATTGGCTGGAAGGTGAGCGACGTTACTGTTGAGTATCCGGCATTGGACGGCGCACAGCCTACCATCGACACGGGGGTTCCGGCCACCGACGCCGCGACTGCCGCCCAGTCTCCCACGACCGAGGGCAGCGCAACCGAGACTTCGGCGACCGAGACGGCCACCGCGGAGACTGTGCCGGTAGAGGGCGAGCAAACCGAGGTCCAGACCGAGACGACTGCAGAGTAACGAGCAACGCTAATAGCCTAGGCCTCATGACGGCCTCTATCAAACGCAGGAGATCACACAAGATGTCGCTTTTTGACGCATTCTTTGGGGAATATGATGGCGACCTCGCCATCGACTTGGGAACTGCCAACACGCTGGTAGCTCGGCGTGGACAGGGCATCGTTCTCAATGAGCCCTCCGTCGTTGCCATCGACCGTAACGAGGACCGCGTCCTAGCCGTGGGAGCCGATGCAAAGCGCATGATCGGCCGTACTCCCGGTTCGATCATCGCTGAACGTCCTCTCAAGGATGGCGTGATCGCCGACTTCGACGTTACCGAGGTCATGCTCCGCTACTTTATCGAAAAGGCGCGTGGTTCCAACCGCTATCCCTGGTCACCGCGGCCGCGAGTCGTTGTGTGCGTACCGTCCGGCGTGACTTCCGTCGAGAAGCGAGCCGTGTTTGAGGCGACTATTCAGGCTGGTGCCCGACAGGCCTATCTGATCGAGGAGCCAATGGCTGCTGCGATCGGAGCCGATCTTCCCATCGAGGATCCTACCGGATCGATGGTCGTCGATATCGGAGGCGGTACGACAGAGGTGGCTGTCATCTCCATGGGTGGCATCGTCGTCTCTCAGTCCATTCGAACTGCCGGCGACGAGTTTGACCAGACGATTCTCCAGCATGTGCGCGATGCATACAATCTCTCGATTGGCGAGCGCACGGCCGAGGACATCAAGATCAAGGTCGGCTCGGCAGCGCCTCTTGCAGAGGAGCTTGACGTTGAGGTCAATGGTCGCGATGTCATGAGCGGACTTCCCAAAACCGTGCGCATCGAGAGCGAGGAAATCCGTCGCGCGCTTGACAAGCCGCTCGATGAGGTGACGAAGGCCGTGAAGGACGCCCTTGACGTGACGCCTCCAGACCTTGCCAGCGACCTGATGTACTACGGCGTGCTCCTTACTGGTGGTGGCGGTCTGCTCCGTGGCTTGGATCAACGTCTGCGCGACGAGACCGGCGTCCCGGTAAACGTGAGTCCCACCGCACTCGAGAACGTGGTAAACGGCTGTGCGAAGGTTCTTGAGGCGAATGCACTGTCCGGCGGCTTCGTTCAGAGCTCCGCTCAGTAACGGACGGACACAATGCCCCGCAAGAGTGGAGCAACGCCTCCCTCAACCCGTTTTAGACGGACCGATGCCGACGGCGGCCTTAGGACCTGCATCGTGCTGGTTGTCCTATCGCTCGTCATGTTCACGGCCAGCGTCCGCGAGGGCGACGCTGGTGGCGTGTTCACGACGATGCGCGGTGCCTGGATGACGATCACCACGCCCATACGATGGGCGGGCGGAGCCGTCACAGCCCCATTCCAGGGGCTCGGCAACATCTTCGTCAACCTGACGACCGACCAGGAGCGCCTGTCGGACCTCAAGGCCGAGAATGAACGCCTGGTGGCCCGTAACGCTGAGCTGGAGGAGTCGGAGCAGACAGCTCGCCGGCTCGAGAGTCTCTTGGGCCTCCAAAGCCTCTACAACTTGCAGTCGACTGGCGCGCGTATCATCTCGGGATCGACGGACTCGTGGAGCTCAACCGTCACGATCGACAAGGGCTCGGCAGCCGGGGTTGCCGTCGGCATGCCGGTGACTGACTCGAACGGAGCCATCGGGCAGGTCGTGAAGTGCGGCTCGGCCTCTGCTACCGTGCGGCTGATTACCGACGAGAACTCTTCTGTCTCGGCCATGATCCAGTCGAGTCGTGCGCAAGGCGTGCTGCGCGGCTCCGTTGACGGCTCGCTTCGTCTGACGCTCGTGCGTACCGACCAAATGGTCGAAGTGGGTGATACGGTCGTCACCAGTGGTCTGGGAGGCGTGTTTCCCAAGGGCCTGCCGCTCGGCACGGTGCTCAGTGTCGAGAGGACATCGGGTTCACTGTATTACGAGATAGAGGTGGAGCCGCTGTCTTCAACCGAGAGTTTCGAGGAGGTCCTCGTCATAACCTCCCTGACCGAAGACCAGAAGGCGACTGCCGAGGACGTGGCGGAGGCTGACAAGCAGGACACTACCGCAATGACGGCCACGTCCGATGGCGGGGCCCAGGGTGAGGGCGAGTCGCAGGGCGATGGCGAGGATGCTTCTGCCGAAGACGACGAACAGATGGACGTGGAAGGCTAGGGAGGCGAGATAATGCAGGTCAAAGACACAAACAGAAACCGTCGTGACTTTGGTGTGCTGGCGTGCATCTGCCTCGTGCTCCAAGTTGCCGTTGCACCAAACATAGCCTTGGGCAACGGACGTGCCAACCTGGGACTCGTATTTGCGGGGATTGCATCGCTGCTCGTGGGCGGACGTCTTGGCGTGCTCTGCGGATTCCTTGCGGGATTCGTGTTTGACCTGTCGACGACGGGCCCGATTGGCCTCATGTCATTTCTGCTCACGATTGCGAGCTTCGTCTTGGGCATCGAGGCGCGAAACCGCATGGCGGATGACTTTGCGGGCTCCATGAGGCTGTTCTCATGGATGACGCTTGGAGTCTCGCTCTTCTATCACGTGGCGATGCTGCTCGTGGGCGATGCGACCAGTCTCATAGACGTCGTGTTCATGCGTACGGTGCCCACGGCCATCTTGACCATCATCGCATTCACCCCATTCGCATACGTGATTTCGCATGAGACCGGCAGCGCCCTTTCGCTCGGTGGGAAGCCATCCAAGTCGGCGCGCTCCCATGGATCGCGCTATGACATCGGAAACCTCTAGCGAGTCGACCGATGAGCCCGATCGTCTTCATCGTTACGCTGCTGGCCATCGTATTGGTGGCCATCGTAGTCCTGCTTATCATCAACAGGGGCGAGGCGCGCTTTACCTTTGACATCGGTGGCCAGGCCCCGAGAGCGTCTGGCGGTGGTGACAATTCGACCGAGAAGGGATTCAAGAATCGTCTCGTAGGGCTCGAGATCTTCTCGGGCACCATCATCGGCGTGCTCTTTACCAAGCTTTGGGCAATGCAGCTCGTCTCGGTGGATGACTACACGAAACAGGCCGAGCTCAATCGCACGAGACGCATCTCGACGGTTGCCGCCCGCGGGCGCATCCTCGACCGCAATGGCGTCGAGCTCGTGACGAACAGGCCAAGCCTTGTGGTGGTCGCAAGCTCTGAGGTGGCAGACAATGACGTTGTGGTCCAGCATCTTGCCAATGTGCTCGGAATGCCACCCGTGGCCGTCAGGCGAAAGATACAGGATCAGACCGAGGGCGCGCAGAGTCTCCGTACGGTTGCCGTCGACGTGTCACGCCGCGTGGTGTCCTACATCGACGAGCATCAGTATCTCTTTGAGGGGGTGCATATCGAGGAACGCGCGCAGCGGCATTATCCTCTGGGAACCGTCTGCTCGCATGTGCTCGGATACACGGGCAGCCCAACGATTGAGCAGCTAAAGGACTCGGAGGAGGATGAGACCGACTACGGCATCTCATACGAGTCCGGTGATACGGTCGGCCAGGCTGGCATCGAATACCAGTATGAGAGCGTGCTGCAAGGCGTGCGCGGCGAGCAGACCGTCTATGTTGACGCGGACGGCAATGTTCTTGACTATGCCACCTCGATTGAGGCGACCAACGGATCGGACATCACTCTCACCATTGACAGCAATGTTCAGCGCGCGGCCGAGGAGTCGCTGGCTGGGGTAATCGGCAGAATCCGTGAGAAGGGCAACACCGAATGCATGAGCGGAAGTGCCGTATGCCTTGATGTGACCAATGGGGACGTCATCGCAATGGCCAGCTATCCGACCTTCTCGCCGAACGACTTCGTGGGAGGCATCTCGAACGATGACTGGGAGATGCTCTCCTCTGAAGAGGCGGGCAATCCGCTGATGAACCGTGTCATTGCCGGCCAATATCCATCGGCGTCCACCATCAAGCCCCTATCGGTCTTTGCCGCGCTGAACTATGGCATTGCCTCTTTGGAGTCGTCCTATGTGTGCACTGGCTATTGGACCGGTTTTGGCGAAGACTACGGGCAATACTGCTGGAATCATGATGGCCACGGCGGCGTCAACCTGCGCGAGGGCATCGTCTACTCATGCGACGCAGTTTTCTATGAGATAGGCAAGGGCTTCTTCCTATCCGAGAACCCCGAGGGGCTGCAGGAGACATTCAGGCGCTGGGGGCTTGGACAGGCTTCGGGCATCGATCTTCCGGCCGAGTCCATAGGCAGGGTCCCGGATGCCGAATGGAAGTACAACTACTTCACGCAGGCTGACGAGTTCGCGCGTAGTTGGCAGGGTGGCGACACGACGAACCTCGTCATCGGGCAGGGCGATCTACTGGTGACGCCGCTGCAGATGGCATGCGTCTATGCGGGCATTGCGACGCGCGGCACGATCATGCGACCCCATCTGCTCAAGAGCGTTTCGACGCACGCAGGCGACGGCACCATCATCGACTTCAAGGAGGAGACCCTTCTGACGACTGAGGAGGAGGCCAGTTCGTTCGACTTGGTCCATGACGGCCTGCAAGGCGTCATCTACGAGGAGTCTGCAGCCCAGGCTTCGCACTTCCTCAACATGAAGGAGCTCGTGGCGGGAAAGACGGGAACGGGAGAACGCTCTGGCGAGGAGCCGACTGGCTGGTTCATCGCCTTCGTCCCCGCAGACAACCCGCAGTACGTGGTCGCCTCATGCATCGAGCAGGGCGGATACGGTAGCGAGTCTGCCATGTATGTCGTGCGAGACATCATGGGGTCGATCTACGGCGAGCCCGATGATTCCGATGCCGTCGATTCGTCTGGCGTACGTTAGGAGGTGAGAGGGATGTTCTCACGTGACACAACGCAGGAGGGGATTGGCGAGAAGGCGCACACCACGTTCTCGCGGGGCAGCGGGAGTGCCAAGGGCGCACGCATGTCAAGCACCGGCATCTCGCAGGTGCTGTTTATCCCGCAACTGCTTCCCACGTTCTTGCTCATAGCCTTTGGCAGCCTGATCATCTGGTCTGCATCGCTGACCATTCCAGAGGCATCGTTTCCGCGGCAGCTTCTGGGCATCGCACTGGGACTCATAGCGGCATATGTCGTTTGGTCGTATGACTATCGTACGTTTTCGAATCTTTCGACGGCCTTGCTGATAGCAGACATAGTGCTCATGTTGTTGCCAAAGGTGCCGGGTATCGGTTACAGCGCCATGGGCATGACGGGATGGATTCGAATTCCCCTCATCGGGCTGAGGTTCCAGCCGTCCGAGCTCGCGAAGCTCGTGACGATCCTGCTCATGGCATCGCTTGGGGCAGAGTACAACGGACGCATCGAGACCCTGCGAGACTACCTCAAGCTCTGTGGGATACTGACTGTTCCGTTCCTGTTCATCCTCACGCAGCCCGACCTTGGCACTGGCCTGATCGTGCTGGTGAGCGGTGCCGCCATAATCATCTGTTCCGGACCGCCAAGGAGTTGGGTGCTCATCACGATCGGCATCGTCGTGCTGGGTGCGACGCTCGTCGTCGTGACGTCGATGACCCCGGGGCTTCCACATGTGCTCAAGCAGTATCAGCTCAACAGGCTTATCGTGTTCGTGGATCCGTCGGTCGACCCAACGGGTGATGGATATAACCTCCAGCAGGCAAAGATCGCCGTCGGATCCGGTGGCTTTCTGGGCAAGGGCATTGGCAATGCGACGCAGTCCGGCTCGGGCTTCCTGCCCGAGGCTCACACGGACTTCGTGTTTGCCCTCATGGCCGAGGAGTTCGGCTTTCTCGGGTCGACGGTTCTTCTCGGTCTGTTTGCGTGGCTCATCTTCTCGACGATATCGCTTGCGCAGCGTGTTGACTCGCCCTTTGCCAAGCTCATTCTGGTGGGTATCGTCACGATGTGGTCATTCCAGCTCTTGCAGAACGTGGGCATGTGCATCGGGCTCATGCCCATCACGGGTATCCCGCTGCCTTTCATAAGCTTTGGCTCGTCGTCGATGATTTCGCAGCTCATGTCTGTGGGAATGGTCCAGTCAATTTGGCGACATCGTCCAAAGGCGGCTTAGAACGATTATCAGAGATCGGAAGAACCGTAGGTTTATAAGCTTCCCATAAGGAGCGTGCATGACAAATACGTCATTCATAGCCCAGACTGCAGACGTGTTCAGGACAGGGCAAGAAGCCGAAGAGAGACGCTGCGATTACGTCTGCGTGCTAGCTCTCGTCGATACGACGGCCCCACGCAGCCTCGTGCTGCCCGTGCGCGACGTGCTCATGCCTCGACTGCCGACTGCTGACGTGCGCGTCGTGGGCGTTGGGGGGAGCAACAGCCTTCTGGTTCCGACAAAGCCGGACGTCTGCGTTGCACTCGTGGGTAGCGACGGACGCTCGGTCGCCAAGGATGTTCGCGAGCTTGCCGAGGCAGGCGTACCCGTTGCGCTTGTCGTCGAGTCTGCCCTAGATGCTCCAACGCTTTCGCTGTCCGATGACGATGCGCGACGCGTGAGCATACTGTCTGCTACCAATTCGGACGTGCTGTTGGACCGGCTTGCCGAATGGCTGGTTGGCGCGACTGACAAGAGCATCGCAATGGCGGCGAACTTCCCCTTCTGCAGAAGGGCAAAGGTCCGTGAGCTCACCAAGGAGTACGCAACCGAGCTTGCCGTCCAGACGGCGAAGAAGGGTCCAGGGAGCGAGCTTCCCTCAATGACGGCCAATCAGGCGAGTCTTGCGCTTACGATTGCGGCGATCAATGGGCAGCCGCTCTCGTTGGGACGCATCCCCGAGGTGCTGTCTGCCATTGGCACCGGTTACGGTTCGCGCATGTTTGCAAACAAGACGCTTGGCAAGTTGCCTGTTATAGGTTGGCTGTTCCAGGCTGGCTTCGGCTACATTGGCACACAGGCAACGGGATACAGCCTCCAGAGGCGCTTTGACAAGAAGGAGCTCAGGGCGCTGGGAGAGCTGCCCGAGCGTACCGCGCTCGGCGGTGCCGTCGAGAAGGTGCTGCAATTGGCCAGCGGGGCCGTGTCGAACGTCAGGGGTCGCGAGGGGGTTGCCGTGCGAAGCAGCTCGGGATCCGAGGTCAGGTTGCTCCCCGAATCGCAGGACGGTGGCTTCCTGCTTTACGACTGAGAGGTTTTGCTATGAGATTGGCCCGTGAGGACCGCTTTGCCCAGATCGAGCCGCTCTTGGGCAAGGTGTTGCATCCGGCACGATATCTGGATCACGAATGGGGAGCCCAAGAGCAGCAGGACGGACCCTTCCACGTATGCATGATCTACGCGGACACGTATGAGGTGGGTCAGCCAAACCTTGGCATAGCGATTCTGTACAACGAGCTGAACAGTGCGGAGGGTATCTCGTGCGAGCGGGCGTATCTTCCCTGGGTCGATATGTCTGCGCTCATGCGCGAGCGTGGCGTGCCACTCCTCTCGCTGGAGACGTCATCGCCAGTCGCCTCGTTTGACGTAGTCGGATTCACGCTTGCCCATGAGCTGGTTGTCTCGAACGTGCTGGAGACCCTCGACCTTGCCGGAATCGCCATCGCGGCGGAGGACCGCGACGAGGATGACGCGTTCGTCATAGCCGGGGGTCCGAGCGCATGGAACTGCGAGCCGCTTGCTCCCGTCTTCGACGCCGTGCTGCTTGGCGATGGCGAGGAGGAGATCGTCGATGTGGCGCGGTGCATTCGCGATGCTCGGGCAGAGGGTCTTAGCCGTCAGGAAATACTCCTTCGTCTCTCGCAGGTAGAGAGCATATACGTTCCAAGCCTCTACGAGGTCGTGGTTGACGAGACGTCGACCAGATGGGGCTACGCCGTGCCAAAAAAGGGAAGCGGCGCACCTGAGGTGGTGTACAAGCGTTGCATACCAGACCTCGCCGCCACGGAGCCGGTTGCGCAGCGTATCGTTCCCTATATGGGAATCGTGCAGGATCGCTTTGCCATAGAGGTGCTTCGCGGATGCGCGCGTGGCTGCAGGTTCTGCCAGGCGGGGATGACGTATCGTCCCGTGCGCGAGCGTCCGGCCGAGCAGGTGATCGAGGCGGTGACCGACGGTCTGGCGATGACCGGCTATGACGAGTGCTCGCTTTCGTCGCTGTCGACGACCGATCACTCTGAGTGCGCAAGCATGCTCAATCTACTCAACGAGCGTACGAGGGACCTTGGCGTGAGGGTTTCGATTCCCTCGCAGCGTCTGGACTCGTTTGGCGTCGACATGGCATCTGCGGTCTCTGGCTCACGTAAGGGAGGTCTCACGTTTGCGCCAGAGGCCGGCACGCAGCGTCTGCGTGACGTCATCAACAAGAACGTCACGGACGAGGATCTTGAGCGTGCCGCGCGCAACGCATTCGAGAACGGTTGGCGGCGCATGAAGCTGTACTTCATGATGGGCCTTCCGACTGAGACTGACGAGGACATACTCGCCATTACCGCTGCCGCCCGCCGGGTCCTCGAGATCGGTCGTGAGATCTGCGGGCGTCCGCGAAAGGGCAAGGGCGGCGTCAGTGTCTCGATATCTGTGGCCGTATTCGTGCCAAAGTGCTACACGCCGTTCCAGTGGGTCGGCCAACTCGAGCGTGACGAGGTGCGCCGTCGGCAGCAGCTCCTCCTGCAGTCGGCGCAAGACCGCGACATCAGGATCTCGTACCACGATTCCGACGTCTCGGTGATCGAGGGCGCGCTTTCCAAGATGGGTCGCAAGGGCTTTGAGGTTATCCGCGAGGCATGGCGGCGCGGATGCCGCTTTGATGCGTGGACTGACCAGTTCAAGTACGACGTATGGTTGGAGGCGGGTCGTGCAGTGGGCGTCGACCTTGAGGAGGTGGCGACCGAGTCGTTTGACCTCGAGGCGCGTCTGCCGTGGGATCACACCTCTCCCGGGGTGTCCAAGGGGTTCCTGCAGCGAGAGTGGCGACGGGCCCTTGGCGGTGTGACGACGCCAGACTGCACCATGACAAGCTGCACCGGGTGCGGCGTATGTCCGAGCCTTGGAGTCTCCAACAGGATTGCGGGTGATCGCCATGCCAGGTAAGCCGCCTATTGGAAAGCCGGACCTTGAGAGACTGCGCGTGCGCTTTGGCAAGGATGGGCGTCTTGCCTACTTGGGACATCTCGAAGTCATCAACACGATCGAGAGGTCGGTGCGCCGTGCGGGCCTGCCCTTCTCTGTCGGCAACGGCTTTGCCCGCCGCATGCGCATCCAATTCTCGCAAGCCCTGCCAGTGGGCGCGGCATCATCCTGCG
The DNA here is from genome assembly GCA_017941705.1 of Atopobiaceae bacterium. Classification (GTDB taxonomy): domain Bacteria; phylum Actinomycetota; class Coriobacteriia; order Coriobacteriales; family Atopobiaceae; genus UBA1367. Next base: position 20,068 of record JAGAVX010000049.1, read on the forward strand.
AGTACTACGACCTCTACCTGACACAGCACGTGGAGCCCACGCAGGCGCTGGCGGCTCTTGCCGCAGCCACGCCACTGGCACTCGCGCCGACGCAGGCAGCCTACGTCGCGGGTCGCGTGCCGGCGCTCGAGGCGTGGCTTACGAGATCTCATTGGTCCGTGAGGCTGCTTGGCATGGGCGATGCGTTCGAGCCAGAATGCCTCGACGAGGCGCTGGTGCGGCTCAGGGAGCGTGGGTCGATTGACTTCATGCGTGGTGACAAGCCCAGAACCATTGGTCTCTCGAACACGCTTGTCTCTTGGGAGGTCGGCTCTTGTGCCGAGGAGCTCGGAATGCGTGCGATAGACCTCTCGCTTGACACGAGGTCATCGAACCTTGGCGCGCTGCGTCCTGCGGTCCTCATCGATGCTGCCTTTGCGCAGGAATGCCTTGCATCCACAAGCCTGGACTCGATGCGTGTGTTGCGTGACGACCAATGGCACGAGGGGGAAGATGGGGGCCGCATCGATCCCTACGACGTGTCCATTGCGGTTCGGGCGAGATAGGACGAGCTCGTACGGTTTTCTGCTTGTCTTGTGGAGCCAATCAACCACAAGACAACATCTTGTGGTTGACGGTATCCTCACTAAGGCGGTTTTTTGCGTCTGGCAGGGCTTTTGGCCATTGACCAGAGGCATGGTCGCTAGTAAGATAGTTGACTGTTGCACTAACATCAGCAATGAAGGGTTTGGACATGTACGCAATCGTTTCTACTGGTGGCAAGCAGTATAAGGTTGCCAAGGGCGACGTCATCGACGTCGAGAAGCTTAACGCGCAGCCTGGCGACAAGGTCGAGCTTGACGTTCTTATGCTGAACGACGGCGAGACGACGGTCGTTGATGCTGCCACTCTCGCGGAGAAGAAGGTCACCGCCGAGGTCGTTGAGCAGTTCAAGGGTGAGAAGCAGCTGGTCTTCAAGTTCAAGAAGCGCAAGCGCTATCATCGCACCAAGGGTCATCGTCAGAACCTGACCAAGCTTCAGGTCGTCGAGATTCCCGCATAACTCGACCCAACAAGAACCACCACCAAGAGATAGGCAGGTATAGAGATGGCTCATAAGAAAGGCTTGGGCTCTTCGCGCAACGGCCGCGATTCTCATGCTCAGCGACTCGGCACCAAGATCTATGGCGGTCAGGCAATCAAGACTGGCCAGATCATCGTCCGTCAACGCGGCACGCACATCACCCCGGGTGAGAACGTCGGTCGCGGCAAGGATGACACCCTGTTTGCTCTCGCCGACGGCGTCGTCGAGTTCAAGAAGGGCAAGAAGCACTACGTTCACGTTCGCACGCAGGCGTAGCTTCGCATAGCATCGATAGGCGAGGCCCCCGATTATGTCGGGGGCCTTTTTGCCGTAACATGTGCCTGTGTGACACATGGGAGGGGAGTGAGACGAATGCCTACTGCCACCTTTACAGACCTTTGCAGAATCAACGTTCGTGGCGGAGACGGCGGTGCCGGATGCATGTCGTTCCGGCGCGAAGCCTTCGTTCCCAAGGGCGGCCCTGATGGCGGCGATGGCGGCAACGGCGGCTCTGTCATACTGGAGGCCGACGCGCAGCTCTCGTCGCTCATTGACTACCGCTACAAGCACCATTTTCGAGCCGAACGCGGGACGCATGGCAAAGGTGCTCGCAGGCACGGGAAGGACGGCGAGGACCTCGTGCTAAAGGTTCCGCTCGGTACTGTCGTGCGCGAGATCGATCCGACTACCATGGAACCAGCATACGACATATGCGACCTGACGCACCCAGGCGACAGGGTCACCGTCGCGCCTGGTGGCTGCGGGGGACGTGGCAACATACACTTTGTCACGTCGGTTCGTCGCGCGCCGGCGTTTGCCGAGAAGGGCGAACCTGCCATAGAGCACTGGATCGAGCTCGAGATGAAGCTCATGGCAGACGCGGCGCTCGTCGGCATGCCTTCGGTTGGCAAGAGCTCCATCATCGCACGCATTTCGGCCGCTCGTCCCAAGATCGCTGACTATCCCTTTACCACGCTGATTCCCAACCTGGGAGTAGCGCGCGCCAAAACCGGCGAATCGTTTGTTGTGGCGGACGTACCCGGGCTCATCGAGGGTGCGAGCGAGGGGCGTGGCCTTGGTCACGAGTTCCTGCGCCACATCGAGCGCACCGCACTCATCCTCCATGTCGTCGATCTGACGGGAGGCTTTGAGAACCGAGACCCGCTGGTCGATTACCAGACCATAAAGGACGAGCTGGCTGCCTATGCGGCTGACCTTGCCACGAGGCCGCAGATCGTGGTGGGAAACAAGTGCGACATGCCTGGGGCAGATGTCGCCTCAATGTTCCTGCGTGAGGCAGCCGAGGCGGACGGCTATCCCTACTTCGAGGTGTCAGCGGTGACGGGGGAGGGCCTCGACGACCTCGTTACGGCAACGGCGGCGCGTGTGGTGGAGCTCAGGCGCGAGATAGCGCCCGACGCACCGACAGTCGATTTCAATGCCGTCGTCGAGCGTGAGCGCCTGCGTCGTGACAAGAGCATCACGGTCACGCGCGAGGAGCGTGGTGTGTGGCGCGTCTCTGGTGGTGCCATCGAGCGCATGGTCGTCCAGACCGACTGGGAGAACGACGAGGCTGTGGCTTACCTCCAGCAGCGCTTCAAGCGCATTGGATTTGACGACCTCCTTGCAAAGAAGGGGTGCATGCAAGGCGATGAGGTACGCATTCTCGGGTATGCCTTCTCATATGACGGGGAGGGCACAGACGAGCTTCCTCCCGATGACGTCGAACCCGACCTCGCCCCCGACCTCTTTGTTGAGAGTCCTGACGACATTGCGCCTTTGGAGGATGACTGATGGCAGACCTGTCAAAAGACACAGATATCGTGGTCGTAAAGATAGGATCGTCAACGCTGGTAGATGAGGCTGGCGCCGTCGACCGCGCGTTCATAGCGGATTTGTGCGAGCAGGTCATCGGCCTGCGCTCAATCGGCAAGCGCGTCGTCATCGTCTCTTCCGGAGCTGCCGCGGCTGGCATGGAAAGGCTCGGCTTTGACAGGCGTCCCAGCGACATGCCAAGCCTCCAGGCGTGCGCCGCCTGTGGGCAGGCGGCCTTAACCGAGGTGTATGCCACTGTGCTCGCTCGCCATGGCATCGCGTGTGGACAGGTGCTGCTCACGAGAAGAGACGTGATCGATCGCGAGGGCTACCTCAACGCACGCAACACGCTCGAGCGCCTGCTCGATCTGGGCGTTGTGCCGGTTGTCAACGAGAACGACACGGTCTCGGTGGCCGAGTTTGCCTTCGGCGACAACGACATGTTGGGGGCGATCGTTGCCACGCTCATCGGTGCGGACCTCTACGTCATCATGTCTGACATAGACGGGCTCTACACCGACAATCCCGCCACGAACCCGCAGGCGACGAGAATCGATCGCGTCGAACGCGTGGATGCCGAAGTCATGGAGATGGCCGGCGGGGCGGGAAGCGCCGTCGGAACCGGTGGCATGGTGACGAAGCTGCGTGCCGCACGAGCCTTGCTTGCGGCTGGCATCCCGACGGTCATCTGCAGGGGCCGTCAGCCTGGCGTGCTTGGCGACGTGGTTGCCGGGCGCAGCGTGGGAACGCGCTTCGAGCCGCCTTTGGGGTGGAGCCACGAATCGCCACGCAAGTTCTGGATCGGCCTTGCCGAGGTGCCTCAGGGAACGCTCACGCTGGACGAGGGGGCCTGCGCTGCCGTCATCAAGCGTGGGGCCTCGGTGCTGCCTGTTGGCGTCATCGGGACCGAGGGAACCTATTCTGCCGGTGACGTGGTCAACGTCGTGACGCCGCAAGGCACGCTCATCGGCCGCGGTACCGTTCGCTACTCGTCTGACGAGATGGTCCGCGTGCGGGGCCTCAAACTCGACGTGATTGCGCGCTTCATGCCCGAGAAGGAGGGGCAACCCGCCATCCATCGTGACGAGCTGCTCGTATTCTAGGACTTGCATCGCAAATGAGGGCAAGCGGCTTGGGAGTGCCGGGTGCAAGGATGTGACGTGTCTGAAAGGGGAGTGCCATGCCAGAGAACGAGATCGACTCCGCTCTGGATGCCTTTATGGGGCATAACGATCTTCCGTCCCTGGGCGAGGACAGCGCGCGTACCTATAGGCTGGGCATCATGGGAGGCACGTTCGATCCAATCCATCATGGGCATCTCGTTACCGCCGAGGCAGCCTATGACAGGCTTGGTCTCGATGTCGTCGTCTTCATGCCAGCGGGAAGCCCCGCCTTCAAGCAAGGCAAGAAGATCGCTTCGGCGGAGGATCGCTACGCGATGACATTGCTGGCGACGTCTGACAACCCGCACTTCTTGACAAGTCGCTTCGAGATCGACCGCAAGGGTGTCACCTATACGGCCGAGACGCTGAGGAGGCTTCGAAAGCTCTATCCAGACAATGTCGAGTTTTACTTCATCACGGGCGCTGACGCCATCAACGAGGTGGTCAGTTGGCGTGACGCGGAGGACATAGCCCGGCTAGCGCATCTTGTTGGCGCGACACGTCCGGGATATGACCTTGCCACCGCCGAAGCCGAGCTCGCCGCTTCGCAGATGAACTTCGATGTGAGTTATCTCAAAGTGCCCGCCCTGGCCATCTCGTCAAGCTACCTGCGAGACCGTGTGGCTGCCAATCAGAGCCTTCGCTATCTCACACCGGACTCGGTGTCGGGGTACATCTATAAAAAGCAGCTCTACGGAGCTGCCCCTCGAAAGCATCCGTGCGACAAGGAGTGAGGGAGTCTACCTATGCCATACGATCGCGACTCGTCGTGGCAGCTTGAGGCTGCCGAGCCGAACTACACCGCTGACGAGCTGGCATGCATGCATGCCATTGCCGATGACCTCAAGAGACACATGAAGGCTGCAAAGCCCAAGCGCTACGATCACTCGCTCTCCGTTGCACGTACGGCAGAGCGGATGGCATGCATCTATGGTGAGAATCCGTATCTCGCCCGCATTGCGGGCCTGCTCCATGATTGGGACAAGGTCCTGTCACCCAAAGAGCAGATGGCCCTTGCAGACGAGCTTGGCATCGACCTGGGCGTTGACGCGCATCTCGTGCAACCGCTCTTGCACGGCATGACAGCCGCTCGCCACCTGCCCGATCGCTATCCCACGATAGACCCAAGCGTCTGGCAGGCCATTGAGCGCCATACGATCGGAAATGCCCATATGAGCAGGCTCGACATGATCATCTTCGTCGCCGACGGAATAGAGCCGATTCGTCGTGACGTCGATGCAATTCATGACGTCCGAATGATGGTCGATGCCCGCGAGCCTCTGGAGGATGTATATTGGACTTCGTTCTATCATGGAGTCTCGTATGTCATCGAGACGCAGCGTTATCTGTATCCGGGCACGCTCGACATATACAATGAGCTTGCCCTACAGCGCAAGCCATCAAGAGACTAGGAGTACGTATGGCAGTAACACCCCTCGAACTAGCCAAGGTCGCGGCCACCGCAGCTGATGACAAGAAGGCAACCGACATCCTCGTGCTCGACTTGACCGACAAGTCGGACGTCTGCGACTACTTCGTCATCTGCACGGTCGCCAACAATCCCATGATGGATGCCGTCGTCGAGGCCGTCGAGGAGAAGGTGCGAATCAACTGCGACGAAAAGCCCCTTTCCGTGGAAGGGCGTGCTGGCGCAACTTGGGTGCTCGTCGACTACGGTGCAGTGGTGCTGCATGTGTTCCGCGAGGAGTCCCGCGAGTTCTATCGTCTTGAGCGCCTGTGGGGAGATGCTCCGCACGTGCATCTGGAGCTCGAAGGCGCTACGCCGGAGGACCAGTGGGTTACCGTAGGGGAGCAGCCTGCGGACATGCCAATGTAAGTGCATCCAAAGAGAGCGCATGCGCGGGGTCTGCATCCTATTGCAGGCCCCGCGTTATCTACAGGTTTCTAGTGTCCATCGGCAGGGTGTCCGACTCGTCTCGTTTGAATCTGAGGTCGCGCCCGTATGAGAGGATGTCATTGCCAAAGCGTTCCCTTATGTCATCTGTGGCGACGGAGAGTGCACGGAGGTCACGTCTTTGGCGCTCTTCCCTTCGCTCCCCATTGGTTGCGAGGAGGTCGAGCTGATGCGGTCTCGTCTCGTCAAAGCCGCTGACGCCGACCCCCACGAGTCTGACTCCGGTTCCCTCCCGCCAAAGGCCGTCGAGAAGGTCGACAGCGACTGCCCCAAAGACGTGCTCGTCGTCGGTCGGCTCGTCTAGCTGACGCTGAGCCGTATGTGTGTGGTGAATGTCGAACTTAAGCTTGAGCGTCACCTGAGAACCCTTGAGACCCTTCCTCCTCAGGCGCCTGCCTGCCATTGCGCTCACATGCGCAATGGCCGCCTCGAGCTCGTCGCGTTCGATGAGGTCGTGTGCAAAGGTCCTCTCGTTGGATACCGACTTGACCTCATCGGGTTCGTCATAGCCACGTACGCGAGAGGACTCGAGCCCTGCGGCGCGTTGCACCATTCGCGGCCCAGAAACGCCAAAGATGGTGCGCATGCGTTCAGGGTCCTGTTGCGCAAGCTGTCCAAGCGTCTTTATGCCGAGCTGCGAGAGCCGCTCTTCGCTCGACTTTCCTATGCCACTCATGACCCGTACGGGAAGCGGGGCAAGAAACGAAGCCTCCGTTCCGGGCAGGACGATCGTGAGCCCCCGGGGCTTCTGTCGGTCCGAGGCGATCTTGGCGACGGTCTTGTTGACGCCGATGCCGATCGAGCAGGTGACACCAAGTTGGGAGACGCGCTTCTGCACGCGCTGGCAAATCGCAATGGGGCTTTCATGCGAGTATCGTCCGGGAGAGACATCGAAGAAGGCTTCATCGATGGAGACCTGCTCGACCAGTGGCGTCTCGTCTCTCAGAATTGCCATGACCTGGTCGGAGACCTCCTTGTAGCGATGGTGCCTACCGGGGGTCCAGATGGCTTGCGGGCAGAGTCGCTGCGCCTGCCAAGAGGGCATTGCGGAATGGACGCCGTACACGCGTGCCTCATACGATGCGGTCGACACGACGCCTCGTCGTTCGGGGGACCCGCCGACTATAACGGGCTTACCTCGCCATTGCGGGTGGTCGAGCTGCTCGACCGAGGCAAAGAACGCGTCGAGGTCCATGAGCCCGATCGCGCGTCCGTTCCAGGGTATGTCGATAGTCGATGCATCCATACAGATAGTTTAGGGTTTTGCTTGGTTATGCGAACGGGACAACGCGCATGGCCTAGAAGATGACCGTAAAGGTGGTCCCGTCCTTCTCGGAACTCGTTACCGAGATCTGCGCACCATGGGCATCGGCAATGCCTTTGGCTATGGCGAGGCCAAGCCCAAAGCCGCCTTCCGCCTCGCGACTGCGTGCCTTGTCAGAGCGATAGAAGCGCTCGAAGACGTGCGGGAGGTCCTCCTCGTCGATGGGGTTGCCCATGTTGTGGACCGTGAGAACCGTCTTGACAGCCTCTTGTGCCAAGCGCACGTCAACGCTCGTGCCGTCCGCGCCGTACTTGCAGGCGTTGTCAATGAGGATTCGGACGAGGCGGTTGAGCCAGTTCCTGTCACCCTGCACGGTCAGCCCAGGCGTGACCTCGCTCTCGAGCATGCAGCCTCTCTCGAATGCGATCGCGTCAAACTCGAGCGCCGCGGACTCGACGAGGTCTGACAGGTCGACCGGTTCGTGGCGCATGGCGTTTGCCGATTCGCCCGCAACGGTCGCGTCGGTGCGCGCAAGCTCGAGAAGATCGCTTACCAACGACTTCATGTGGTTGGCTTCGTCAGAGGTGCTCTGCACCCAGCGCATGGCGTCGGGACCCACGCCTTCGTGCTTCTCGAGGATCTGCGTGTTTGCCAGAATCACCGCCAGGGGAGTCTTGAGTTCGTGCGAGGCATCGGCGACAAACCTTCGCTGCTGCTCCCATGCCGCCGAAACTGGGCGCAGCGCCCAGTCCGAGAGCTTCCATGAGATGACAAACAACGCAAGGAGGGCAACGCAGATGATCTTTAGGTCCTTGATGGCCTGCTGGTACAGAAGCGTGTCAGATGAGGAGGTATCGACCAGCGCAATGCGCTTGCCGCCATCGTCTTGGTCCTCGCTGAGCCATGCCACATGGGCATCCCTATCGGTGCCGGAGACCATTCCATCCTCATAGACGTTGTCTATGACCTCGTCGAGGACCTCCATGTTGACCAGTACGGACGCGTCGCTCAGCTGCATGATGATGCCGTCGTCATTGACGTCGATGAGAATGCTGACCATGCCGCGCCCGCGTTCGTCATCCATTGGCCGCATGCTGCCGATGGTCGGCCGTGCGTCCATGTTCTCGTGTATGGTGTGGTCAAGCGCGTGCTGGATGAGTTCTTGTTGCGTTTGGTATGTCGTTATGTAGGTCGAACCGAGAACTGCCACGAGGACCGTTCCCGTAAGGGCCATCACGATGGCTACGAACTTATGCCTGAGCTTCTTGAGCATATGCCAACACTTACACCTTGACGCTAGACGGGAAATACCTCGAGGCGATATCCCAGCATGCGCAGGGTGGTAATGTGCACCTTCGACTTGAGGTGGTTGACCTTCTTGCGCAGAAACGAGATGTAGGCCTCGACCGAGTTCTCGGAAGTCTCGCCGTCGGCGCCCCACACCCTTGTGAGCAGGTCCTGCTTGGAGACGACACGCGAGGTCGAACTCATCAGCATGCGCATGACCTCGAACTCCTTGCCTGACAGGTGCACGGAGCGATCGCCGCAGCGCAGGTCATGCGTCGAGAGGTCGAGGACGAGGTCGGCGTAGACGAGCTCGTCGAGCACGACGTCACCCTGACGTCTGGTGAGGGCGCGCAGACGCGCCAACAGCTCAGGCGACTCGAAGGGCTTTGTCATATAGTCATCGGCGCCAGCGTCAAGACCTTCCACCTTGTCCGAGGTCGACGTACGTGCCGTCAGCATGAGCACGGGTGTGGCCACATGCTCCTCCCTCATCTGATGGACGATCTCGATGCCAGAGACGTTGGGCAGCATTACATCAAGAATGACCGCGTCGTACAGCCCGCTCTTGGCAGAGACGAGGCCGGTTCGTCCGTCGTAGCACGCCTCGGCAACATAGCCGGCATCTTGGACGATGCGGCAGATGGCATCGGCGAGATTCCTTTCATCTTCTACAACCAGAATATTCATATCGGACTCCCTCCAATACTTTGCTATTAGCTACATGCTACCCGCCAACCCTTAAAAACAGCTTAAACGAGGGACAAATAGTGCTTTACGACGGGCGTACAAGGTCAGTTCACAAAAACTGCACCTTGCAGACACCCGCTATAGTCGTATTATAGAGAGTCGTTTGTGGCCCTGCGGCGCGGTCAACCCATCATCCACGTGCGCCGCCTGTCTGGAGGAGTTTTCATTGGCAGTCAAGATTCGCCTGGCCCGTCATGGTGCCAAGAAGCGTCCGTTCTATCGTATCGTCGTTGCCGACGGCCGTATGCCGCGTGACGGTCGTTACATCGAGCTCGTCGGTCGCTACAACCCGCTGACCAACCCCAAGACCATCGACATCGATCTCGAGAAGGTTGATGCGTGGATCGCTAAGGGTGCTCAGCCCACCAACGCAGTCTCCCACCTCATCGACATCGCGCGCTCTGACGCCCCTGCTCCCGAGAAGAAGCAGAAGCTGTCAAAGAAGGCTGCTGCCAAGGCCGCTTCGTCCGAGGAGTAACCCCGTGACCGATGAGATGATCGAGCCCATCGAGGCTGGCGCCACATCTTCGGAGATGCCCTCGGACAAGGTCGCTGACCTTGTCGAGTACATCGTTTGCGGACTCGTGAGCGATGATGAGGCTGTGTCTCTCGATGTGACCGATGGCCCTGAGGGTGCGCTCATCGAAGTGAGTTGTGCCGAAGAGGACGCCGGTCGCATCATTGGGCGTCGAGGCCGCACCATCAAGGCCATTCGCACGCTAGCCCGTGCCCTTGGCTCACGTGTGGGAACCTCTGTCGAGGTCGAGGTATTGGGCTAAGAGCTTGCGCGCACACTACCGAGCCATAGCCCGTGTGGAAAAGCCACATGGCAAGAGGGGGGAGGTCGTGACGGTTCCCGTTCACGGCCTTCCCCCTCTGCTGCATGAAGGGCTTACTGTTGCCGTTGTGCCGCCGCCGCTCAAGGAGAAGCGCTGGCGTACGGTCTTGTCCGTCACCGATGACGGACGCCAGGGATCGCTGGTGCACCTTTCGGGCTGCGACGGCATTCCAGCGGCTGAGTCGATCAGCGGATGCATGCTCCTGGCACGCATCGATGACCTGCCGGATGACTATCTGCTCCATGACGCCGATGCCCTCATTGGGCGGGAGGTCTGCGATAAGGAGCATGGAAGCCTGGGGACTATCACCGCGATGCTGAGTGGCGTCGCACAGGACGTATGGGTGATAGACGGCCCCTATGGCGAGGTCATGCTTCCTGTCGTAGAGGAGTTCATCGAGGAGGTCCCTGCGATTGGTGCGATTTTGGTCGTGGTGCCCGAGGGGACGTTGCAGACGGAGGGGGAATGAGCATGCGCTTTGACGTGATATCGGTCATTCCCCAGGTCTTTGACGCCTATATGGGAGCCTCGATTCTCGGTCGTGCCTCCCAGCGGGGCATCTACGAGTTCTACGCCCACGACCTGCGCGATTGGACCCATGACCGTCACAGGACGGTTGACGACGCTCCCTTTGGGGGCGGTCAGGGCATGCTCATGAAGCCTGAGCCGATATTCGAGGCTGTCGAGTCGGTGTCCGCCATGGACGGGCGAAAGCCGCACGTCGTGTTCTTCTCGCCTTGCGGGTCGCGCTTCGACCAGGGTGTCGCAAGAAGGCTTGCCGCAAAGGAGCGCGTCCTTATGGTGTGCGGGCGCTATGAGGGCATGGACGAGCGCGTGTACGCCCTCGCGGATGAGACCATATCGCTGGGCGACTACGTGCTCACGGGTGGCGAACTCGCGGCAATGGCCGTGACCGATGCCGTCGTCCGCCTGCTCCCAGGCGCCCTCGGCGATGAGATGAGTGCCCAGGACGAGTCGTTCTCTGAGGGACTCCTCGAGTACGCGCAGTACACGCGCCCCGCCGAGTTTCGTGGCATGTCGGTGCCCGACGTGCTGCTGTCGGGTGACCACGGTGCCGTCGCGAGGTGGCGACGGGAAAGCGCCTTGCGAAGGACGGTGCAATGGCGGCCTGACCTGCTCGACGGACTCCCTCTCAACGAGAAGGAGCGCGCCATGGTCGACGGACTGCTGGCAAATGAGTCAACGGGACTCGAGGGGGTGTGACCAAGCATCATGGGTGTGGAAGACGCCGATCAATACGAGGAAGACGAGATGGGCGTACAAAGGCCGTTCTGGCTGGAGCTCCTCATGACGATCGTGGGGACTCTCATCATCGCAATCCTGATACGGGTGTTCATTGCCGAGACCTACGAGGTCCCCTCGGGGTCGATGCTCGAGACCATCCAGCTTGGCGACCGTCTGGTGGGCGAGAAGGTGAGTCTGCATTTCGAGGACCCACAGGCAGGGGATATCGTCACCTTCAATGACCCTGACGGCTCTGGCGTGACCCTCATAAAGCGTGTGGTCGCAACCGCCGGTGACGTGGTCGACCTACAGGACGGACGCGTCATCCTGAACGGTCAGGTGATCGATGAGCCCTATACGCAGGGAAAGCCTTCCTATGCGCTTGACGGCCATGCAACCAACCTTTCCGAGAACATCACGTACCCCATAACCATTCCATCGGGCATGGTCTGGGTGATGGGGGACAATAGGACCAATTCGCTGGACTCGCGCTATTTTGGTCCGGTCTCGCTCGAGGCCGTGACCTCAAAGGCTATATTCATTTACTGGCCTATTTCCGATATCGGCACACTGTGATGCCGAATCGCGTCTCTATAAACCATCGATTCGAGGAACGAGAAGGACATGAGTGATACAACGCTGACGTTTCAGGACATGATCCTGAAGCTCACGGAGTACTGGGCTGCCCAGGGGTGCACAGTCATGCAGCCGTACGACTCGGAGGTCGGTGCCGGTACCTTCCACACCGCAACGACTCTACGCAGCTTGGGGCCAGCGGCCTGGCGTACCTGCTACCCGCAGCCGTGTCGTCGTCCGGCCGACGGCCGCTATGGCGAGAACCCCAACCGCATGCAGCACTACTACCAGTTTCAGGTCATCGTGAAGCCTTGTCCCGCCGACAGCCAAGACCTGTACCTCGGGTCGCTTAAGGCCATCGGCCTTGATCCCGCAAAGCATGACGTGCGTTTTGTCGAGGACGACTGGGAGAGCCCGACCCTAGGCGCATGGGGACTTGGCTGGGAGGTCTGGATGGATGGCATGGAGGTCACCCAATACACCTACTTCCAGCAGGTCGGCGGCATCGAGGTCGACCCGGTGCCCGTCGAGATCACCTATGGTCTCGAGCGCATCGCGATGTACATCCAGGGCGTCGACTCGGTCTATGACCTCGTGTGGAGCTACCTGCCCGATGGTACGCCCATGACCTACGGGGATGTCTTCCACGAGAACGAGTACGAGTTCTCGTGCTACAACTTCGAGGTTGCCGATGTGGACATGATGCGTCGCAAGTTCGACGAGTACGAGGCTGAGTGCCACTCCTGCCTCGAGGCGAAGCTCCCGCTTCCTGCATACGACTGTGTCATGAAGTGCTCGCACGCCTTCAATATCCTCGACGCCCGCGGCGCCATCTCTGCAACCGAGCGCGCCAACTACATCCTGCGCGTACGCACCGTGGCAAAGGCCTGCTGCGAGGCCTACCTCGAGCTTGTTGCCGCAAAGGACAAGGCTTCTGACAAGGAGGTGGCCTAAGATGGCAGACACTCTTGACTTCCTGCTCGAGATCGGCTGCGAGGAGATGCCCTCCGCCCCCCTCATGAAGGCCCAAGACCAGCTTGGCAAGATCGTCTCGAAGGGTCTTGACGAGGCGGGTCTCTCGCATGGCGAAGTGCGGACGCTCTCGACCCCGCGCCGCCTGGCAGTGCTGGTAAGCGATTGCGCGACGGCGACCGAGGAGATTCATGAGGTTGTCCGCGGTCCCAAGAGCGCCATTGCCTTCGACGGCGACGGCAAGCCCACCCGTGCTGCGGAGGGCTTCGCCCGCAAGAACGGGACTACGGCAGAAGAGCTCGTGCGTCGCGTTGCCGAAGATGGCAACGAGTACGTCTTTGCGGAGCGCTCCATTCCCAGCGTCTCGGCGCTGGAGCTCCTGTCGACACTGTGCGAGCGCACGATTGCCGACATCAAGTGGCCCAACTACCGCAGCCAGCGGTGGGGAAGCGAGCACCAGACCTTTGTCAGGCCGATCCGCTGGATCTGCGCCCTGCTCGGCGGCGATGTCATACCTGTCAAGTATGCAGACGTGACCAGTGGCAACACGACGCGCGGCCATCGCGTTCTGGCTCCCGGCGACCATGTGGTGAGCGAGCCCGCTCGTTACGAGCGGGTGCTCGAGGAAGCCTTCGTGCTTGGCGAGAAGCGTCGTGCCGAAGTCATACGAGAGGGCATCGAGAAGATCGAGCTCGAGCGCGGCGGAGCTCGTGTAGACACGCCGAAGGGTGTCTTTGACGAGGTGGTCAACCTCTGCGAGTGGCCCTCGGTCGTCGTGGGAGCCTTTGACGAGGAGTTTCTTGCGGTTCCACAGGAGATCATCGTCGAGGCGATGCTCAAGCATCAGCGCTACTTCCCGATATATGCTGCCGACGGCTCGCTCACGCGCGAGTTCGTCATCGTGTCCAACGCCGACCCTGCGGTCAACGATACGGTGCGCGACGGCAACGAGCGTGTCGTGCGTCCTCGCCTCGATGATGCGAAGTTCTTCTATGACGAGGACCTCAAGGTGGGCCTCGATGCCTTCCGCGAGCGACTCTCTCAGGTCGTGTTCCAGAAGAGCCTTGGCACGGTCCTTCAGAAGAGCGAGCGCATGGAAGCGATAGCCCGTGAGGTCGCTTGCCAGGCAAGTGACGACGAGCAGGTAGCCACGGACGCCGCCAGGGCCGCTCACCTCGCCAAGGCCGACCTCGTCTCGCAGGCGGTTGTCGAGTTCACCAGCCAGCAGGGAATCATGGGTGGCTACTACGCGGCGGCGCAGGGCGAGTCCGACCGCGTGGCGCAGGCGATCTCCCAGCACTATCGTCCGCGTTTTGCCGGCGACATCCTGCCCGACACTCTCGTGGGCAAGGCAGTGGCCATTGCCGACAAGGTCGACACGATCTGCGGCATGTTTGCCATCGACGAGCCGCCCACTGGCTCTGCCGATCCGTTTGCGGTGCGCCGTTCCGCCATCGGCGTCATCGCCATGCTTCGCGACCTCCCGCAGGTTTCTATCGCCAAGCTGATCGAGACTGCCCTTGACGCCTACCTTCAGCAGGGTCTTTCCTTTGACGCTGACGAAGTCGCCGCAAAGGTCGCCGGCTTCTTTGCGGGACGCCTTACCGCGATAGCACGTGACGAGGGTGTCGAGCCTGACGCCATCGAGGCTGTCTCGGCCGTCAACGTCATTGACCCGGCTGAGTTCCTTGCCCGTGCACACGCTCTTGACAACGCCCGCAACGACGACCCCGAGACCTTCGACGACCTTGCCACGGCCTATGCCCGCGCAAGCCACCTCGCCGACTCGTCGCTTGGGACCGATGTGGACCAGAGCATCCTCGGTGAGGCCGAGGCGGCGCTGCTCGCCTCGGTCGACCAGTGCGCCGACAACGTGAAGGCCGCCATCGCAGACGGCAAGATCGACGCGGCGATTGCCGCGCTCGCCGGCCTGCGCGAGCCGATCGACCGCTTCTTCGACGATGTTCTCGTGATGGACGAGGACATGTCCGTTCGCGACAACCGCCTGCGTCTTCTCAACCGCTTCGAAGCCGCGTTCAAGGACGTGGCCAACATCGGGGCACTGGCCAAGAAGAAGTAGCCTGTCGGCAGGCAAAAGCATAAGCAAGGGGCCGTTTTGCATTCGCAACGGTCCCTTTTCTTTCTCTCGCCGAACCATGGGAGCCAATCGACCCTTTTGTACGTGACGTACTTGTAATTGAAGGCGAGACTGGTATGAGAACAACTCCATGGCTCGTGCGATAGGTAGCTGTTCTAGGAGTAGGTAGGGAATTCCCATTTGGGATTCATGATTCGGGCATAGAAGCCCACGGCTGGGAGGCACACATGGCAGACGTAGACGTCCTCTTCGAGACCGAGACGCCCACACCCATCGTCTTCGTTATCTCTGACGCCCGCGGCGAGACCGCTACTGGCGTCGTCTCGGCAGCTGCTTCGCAGTTCACCGATGACATCGTTATTATCAAGCGTCTTGGCGAGGTTCGCACCGTCGATACGGTCAAGAAGTATCTCGACGAGAATGTCGATCCCGATTGCCCGCTGGCAGTGTTCCACACCATCGTCGACCGCAACCTTCGTCGTGACATTCGTCGCGAGCTCGACAAGCGCGGCATTCCTTCGATTGACCTCCTCGGACCTGCCGTCACGATCATCTCGACGCTCACGGGCGAGGAGCCGGTCAACGAGGCCGGACACCGCACCACGGTCGCAGTGCACAACGTCTAGACACGCACCATTCCCTCTCATAGAGAGGACGATGATTTCATGTGTCTTACATCCGCTTTGCGTAGGCGGGTATGTGCGGATACAATGAACTAGGTAAGTAAGAGAACTCGCCAGAGGGCTGGTGCCCTGTGGCGGGTACTCTTGTAGGGATGGTGTCACAAGGGGTGGCACCAACGACCAAGATCAGGAGTGTGAGTATGGCTGAAAAGCATGTGTACCGCTTCGGATTCGACGCCGACGGCAACAACGTTTCCGAGGTTGCCGGCGCCACCGTTGACGAGGCGAAGTGGATCACGGGCGGCAAGGGTGCCAACCTTGCTGAGATGGCCGCTCTGGGCCTTCCCGTTCCCGCTGGCTTCACCATCACCTGCCAGACCTGCGTTGAGTATTCCGGCGCTGGCAACGTGTGGCCTGAGGGCGTCCTCGACGAGATCGACGAGTACCGCAAGGACCTCGAGGAGCGCATGGGCAAGAAGCTCGGCGACAACGAGGATCCCCTGCTCGTCTCCGTCCGTTCCGGCGCTCCGTTCTCCATGCCCGGCATGATGGACACCGTCCTTAACCTCGGCCTCAACGACGACTCCGTCCAGGGCCTCATCAAGCAGACGGACAACCCCCGCTTTGCTTACGACTCCTATCGTCGTTTCGTCCAGATGTTCTCGAGCGTCGTCATGGGCGTTTCCGGCCAGCTGTTCGAGGATGCCATCACCGCCAAGAAGGCCGAGAAGGGCGTCAAGCTCGACACCGACCTCGATGCCGACGACCTCAAGGATCTCGTTGCGACCTTCAAGCAGATCTTCTCCGACAACGTGGACGTTGCCAAGTATCCCGAGGTCGACGTTGACGGCGTAGCGGTCTTCCCGCACGATCCCCTGCTCCAGCTCCGTCTTGCCGAGCAGGCCGTCTTTGGTTCCTGGAACACCGAGCGCGCCATCCTCTACCGCAAGCAGAACAAGATTGACGACAGCCTCGGCACCGCCGTCAACGTCCAGGTGATGGCTTTCGGCAACAAGGGCAACACCTCCGCCACCGGCGTCGCCTTCACGCGCAACCCCGCCGACGGCACCAACGAGCGCTACGGTGACTACCTGGTCAACGCACAGGGCGAGGACGTCGTCGCAGGCATCCGCAACACCGAGCCCATCGCCAAGCTCCCGACCGAGCCTGGCCTGGAGGAGGCTGGCAAGCAGCTCTTCCACGTCTTCGAGATCCTCGAGGACCACTACGCCGACATGATGGACCTCGAGTTCACCATCGAGCAGGGCAAGCTCTACATGCTGCAGACCCGCGTGGGCAAGCGTACCGCTCTGTCTGCCCTCAAGGTCGCCATCCAGATGTACGAGGAGGGCCGCATCACCAAGGAGCAGGCCGTCATGCGCGTCGCCCCCGACCAGCTCGACCAGCTCCTGCACCCGCAGTTCGACGCCGCTGACATCAAGGGCCGAGAGACCATCGCCAAGGGCCTGAACGCCAGCCCTGGCGCCGCAGTGGGCGCTGTCGTGTTCTCCTCCGAGGACGCTGTGGCCTATGCTGAGGCCGGCAAGCCCTGCATTCTGGTTCGCTGGGAGACCACTCCTGACGACCTGCCCGGCATGGACGCCGCTGACGGCATCCTGACCTCGCATGGTGGCAAGACCTCTCACGCCGCCGTTATCGCCCGTGGCATGGGCGAGCCCTGCGTCTGCGGCGCCGAGGCCCTGCAGATCGACGCTCCCAACAAGACCTGCGCCATCGCCGGCACCGACATCGTCCTGCATGAGGGCGACGTCATCTCCATCGACGGCTCCACTGGTGCCGTCTACATGGGCGAGGCCAAGCTGGTCCGTCCCGAGCTCGGTGGCGACCTCCAGACCATCCTCGACTGGGCCGACGAGATTCGCTTCAACGAGAAGCGCGGCCGTGTCATGGGTGTCCGCGCCAACGCCGACAACCCCGACGACGCTCAGCTGTCCCGCGAGAACGGTGCCGTGGGCATCGGCCTCTGCCGTACCGAGCACATGTTCCTCGGTGAGCGCAAGTACCTCATCCAGAACTTCATCCTTGCCGACGATCCCGCCGTCAAGGAGGACGCGCTCAAGAAGCTCGGCGAGGCCCAGAAGGGTGACTTCCTTGGCATGTTCAAGGCCATGGAGGGCCTGCCCGTGATCGTCCGCCTGCTCGATCCTCCTCTGCACGAGTTCCTCGACAACCCGCGTGAGCTCGAGGTCGAGATCGCCAAGCTCGAGGCTGCCAGCAAGGCTGTCGAGACCGCTGCCGTCACCGACGAGAAGCTGCTCGCCCTCAACGAGGAGCTCGAGAAGGCCATCGCCGTCAAGCAGGCTCTGCTCAAGCAGCTCGACTCCTTCCAGGAGGCCAACCCCATGCTCGGCACCCGTGGCTGCCGTCTGGGCTTCCTGTATCCCGAGCTCAACCACATGCAGTTCCGCGCCATCGCGAGCGCTGCTGCCGAGCTCATCAAGGAGGGCGTTGACGCCAAGCCCGAGATCATGATCCCGCTCGTGGCCTTCTCCGAGGAGCTCAAGCACCTCCGCTGGATGTGCGAGGACGACATCAAGGCTGTCGAGGAGGAGTACGGCGTCAAGCTGGAGATCCCCATCGGCACCATGATCGAGCTGCCGCGCGCTGCCATCACGGCCGACCACATCGCCAAGTATGCCGACTTCTACTCCTTCGGCACCAACGACCTCACGCAGACCTGCCTCGGCTTCTCGCGTGACGACGTCGAGTCCTCGTTCCTGGACACCTACATGAACGAGAAGCTCATCAAGACCAACCCGTTCGCTACGCTCGACCGTGGCGTCGCACGCCTGGTCCAGATGGGCGTCGAGGGCGGCCATGCCACCAACCCCGACATCGTCTGCGGTGTCTGCGGCGAGACTGGCGGCGACCCTGACTCCATCCAGAAGTACTACGACCTCGGCCTTGACTATGTGTCCTGCTCGCCGTTCCGTGTGCCCATCGCACGTCTCGCGGCTGCCCAGGCCAAGATCAAGTCCAATGGTGGTGCCGAGACGATCGCACCGCGCGTCTAGCAACGACGGCTCGATAGCCAGCTAGTACGTCTGAGCTGGGGAGGGCAAATGCCTTCCCCAGCTTTTTCATTGCAAAGAGTCTTCTTCGAGTGATTGTCCGCTGTGGTTAGGCTCGAATGGATACTCACGACGAGTGATAAGGATTTTTGCTCACAAATGGCAAGTCCATTCTTGTCTAGCCCTGCGAATACGACTAGAATGCTTCTTTGTGTGTAAACCTATGTGTCGCTCTCGTATGGCGGCACCTCTAGAGATGAGGTAGACATGGACTACATTCGCGCAATCGAGCGCCAGGATATCCGCGAGGACATCCCGACCGTCATCGTTGGCGACAACGTAAAGGTTCATTATCGCATTAAGGAAGGCGATCGCGAGCGCGAGCAGGTCTTCCAGGGCGACGTCATCCGCATGAGCGGTGGCAGCTCTCGCGAGACCTTCACGGTTCGCAAGATTTCCTTCGGTGTTGGCGTTGAGCGTACCTTCCCCCTGCACAGCCCCAAGATTGCAAAGCTTGAGGTCGTGCGTCACGGCGACGTGCATCGCGCAAAGCTTTACTACCTGCGCGACCGCATCGGCAAGGCCGCACGCATCCGCGAGAAGCGCTAAGGTCCAGGGCCTCCTACGGGAGGCCTTTTTTATGTCTGCCCGCCTCCGTCCCGACGCATGCACGGGATTGAAAAGCGATGAGACTTAGGGCGGGTAAGCTGCACGAGTATCGAAGTGGGGGAGAGCTGCGATGTGCGCAGACACCATGAAACCCGCAACCGCACGTGAGGTCGTTGCCTCGTTGCACGACGCCACTTTTGACGAGCTTCCATCCCTAATCGAGCGCTACACCGATGACCCTCGCTCACAGATTCGCCAGGCTGTGGCGCGGGCCCAGAAGCGCTTGTTGGCGATGCGCGAGGAGCGCGACCGCGTGCTCGGCATGTATGAGCTTGAGCATGAGCTTTCGCATGGCGGGGTGGCCCTTGGCGTCGACGAGGTCGGTCGTGGGGCCATTGCGGGACCCTTGACCGTGTGTGCCGTCGCGCTTCCGTACAAACCCATCATCTGGGGGATCAACGACTCAAAGCAACTCACGCCGCTCAAGCGCGAGGCCTTGGCGGCACAGATCGCCGAGCACGCTCTGGCTATAGGCATCGCGCACATCGAACCCGCTTCGATTGACGCTGTCGGGATGGCCGTGGCAATTCGCATGGGCATGTCGCAAGCGATAGAGTCGGCAGGCATCGATGCCGACGTGGTGCTGATAGACGGCAATCCGGTAATTGTCCACCCACGTGAGGTCACCCTGGTCAAGGGGGATGCACGCGTAGCCTCGATTGCCGCTGCCTCCATAGTCGCAAAGGTGACTAGGGATGCCATGATGGTCGCGTATGGCGAAGACTACCCAGAGTACGGTCTGGAGTCCTGCAAGGGGTATGGGTCCGCCCAACATATTGCCGCGATCAAAGAAAAGGGCCTCTCTCCCATCCATCGCGTATCGTTTTGTGGAAACTTTCTTGAGACGCCCCGTCTGTTCTAGGGTCGTGCGACCGACGTGCGACCTCATGTACAGGTTTGCGCGCACCACTGCATAAGGCAGTATGACGGTGACTCGGATAATATGACGATTCCGGCGTTCTTGGTGCGGCCAAAGGCGTAGTCACGACACAACCATGCTCTGCAATCCTTGTGAGCCCAGGGTTCACGAGGAAGGAGCACGGCATGATGAGAAGCTCGTACTACGAACGCGAGTCTTACGAGTGTGCGAGGGGAAGCTACTCGTACAGTCGCGAGGCGTATTGCGATACCGACTGCGGCTACGATTGGGCGGCGTCAAAAGACCAGTCTGGCTGCGATCCTCTGGATTCACTTCACGACATTGCGTACAGCGATGCGTGTGGCTCTGGCCAGCGGGTCCACTGCGCAAGCCTCTGTGACATGAGCCCCCACGATCTGGGCGTCGAGGGTGAGCTCATAGCCAGAACATACCTTGAGCGTAGGGGGTGGGAGATTGTCGAATGCAATTGGACCTGTCCTGCCGGCGAGGCCGACATCATCGCCCGAGACGGTGGGGAATACGTCTTTGTCGAGGTGAAGACCCGCCTTGAGCATAAGGCAGGTAGAGGTGTCGAGCCAGAGCTCGCGGTCGACAAGGCAAAGCAACGGCGCTACAAGGGGATCGCGGACTGCTTCTTGGCAGAGCATCCTGGTGCTCGCATAAGGTTTGACGTTATCGCTATTAGTGTCATCGGGGAGCGAACGGTAAGCGTGAAGCACCTCGTCGATGCCTTTGGATGTGACTACTGATGGCGAATGACTCTTTTGTGGGAACGTTTTCCGTCAGGACGGCCATGGTGCGCGGCGTCGAGGCGGTCCCCATCATGGTTGAAGTCTCTTGTTCATCGGGTATTCCCGGGTACACGATAGTTGGTATGGCGGACTCAACCGTCATGGAGGCTCAGTCTCGCGTCAGGTGTGCCATCGACGCGGCGGGATATGACAACCCTCGGATGCATGTGACGATCAACCTCGCGCCAGCCGAGCTGCGCAAGACAGGGACTTCGTTCGACTTGCCCATAGCCGTCGCTGTCCTAGCGGCGTCTGGTCAGATTCCCATTGCGGGCATAGACTCGTGCCTCTTTGTCGGAGAGCTTGCTCTCGATGGGCAGGTCTGTCCGGTAAGGGGTGACATCGCTTACGGAATGCTTGCCGAGGAACAGGGCCTCGACCTCGTGACCGCCCCCGAAAGCCTCCCGCTCAGAGGAATCGATTGCGTGGCAAGGCCGATAGAGTCGCTTGGGCGGCTTCGGCTGGGCATCGCCTCGCTGGAAGGAACGGGCTCCTCTCCGGCATGTGTCGGGGCAAGGGACGGCCATAAGGCGCATGGTCTCGACTACCGGGACGTCTGCGATCAAGAGATCGCAAAGCGAGCCTTGGTCATTGCGGCGGCTGGGAGACATGGAATCATGATGGTTGGTCCCCCGGGTGCCGGCAAGACCATGTTGGCCAGGCGTATGCCGACCATACTCCCTCCACTCAGCGAGCAGGCGCAGGTGGAAGCGCTGCTGGTTCATTCCGTCGCTGGGCAGATACCCGAGGGCGTACTGAACGGCGAGCCTCCGTTTCGCGCTCCTCACCACTCGATATCGGTGGCGGGGTTAGTGGGTGGTGGAAGACCTGTCATACCAGGTGAGATATCCCTGGCGCATCGAGGGGTGCTCTTTCTTGACGAGCTGCCGGAGTTTGCGAACAACGTGCTGCAGTCGCTTCGCCAACCGATGGAGGACCACTTCATTCGCCTGATACGTGCCGAGGGAGCCTATGTGTTCCCAAGCGACTTCATGCTGGTGTGTGCGGCCAATCCCTGTCCCTGCGGCCATCTGGGAGACCCGGGGCATCCCTGCACTTGCGCACCAGCACGTGTCGAGAACTATCAGGCGCGCATGGGAGGTCCGCTTGCCAATCGCATAGACATACATATCGATGTCGCCCGTCCCGCGTCGAACAAGGTCATTGAGGGCGGAACGGGAATGAGCTCGAGCGATATGGCGGACATGGTGCGGGGAGGCAAAGAATTCGCCTCTTATCGACACAAGAAGAACGGCATAACGAGAAACGTCATATCGACCTTCGAGGATGAAGCCAGGTCCTCGTTCGAGACGATAGCGGCACGGCTCAACATGGGAGGTCGTTCCATAACGCGCGCGAGCAAGGTGGCGCGCACGATAGCCGACATCGAGCATCATGAGCGCGTCACGCGGGATGACATCATCGAGGCATGCTCATATAGGGGGAGGGCACATGGCTAGGAGCTTGGTTGACAGCGGTTGGGAACTCTCATGCGAGGATGCCGACTATCCAAATAATCTTCGTGACCTTGAGAGTCCTCCGTCGAGGATATACGGAATGGGCGACCCAAAGGCGCTCTCGGGCAAATGTCTGGCCGTCGTCGGTGCGCGGCGCGCGACTCCCTACGGTCTTGCGGCAGCAGCTATGGCCGGCCGCATCGCAGCCGAGTCAGGCGTTACGGTGGTGTCAGGAGGGGCAATGGGCTGTGACGTGGCCGCCGCCCGAAGCGCTCTCGATGCCGGCGGAAGGACCATTGTCGTGTCGGGCGTTGGGGCCGACCAGGTGTATCCCAAGTCTTCGCGCGACGTGTACGAGCGAGCCGTACGGCAGGGTGGGGCGGTGGTTTCCCTGATGCCTTGGGGCGCACAGCCTCAGGTCTGGGCTTTTCCCAAGCGCAATGTCATCATTGCCGCATTGTCCTCTGCGATTGTCGTGAGTGAGGCGGGCCAACGGTCGGGCACGTCGAGCACGGCTATGGCAGGCATCGACCTGGGGCGCGAAGTATATGCGATACCCGGCTCGATCTTCTCGCCAGAGTCGAGGGGGTCAAACAACCTCATACGTGACGGTGCGACCATCATTTCAAGCGAAGAGGACCTTGAGACGCTTGTCTCCCGGGAGTTCGGCGTGCTTCGACTGGTGCGCGAGGAGGTCGCTACGCCCCGAAACAGGATTCTTTCGGCCCTTGTCGCATCACCCATGAGGGCTGCCGATCTTGCTGATCGCATGGGAGACGAGCCTCTTGAGATGCTTCGCAAGCTGTCGGAGTACGAAGTGGCAGGCATGGTCACGCGTCTTCCTGATGGCCGTTATGCACCTACGAAGGAGATGCTGCTCGGACAAGATAGAATAGAGCCCTAGCATGAACGCCGAAAGGGGTCATAGTGGCAAAAGAGGTTGTGACGGTTGTCGGGGGAGGGCTTGCAGGCAGCGAGTGCGCTCTGCAGCTCGCCCAACGAGGCATAGCGGTGAGACTCTACGAGCAGCGCCCAAACGGGGCGGCGCCCGCGCACCATACGGACCGAATGGCGGAGCTCGTGTGCTCGAACTCGCTCAAGTCGCTCCGAGAGGAGAGCGCCGCGGGATTGCTCAAGTACGAGCTGTCGGCAATGGGGTCGCATCTGATGCGCATGGCCAAGGCTTGTGCGGTGCCCGCGGGAGGGGCGCTTGCGGTCAATCGAGACGACTTCTCGGAGATGGTTACTCAGGCAATACTCGACAACCCGCTCATAGAGCTGGTGCGCGAGGAGGTGACGGAGCTGCCAGACGGTCGGTGCGTTATCGCGGCTGGGCCGCTCTGCTCACAGGCGCTCTTCGAGAGGCTATGCGCTCTGGTTGGCTCGCAGCACTCGTCCTTCTATGATGCGGCCGCGCCCATCATTGACGCCGAGAGCATCGACCGTGAGATTGCCTTCTCTCAGTCTCGATATGAGGACGGTGTCGGAGACTATCTCAACTGTCAGATGGACCGAGAGGAATACGACCGCTTCTACGATGCGCTCGTTGCTGCCAAACGTGTCGTTGCCCGCGAGTTCGAGGAGAAAGACCTCTTCAACGCCTGTCAGCCTGTCGAGGAGGTTGCACGCAAGGGACGCGACACATTGCGCTTTGGTGCCTTAAAGCCGGTTGGTCTCAATGACCCACGGACAGGTCGCCGTCCGTGGGCTGTCGTGCAGCTGCGTCCCGAGAATGCCGAGGGAACCGCCTATAACCTCGTGGGGTTTCAGACGAATCTCACTTGGGGCGAGCAGGCTCGGGTGTTTCGCATGATACCGGGGCTCGAGCAAGCGGAGTTTTTCAGGTATGGCGTCATGCACCGCAACTCTTTTGTCGACTCTCCTCGCGTCCTCGACGGAAGCTTCGCCGTTCCCAATACTCACATTCGTCTGGCAGGCCAGATCACGGGCACCGAAGGCTATGTTGAAGCTATGGCATCGGGCCTCTTCGCAGCCATTAACACCTATGCCGACATCGTCGGCGCGGAGCGGCTGGTCCTGCCAAAGACGACGGCCTTCGGCTCGCTTGTCGCATACGCCACCAATCCCGAGACGGAGCCCTACCAGCCGATGCATGTCAACTTCGGCCTGGTGCCTCCTCTGAGCGGAAGGAGAATGCGCAAGGGCGAGCGTTATGCGGCCTATGCCGCACGAGCCAAGAAGGATCTTGTGGATTGTCTGGCCTTGCGTCGGGACTTGTTCGCTTCTGAGGTGGCAGGCTGATGGCCTCGTCAGACCGTGAGGCTCGGCGTGAGACGTTCGAGGCGGATGCCAAAGACTTCATTGCCTATATCAGAGGAACGAGAAACCTTTCCGACAATACGGTAAGGGCGTATGAGACTGATCTGCAGGCTTATATCGACTGGCTGGGCAGGGAGGGCATTGACGGCTACAACGTGAGTCACCGAGGCTTGAGACGCTACCTTGCAGAGCTGACGAGGGCAAGATACTCGACGCGCACCATAAACCGGCACCTCTCGGCAATACGCGGACTATACAAGTGGCTTGTCTCACAGGATAGGACGAAGAATGACGCGGCCGCAGCCATCGCCAGCCCAAAGATGGCAAAGTCTCTGCCCAAGACCATGGGTGACGCCGAGGTTGCCGCACTGGTGGAGACGTGCGATCTGGAAGACGCCGAGGGGCTGCGCGACGCAGCGTTTCTCGAGCTGCTCTATGCGACGGGAGCCCGAATCTCAGAGGTGTCGCGCCTTGACATCGATGATGTCGACCTCGCGCAATCCCAGGTAAGGCTTTTTGGCAAGGGGTCAAAGGAGCGCGTCGTGCCGATTTACGGTCGCGCGGTCGAAATGGTAAGGCGTTATCAGGCCTTCTCGCGACCGCGACTGGCCTTAAGACGTAAGAAGGGCCCCGTGCCTCCGGCACTGTTTCTCTCGGTGCGAGGCAACCGTATGTCTGCGGATGCTCTAAGAACATGCTTCGAAAGGCGAGTGGCAAAGGCGGGGATCGACGGCGCGATCACACCGCACGCCATGCGACACACCTATGCCACCGAACTGCTGTCGGGAGGGGCTGATCTGCGAAGCGTTCAGGAGCTGCTGGGTCATGAGAGCCTGGCAACGACACAGATCTACACGCACCTGTCGGTCGAGAGACTCAAGGAGGCAACCCGACAGGCGCACCCGAGAGGGGAGTAGGCAACATAGGGTCCCAAGGGGTCAAAAAGGGCCAAGGGAAGGGTCAGATTCACATGTGGAGCTTCGGTTTCGTCACCTATGACTCGACATGACAAGGGCTTTGCTGCTATACTCTCTGTTTGCTGTGCGTCCGCACAGCGTAAATTCGCACGCGCGGGTGACCCTTTGGCCGCGGTGCCCGAGGCACACAGCCGAGTCTTGGGTGGCACAGAGGGGCTGACCCCACGCGGAGGACCAACCACAGGAGGTTAGAACATGGCTGTAAAGATCAACATCAGGACACTGCTCGAGGCTGGCTGCCACTACGGTCATCAGACCCGTCGCTGGAACCCCAAGATGAAGCCGTACATCTTTGGCGAGCG
>JAGAVX010000050.1 GCA_017941705.1 Atopobiaceae bacterium
CTCTCCAGCGCAATGTTGCGGTTTTCACTACGAAAGGCCCAGTCGCTGACAGATTCTGGCGATCTCGAACCGTACGCGCTCCTCGTCGATAGTGAGAAGCTCGCGATTGCGCATGACCACCTTGCCATCGATGATGACGGTATCGACTTCGGACCCCGTTACCGAGTAGCAGAGGCCTGCGACTGGATTGTTGCATGGCGTGAGCGACGGCGCGTCGAGGTCAAGCAGCGCGAGGTCGGCCTTCTTGCCCACCTCGATCGATCCGCAGGGCAAATCAAGTGCCAGTGCCGCGTTGCGCGTGGCCATGTCGAGCGCCTCGCTCGCAGAAACGCACTGGGGCGTGTCGTGCGTGCCCTTGTGGACGAGGGCGAGAAGACCCAGCTCACGGAACATGTTCTGCGCATTGTTCGAGGCGGCTCCATCGGTGCCCAGGCACACGTTGGTTGAACGAGGGTCGGAAAAGTGACCTTCGTTCAACCGAAGACGATAAGGTCTGGGCGGCGATGCTCGATCTGGTCGATGAGTACAACTTGCCGCTTGTTAGTATGCTCGACAAGAAGGGTGTGCTAAAGAACTGCATGAAAAAGCGGACGTAAAAGGCAAGCAGTATGCCGAACGTCCGCAAATCCATCTTACCACATCCAGCTCACCAACGCGCCCCGCAAGGGGCGCTTTTCGTAAAGGAGAACGGCATGATAGAGCGATTCAAGCAACTCGTCGCCGACTACTACAACGATCGCGCCGAGAAGACGGACGGCAAGACCATCACGGCCGAAGACGTGTACGTGGTCTGGTCTTGCAAGACGCTGCAGAACTGGAAGGCGCTGCTCAGTTGAACGAGGGTCGGAAAAGTGACCTTCGTTCAACGTGTCATCACCTGCTAAAACACGCTAATCGAAAGAACGGGTTTTGCAAGTTCTCTCGGTCATGACCATTATACGCTCCCCCTAAGACAACAATTACGAAAGGGGGAGCGGTGTCAGCATATCGCATAGTCTCGATCGAAAACCCCGCTGAGGTGCACGTCAGGGACAAGCAGCTTGTCGTAATCCAAGACAAAGGGACCGTGTCAGTTCCCGTGCGCGACATCACGGTGCTGGTGGTTTGCGGCCCCAACATCCGCATGTCAACCATGGCTCAAACAATGCTTGCGTCCAGCAAAGTCGTCATGCTCTTTCTCGGCCGCAACCATCACCCGGCAGCCATGCTGCTCCCCACGATTGGCTATGCTCGTCAGGCCCGCATCGCCCAGTTCCAAGCCTCCATCTCTCCCGACCTCAGGGCAGAGCTGTGGCGGCGCATCATCGTGAGAAAGATCGAAAACCAAGCTCGCGCACTTGCCATACTTGGGCTCGAAGGTGCCGAGCAGCTCTGGTCGTGCGCCCAAGAGGTCCTGCCCGGGGATGCGGACAATCGCGAGGGGCACGCCGCAAAGCAATACTTCCAGTACCTGCAACCCGGTCTCAACCGTCGCGTCGAGGACCCTCTCAACAGCGTGCTCAATTACGGATACGCCATCGTCCGGGCACTCATGGCGCGTGAGGTCGTGTGCGCGGGACTCATTCCCTCGCTCGGCCTGCACCATCGCAGCCAGCTCAATCCCTTCAACCTCGTCGATGACCTCATGGAGCCGTTGCGTCCGAGCATCGATCTTCTTGCCGCGGGCGTTGCGGGCAAGTCAATCAACCTTACGCGAAAGCAACGGGCGTCCCTTCGTGAGGCAAGCCGTCTTGCGGTGCTCCTAAACAGGTCGCCCGTGAGCATTACCGCAGCTACACGAACCGTTGCGAGAACTTATCGCAAAGCTGTGTCCATAGGCGATCCGTCCGAGCTCATCCTTCCGGTGACACGTGAGGTCGAGCTCCTAGACATCATTGAGGAGTAGCAATGCGAATCATCGTAGCCTTGCGACCAACAAACAAGCATGGGACAAAAGGGGAGTACACCGCGTTTCGCAAGCTTCTTCTGGCAAGTGGTTTGGTGCTCGTTCAACCCGAGGTCTTCTTGGGATGCGCTCCGACCAGAAGGGCGGCAATGTTGCTCCTCGAGCGGCTAAAAGAGCAGGCTCCCACAACTGGTGCGGTCTGTGCCCTCGTCCTCACCGAGCGCCAGTTTTCGTCTATGGTCTACCTAACGGGCGAACCCTCGTACCAGGAGCACTCTGTCGGCACGGCGGCCAACATAGACCTGTGAGACCGCCGCGCTAGCGCTCCCCAAGCGCCCGCCTGTCTCGCTCCCTCGCCTGTGTCGTATCATTGCATCGCTGAACCTACGATCCATCGGGAGTCACCATGCCCCTTACCAAGCAAGACGTCGCGGGCATCGCGGAGTATGCGCGCATCGCGCTTTCTGACGCCGAGCTCGATGAGATGACCGACTATATGAACGACGCCATCGAGCTCCTCGACCCGCTTCTTGAATACGATCTCGATGGGGTCGAGCCGACGTTTCATCCCATCGGTGAGCTTGTTAACGTCACACGCGACGACGTCGTAACCGCAGGCCTATCGCTCGACGAGGCGCTTGCCAATGCGTCCAACGTCCGTGACCGCGCGTTCCGCGTGCCGGCTATCCTCTCGGGTGGTGACGAGTCATGACAAGCGTCGATGCGCTCTCGGCTCGCCAGATTGCGGCTGGTATCGCGGCAGGGGAGTTCTCGGCAACCGAGGTCGCTCGCGCCGCCCTTGATGCCATCGCATCGCGCGATAACCAGACGCGTGCCTTTCTGCAGGTGAGCGAGGATCTGGCCCTCACTGCGGCCGCTCGGACCGATGCAGCGCGTGCAGCGGGGGAGGCGTTGCCGCCCCTCGCGGGCGTCCCGGTCGCATTCAAGGACAACATGAACCTGCTGGGCACCCGCACGACCTGTGCCAGCCGTATGCTCGAGTCCTACGAGAGCGCTTACACTGCCACCTGCGTCCAGCGCATGCTCGACGCAGGGGCGACGCCACTGGGCAAGCTCAACATGGATGAGTTCGCCTTTGGGTCCACAACCGACAGCTCGGCTTTTCACCCGTCCAACAACCCGTGGGACATTGCCTGCGTCCCGGGCGGTTCCTCCGGTGGCAGTGCCGCGGCGGTCGCTGCGGGCGAGGTGACTATCGCCCTCGGCTCCGACACGGGCGGCTCGATCCGCCAGCCGGCATCGCTCTGCGGCGTGGTTGGCATGAAGCCTACCTACGGGGCGGTCAGTCGCTATGGCGTGGTGGCGTTCGGCTCGTCGCTCGACCAGGCTGGTCCGCTCGGCCGCCGTGTGGAGGACGTCGCGCTCGCCATGAACGCGCTCACAGCGGGAGGGCGTGACCCTTGCGACTCCACAAGTCGTCACTGCGAGCAGGACTTCCTGGCTCATCTCGACGATCCGATCGAGGGCCGCACGGTCGGAATCATTCCCGCGCTGCTGCAGGCAGATGGCCTCGCGCCCGAGGTTCGAGTTGCGACTCAAGCTGCCGCAACCCAGCTTGCCGACGCAGGCGCCCACATCGTGGAAGTCGACCTCCCAAACATGGCCAACTCCATCTCCGCATACTACGTGCTTGCCTCCTGCGAGGCCTTCTCCAACCTCGCGCGCTTTGACGGTGTCCGCTACGGATACCAGGAGCCCGGGTGCGCGACGCTTGCCGAGCAGTCCTCGCTCAGTCGCGCGCACGGCTTTGGTCCCGAGGCTAAGCGCCGCCAGATGCTCGGTGCCTACCTGCTCTCAAGCGGCGTGTACGAGAGGTACTACCTTGCCGCACAGAAGGTGCGCACGCTTATCACGCGGGACTACCAGCAAGCATTTGCGCAGGCAGATGTGCTGCTCATGCCGGTGAGTCCGACAGTCGCCTGGCCGCATGGGGCCATCAGCGACCCTGCGGCGCTCTATCTGGCAGACGTCTACACCATCTCCAACAACATCGCCGGCAACTGCGGCATCAGCGTTCCGGTATGTCTGGGCGCCGACTCGGAGCTTCCCATCGGCGTGCAACTGCAGGGCCCCGCGTTCGCAGACGCGCGCCTGCTCACCTTTGCGCGGGCGCTCGAGCGCGCATGCCAGATGGAGGGCGCCGTTGCACCGAGCTTTGCCGGCAGGGGAGGTGAGCTGCGATGAGGAAGCTCTCCGAGGTTCTTCGCGACTGGGAGGCCGTCATCGGCCTCGAGGTTCACACCGAGCTCACCACGCTCGAGACAAAGATGTTCTGCGGTTGCAGGATCAGCCACGACGACGAGCCCAACGCCAACGTCTGCCCTGTCTGTCTGGGCTTGCCGGGGGCACTTCCCGTCCCCAACGAGCGTGCCATCGAGTCCATCGTGATGGCGGGCCTCGCTACCAACTGCGAGGTCATGCGCCGCTCGATGTTCTATCGCAAGCATTACTTCTACCCCGACATGGCAAAGAACTTCCAGACCACGCAGGGCCCAGTCGCCTTCGTCATGCACGGCCACCTTGACCTCGAGGTTCCCGCCGACAGGGCCGACGAGCGTCCGACGTGGGCAAGCGTGGCGGCTGATGGCGCGACCCCCATCGAACGCGCCGCCGACGGCTCCTACGTGGCGCCCATCCGCATCCTGCGCATCCACATGGAGGAGGACGCCGCCAAGATGGTGCACGTGGGTGGCGCGGAGGGGCGCATCGGCGGCGCGACCGAGAGCCTCATTGACTACAACCGCTGCGGTACGCCGCTGATCGAGCTGGTCACCGAACCCGATCTGCGTACGCCCGAGGAGGCACGGCTCTTCATGGAGAAGCTACGCGAGACCTTCCTGGCGCTGGGCATCTCTGACTGCTCGCTCGAGCACGGGTCAATGCGCTGCGACGGCAACGTCAGCCTGCGGCGGCGGGGCGAGAGCAGCCTGGGGACCAAGTCGGAGCTAAAGAACCTCAACAGCTTCAAGAGCCTGCACGATGCGCTGGCGTATGAGATCTGCCGTCAGGCGGAGGTGTTGGAGGCTGGTGGTGTGGTCCTGCAGGAGACGCGCCACTGGGAGCCCAGCCGTCGCCGGACGGTGGTCATGCGCGTGAAGGAGACGGCGGACGACTACCGGTTCTTCCCCGATCCCGACCTGGCGCCGTTCGACCTCACCGACGAGTTCGTCGAGCGTTGCCGGGCGCGCATGCCGGAGCTCCCTGACGCCAAGCGCGAACGCTTTGCGAGCCAGTGGGGTCTGACGCGCCGGGACGCGGGTCGCTTGGCGGGCGACCCAGATCTGGCGAGGCTCTTTGAGGGCGCGGCGGCCCAGCTCCGGCCGCAGGAGGTGCCGACACTTGCCAACGTGCTGATAAACCTCGCCCCCTCCTTCGGGGCACTGACGATGCTGCAACTGGTGTCGATCACGGAGCTCCTGTTTCGTGATGCTCTCACCTTTGCGCAGGCACGCGAGGTGCTGGGAATCGTCAATGGCACGGACCAGATGCCGATCGTGGTGGCCGGGGACCGCGGCCTGCTGCAGTCGACCGACACGGATGCGCTCGGTGCGATCGTGGACGAGGTGCTCGCACGCTGTACCGACCAGGCGCGACAGTATCGCGACGGCAATCGCAAGGTGCTGGGCTTCCTCGTGGGCCAGTGCATGAGGGCCAGCGAGGGCGCGGGCAATCCCAAGCTGTTCAACCAACTGCTTGTGGAGAGGCTAGGTTAAGGCCGTCACATGATGGGCCTGCCGCGCAACGGGTACCATAGCCGTATGGGCAAACGGGTGACATACTGGCCGGCACGCGCCATGAACGTGGTCTGGGGGCTTCCGCAGACGGTGGTCGGTGCGGCGCTCTTCTGCGCGCTCCGCGGGTGGCGGCGCTGCCATGCCTTCCGCTCCGCCATCGTTACCGAGTGGCGCCTGCGCGCTGGGCTCTCGCTGGGAATGTTCGTCTTCGTTCCGCGCGGCGCGTCACGCGACCTGGTGCTGCATGAGTACGGCCACACGCTGCAGTCGCTCTTTCTGGGACCGTTGTACCTGCCGGTCATCGTGGTGCCGTCGCTCGTGTGGGCGGGGCTGCCGCGTCTCGAGCGCTACCGCCTGCGCAAGGGCTACTCGTACTACCGCTTCTTCACCGAGCGTTGGGCAAACAGGCTCGTGCATCGGCTCACGGGAGAGAAGTCCATCGGGTGGTACGACCACGTTCCGCGCCGCCAGCGCGCTCGCCGCAGCTAGATGACGATGCCCTCGCAGTGGTCCACCTCGTGCTGGATGACCTGCGCCACAAATCCCTGGAACGCCTTGGTATGCTCGCGCAGGTCGAGGTCCTGCCAGGTAACGGTGATCTTGCGATAGCGCGTCGTCGGTCGCAGCCCATCAAGCGAGAGGCAGCCCTCCTGCGTCTGATAGGGTCCCTCGCGACGGATGATCTGCGGATTGAGCATGGCGGTGCGACGGTTCCCATCGGCAAAGACGATGATGCGCTTGTTCTGTCCGATCATGTTGGCGGCCATCCCGGCACAGGTCTGGGCATGAGCCGCGAGGGTGTCGAGCAGGTCGTGTGCGATGGGCAAATCGTCGGCAGTGGCTGGCTCGGCGACTCGTCCAAGCAACAGGCGAGATCGTACTATGGGTCGTTCCATAAGGCTCTCCTTGCGACGGACGTGCGCGGCTATCGTATCACCAAGGCGCACCAGCCGGATGTTCGGGCCGGACTGCTCGCCCGGGAATCGCGTCATGAGTAAGGGGCCCGTGCATGGTCGCACGAGCCCCTCGATGCCAGATGATGTGTGGCGTGAGCGTGCTGCTACAGCAGGCCCTCGACGCAGGCGCGGACGTCAGCCATGTCGGCAGTCGGCTCAAAGCGCGCGACGACGTTGCCGTCACGGTCGATGACGAACTTGGTGAAGTTCCACTTGATGTCGGGGTTGCTGGCGTAATCGGGGTCGATCTTGGCCAGATGTGCGGCCATGAACCCGGCCATCTCGCCCTCGCCGAAGCCCTCGAAGCCCTTCTGTTCCTTGAGCCAGCCAAACAGGGCCAGCTGGTTCTCGCCGTTGACGTCGGACTTCTTCATCTGGGGGAACTGCGTGCCGTAGTTGAGGGTGCAGAACTCGTGCACCTCGTCATCGGTGCCGGGAGTCTGGGCGCCAAACTGGTTGCAGGGGACGTCGATGATCTCGAGGCCCTTGTCGTGGAGGTCCTCCCACATCTGCTCGAGCGGCTCATAGTGCGGAGTGAAGCCACATCCGGTAGCGGTGTTGACGACGAGGACGACCTTACCGGCAAAGTCGGCCATCTTGACCTCGTTGCCCTGCGGGTCGGTGACGCTGTAATCGTAAAAGCCCATGGTGTTCTCCTCTCGAAGCGTTGAAACTAACTATATTGTACACAAAATAAACGAGCACCAAATAAATTCCATCGAGCGTCGGTGATTGGTCACTTGATCGCAGCGTGCGGTCTCGCCGCGAAATACAAAGATAGTTGGACGAAGCTGACGATGTTACGTACTTTGAACGAAGTTGTGCCAAAAGGGAAATGCCGTAAAACTTGCACGTATACTTGTTTGGTAAGCGAAGACGACAGACGGTTGTAACTGTTCGGCAGACGGATGCTAAGGGGACCTCATGGGAGCCTTCTTTGGTACGGCTTCGCGCCGTGATGTGACGCTTGACGTATTTTTTGGCGTTGACTACCACTCGCATCTTGGCACGAGGCGTGCCGGCTTGGTCATCTGGGACAAGACACGCGGCTTCCAGCGCGAGATTCACTCTATCAAGAACACGCCGTTCCGCACGAAGTTCGAGAAGGACCTCCAGGGCTTCTCGGGTCCGGTGGGCATGGGCTGCATCAGCGACTCCGATCCGCAGCCGCTGCTGGTGCGCTCGCACCTGGGCGTCTTTGCGCTGGCGACGGTCGGTGCGGTGAACAACGCCAGCCAGCTCATCGATTCGTTCACGGGCATCGGGCACCAGTTCATGGCCATGAGCTCGGGCGACGTCAACACGACCGAGCTGGTCGCCGCGCTCATCAACACCCAGAGCGACCTGGTCAGCGGCATCCAATATGCGCAGGATCAGATCGAGGGTTCGCTCACGCTGCTCATCATGACCGAGCGCGGAGAGCTCATCGCCGCTCGCGACAAGATGGGCCGCCTGCCCGTGCTCATTGGCCGCGACGACGACGGCTACTGCGTCACCTTTGAGTCGTTTGCCTATGGCAAGCTCGGCTACGTCGACGAGTACGAGCTTGGCTCGGGCGAGATCGTGTGCATCACGCCGGATGGCTACGAGACGCTGGCCCCCGCGCGCGACGAGATGCGCATCTGCGCGTTCCTGTGGGTCTACTACGGGTATCCCAACTCCAACTACGAGGGTGTGAACGTCGAGACGATGCGCTACCGCAACGGCGCCATCATGGCAAAGGACGACGCGGCCCATGGGATGCTTCCCGACGTCGACTACGTCGCTGGCGTGCCTGACTCGGGCCTGCCCCATGGCATCGGCTACGCGACCGAGAGCGGCAAGCCCTTCGCGCGACCCTTCGTCAAGTACACGCCCACGTGGCCCCGCTCGTTCATGCCTGCCAACCAGGAGGTCCGCAACCGCGTGGCCAAGATGAAGCAGATTCCCGTACCCGAGCTCATCGAGGGCAAGAAGCTGCTCCTTGTGGACGACTCCATCGTGCGCGGCACCCAGCTGCGCGAGACGATCGACTTCCTCTATGGAGCCGGCGCGGCCGAGATCCACATGCGTTCGGCATGCCCGCCCATCATGTATGGCTGCAAGTACCTGTCGTTCTCGCGCAGCCGCTCGGACTACGAGCTCATCGCGCGCCGCAAGGTGCTCGAGCTTGAGGGCGAGGCGGGGGAGCAATACCTCGACGAGTACGCCAACAGCCATACCGAGCGCGGTCAGTGCATGCTCAAGGCCATCTGCGAGGAGATGGGCTTTGACTCGCTCAACTACCAGACGCTCGACGGGCTGCTCGACGCCATCGGCATCGATCGCAAGATGGTCTGCACCTACTGCTGGAGCGGCAAGGAATAACGCAACACGTCCCCGTGGCACACTTGTTCCCCGGGAGTTCCTGTGCCATCAGTCTCGATGGCGCAGGAACTCCCGGGGAACAAGTGTGCCACGCTGGCCGTCTCCGTGACGCATTGCAACGTCTGGCGTATAGCCTCTATGCAGGAGCTTGCTTTCACTCGGTATGATGGGGGACAGCCGTTTCATACCGAAAGGAGATGCTCATGCTGCACAAGACGCTCAAGGCCTTCCCCGACGAGTTCCTCTGGGGTGCCTCCACATCTGCCTATCAGGTCGAAGGTGCCGCGCTCACCAACGGCAAGGGCCCGTCCGTGCAGGACGTCAAGGAGCCGCCTGCCGGCACCAGCGGCTTTGAGGTGGCTGCCGACCAGTACCACCATTACAAGGAGGACGTGGCCCTGATGGCCGAGATGGGCTTCAAGACCTATCGCTTCTCCATCAGCTGGGCGCGCCTGCTTCCCAAGGGGACCGGCGAGGTCAACGAGGAAGGCGTGCAGTACTATTCCGACCTCATCGACGAGTGCCTCAAGTACGACATCCAGCCGCTCGTGACCATGTACCACTTTGACCTTCCGGCGGCACTGGACGAGCAGGGTGGCTGGGCAAACCGTGCTACCGTCGACGCGTTCGTGGAGTTCTCCGAGCTCATGTTCAAGAGCTATGGCGACCGCGTGAAGTACTGGCTGACCATCAACGAGCAGAACATGATGACGCTGGCTGCCGGCGCCGTGCTGGGCGTCGACACCTCCGCGCCCGGTGCGCAAAAGCGCATCTACGAGATGAACCACCACATGCTGCTCGCCCAGGCCAAGTCGATGAACCTCTGCCATGAGATGCTGCCCAATGCCAAGATCGGTCCCGCGCCCAACATCGCGCTGGTCTATCCCGAGACGTGCAAGCCCGAGGACGTGCTGGCCGCCCAGAACATGAACGCCCTGCGCAACTGGCTCTACCTCGACATGGCCGTCTATGGCATCTACAACAACCTTGCGTGGAGCTACCTCGCCGAGATCGACGCCGTGCCCGAGAACATCCTTCCGGGCGACATGGAGCTGATGGCCTCCGCCAAGCCGGACTTCATCGCCTTCAACTACTACAGCACCGCCACGGTTAAGATGCCCGAGGAGGGTGCCGAGAGCACCAAGGGAGACCAGCAGCGTGGCGCCACCATCGCTGGCTTCTCGCAGGGTGTGAGCAACCCCAACTTCCAGAAGACCGAGTTTGGCTGGGAGATTGACCCCATCGGCTTCCGCAATACGCTGCGCGAGGTCTACAGCCGCTATCACCTGCCGATCATCATCACCGAGAACGGCTTGGGTGCCTACGACAAGCTCGAGCAGGACGAGAATGGCAACGATGTGGTGCATGACCCCTATCGCATCGACTACCTGCGCGCCCATATCGAGCAGATGCGCCTGGCCATCACCGATGGCGTCGAGATGATGGGCTATTGCCCCTGGAGTGCGGTGGACCTCATCTCCACGCACGAGGGCTTCGTGAAGCGCTATGGCTTCATCTTCGTCAACCGTGAGGAGTTTGACCTGCTTGACCTGCGCCGCGTGAGGAAAGATTCGTTCTTCTGGTACAAGAAGGTCATCGCGTCAAAGGGCACGGACCTCGAGTAGGGCAGTCCGTACCTGACAGGCCTGCTGGCACAAGGCTCTCTGGGGGTCTTGTGCCAGCATGGGGCTGTAGAGCCACAACGTGCAATGCCGGAGTGCTGGGGCCTGTCATGCTGGGGCTGCAGGGCCCCAATGTGCCAGGGTGGGGCCTCAGGCCCCCAACTTGAGGGCCTAAACGCGCCCTTCATCCATGCCCAGCTCATCTACCTGCGGATTTGCGAGAGAATCCTCCGTCAAGGCTTTTAGGCTGGGGTTCCAGAGCCACAACGTGCAATGCTGGGGTGCTGGAACCCCAGCCTGACGGGGCTACAGCACCCCAATATGCAACAAAGGGGCTCTATAACCCCAATATGCCGTTGCAGGGCATTTCTCGCGCCGTATCAGTCGGGCTGCTGACCGTCGTGCGCCTTCCACGCGCACTCGGTGACCTCGAAGTCCGTGAACACGGCCTTGAAGCTCGAGTCCTCGGGGCTGCAGGCGTAGATGCCAAAACGGATGGTTCCCGCGCCCTCCCAAAGGTGGCAGACGCGCATCTGCGAGAAGTCCTTGCCGTCCGTTGAACACTCTATGCAGTAGTCGTCCTCCCTGCGGCTGAGCCGATACCACATCTCCTTGACGTCGGCGGGGATGGCCGTGGTCGCCCAGTCGGAGTAGCCGTGGTTCGTCACGACCGAGCCGAGGTGCTGGAACTGCTCGTTCTCGTACTCGACCGATCCCTTGAGCCAGTTCTCGGAGTCCAGGTACAGCACGACGCCGCATTGGTCAAACCGATGGTGGCTCCCCGAGAAGTCGGTCCTCACCACGAACGAGAAGAACTTCTCGTCCGTCTCCATCTGGAGGGCTGGAGCGTTGTCATTGCGAAAGTGGTAGTAGGTCCTCTGCCACAGGTCGGTGTGGGGCTCGGTCACTATCTCGATGCGATCGGCCTGGATGTCATACTCATTTGGCTCTCGCGTCCAAACGAGGTTCTCCTCAATGCCCATGGGTGCTCCTTTGCTTTGACACTCCGCGACGCCTTGCGCGTCTCGGCTAAAACGACACATGTGACGCCTGCGGGAGGCCTATCCCACAAGCACGCGATCCGGCGCAAGCCAGCGCGGCTGTTCGCGACTGATGACGCGCGCGCACGCGTAGGCTCGGGCAAGCGGGAGAATGGCTGCGGCCCGGTAGGCACCAGAGGGCTGTAGGTCCAGCACCAACGCGCAATCGGCCTTGCCATCCTCCACCAGCGACAGCGGAGCGAGCAGCTTGGTCCTTCCGTCTGCAGGGTCAAAGACGGGCACGGCCAGGCGATAGCTCGCCCGCATGGCCCGCATGGCCTGCTCGACCGCGTCGTCGAGCGCTCGGCGGAGGCGACGATAGGCACTTGCGTCCGTCTTGATGATGCGCGCAAGCTGCGTGAGGTCAGCGGACGTGAGTGCCGATCCCTTGCCGAGAATGGCTCTGGCATCGGCATTGTCCTCGAGGCGCTCGAGAAGGAACGCCCGCGGAAGCCTGCCCAGCTGACGGCCCAGAATCGCCTCGGTGTCGAGAATCACCATGCGGTCGTGCTCGGCCGTGACGTCAGAGAGGGACTCTAGGTAGGAGGCCGGCTTCGGCAGGTCGGAAATCGTGCCGGTCAGACGGGCGCCAAGCTCGCCTGATCCCGCGGTCGCGAATCCCTTGAACTGCCAGGGGATGTCGCCCGCGCGCTTGGTGAGGCAGGCGTAGATGTCATCGCCCAGAGAGGTCATGAGCCCCGTATGGAATGCGGCGAACGAGCCGTCCTCGGCCGTGGCAATCCTATGCTGCTGCGATGCGCGCATGAAGTTGGTGGAGACGTACTCGCGCAGGATGCCATAGCGGCTCTTCTTGCCCACGCCCTCGCCTGGGTAGTTCCAACGCTCCGGAGCGGCGGCGTTTGCAAGTGCTCCCAAGAAGCTGTCCCAGGTGCCGATGACGACCTCCTGTGTGAGGGCGCGCACGGGGCTCGAGCTGACGTCGGCAGACCCCGTGCCCGACAGGTCGCTCCACGCGCCCTCGTCGGCTGCCGGAAGACCTTCGAAGCCAACGGACAGGTGCGTCTCGCCGGTTCCGTCGTCGCCATCAACCAGCGAGAGATTCCACTGCTTGCCAAAGGCGTTCTTCGTGGCCTTGCGCAGCGTTGCGGTGATGGGCGTGCCGTCTTCGTGCAGGTAGCGGAGGGGGAACGTCACGCGCGTGCGCGAACCGGAGAGGCTTCCGGTCGAGCGTGCCATGCGCCAGTCCTCGTCGAGTACGGCCATGGGGTCGACGTCATAGGGGAGCAGCTGGTACAGCGAGCGCAGGAGCGCGTCCTTGCAGGAGACTTCGGCGCCAAAGTCTTGCGGAAGGCCCTGCAGGGGGATGGTGGGGGAGGGGGCGGCGGGAGCGGCGGGTTCAGGCGCAGGCTCAGACGGCCTTGGGCGTGCGGTCTCCTGCCGGCGTTGCTGCGCGAGCTCGCGCTCCATGTCCTCGTAGGGGTCGTAGGTGATGGTGAGCGATATGGGCTCTGGGCTGGGCGGGGCAGGTGCTGTGACCTGCGGCTCTGGCTCAGGCTCTGGTTCGGGCCACGCGGCTGCGGGCTGGGGTGGCACTGGCTCCGTTGTGCCTTGAGGCTGTGTCTCGGCTGCTGGCGAAGGCGCGCCGGTGGTCTGTGCGGCAGGCTCTTGCCCTGCAGCCTCAGGGTCCTGGCGTAAGGCGGCCGTCTCTTCCTGTGCCGCCTTCGCAGCTTCCTCGTTGGCGCGCGACTCTGCGAGGATTTCGGCCACCGTGCGGGCGACGATACCATCGCTTGTGGGACGATCCACCGGGGTCTCAGGCTCGCTAGGTGTGTCGTCTGCTGACGCTTCGACCTCGGTCTCTGCTGTTGGGGGCTCATCGGTGACCTGCGGGTCGGGTGACTCGGCGCGCGCGTCTTCCGTGGCCGTCGCCTCAGCCTGCGCTGCTTCGAGCGCCGCGGCTTCCGCCCGCTCGGCCTCAGCCTCAGCCCGCGCTGCAGCTTCGGCTGCCTCGCGCTCGTGGCGGTGCTTGCCGGGCTTCACAGGCTTGAGAGCCTTCTTGCCGCCCTTCTTTTTCTTCCAGGTCTTGGGGCCGCCAGCAGCCTTCTTGCCTGACTTCTCCACCTTCTCTGGTGGGGCGGCGAGCATTTGGTCCCACTCCTCGTTGCGCAGGACGGTGGCGTAGACGCGGCCCTTCTTGAAGACGGTGACCTTGAGGAAGTCCGGGCAGGCCTCGACGACCTCCTGGATGGTGTCGCATTCGAGATCCTGCGCGATGATGTCGTCCTCGGCTAGCACCTCCTCGACCTGGGGAAGCAGGGTCTGCTTGCCAAATCCCAGTTTGCGTGAGAGAAGCTGATACAGGTAGAGCTTGAATCCCGGAGTGACCTTGGCCACGATTGCCTCCCAAAGTTGACGCCCACGCGCGTGGGCGGAAGAGTCTGAACTTTAAGGATACTCCTTGGGCACACAGGTTCTCCGGTCTACTCGGTCAATCGGGGAATGAGCTGTGCTGCAGAGGACCACAGAGGCCGTGCCGGCAGATTGGCGAGCCAAGCCGTGGCGAGCCTTAGTCCGCCTCGCTCGTCTCCTGCGCCTGCGACTCGCGGGTGATGCGGAACACGTTTATCGTCTCGACGTCAGGACAGCAGAACACGGCGCTCCCGGCCGGTTGTCCCGGAATCTCCCCGCCATAGCGCAGGATGTCGATGTAGGGGAATGCGACGTGGGCAGCCATGGGGCACAGCTGCCCACGCTCGGTGTCAAAGTCAAAGCGGTCTCCCACGCAATGCCCGCGGTGGCAGGGCACCTTTCCCAACCGGTCGACGAGCTCGATGGTGATGCGTGGCCGCGCGCTCATCGCGTGAGCCCGCTCAGGTAGCGCTCGATGGGAATGCCCTTGAACGTGTCGTCTGCGCCCTGGTTGAGGCGAATGAGGTCCTTGACCACGTGCATGGCGCAGGCGGTGGCGTCCTCGAGCGTGCGGCCGGCGAGCTTCTTGCCCATGAGGACCGAGGAGAAGATGTCGCCGGTGCCGGGGAAGCGCACGGGTATCTCGTCAAACGGTATCGTGAAGGACTCGTTGCGCTCGTGGTCGTAGCCGATGACGGCGCTCTTTCCCTCGACAAAGGCGCTGGTGACGACTATCGACTTGGGGCAGATGCGGCGCATGCAACCCATGAGGCGCTCCACGTCGCGCTCGCCCATGCCCTGCTTGCCGGCAAACGGCGCGCCGGTCAGCAGGCAGGCCTCGGTGTAGTTGGGCACCGCCACGTCGGCCACGCCCACAAGGTCGCGCATGTGGTTGATGGCCCCGCGGGGAATGCCGTTGTAGAGTCGGCCCTCGTCGCCCATGATGGGGTCCACGAAGACGGGCACGCCGCTCTCCTGCTGCCTTGAGCAGAAGTCCGCGATGAGCCTCGCCTGCCGCTCGTTGGTGATGAAGCCCGTGGCGACGGCGTCAAACTTGAATCCCAGCTCGTCCCACACGGCGAGCGTGTTCTCGATGTAGTCGGTCGTGTCGAGGATCTCGAACTTGCCGTAGTCGAGCGTGTTTGACACCAGTGCCGTGGGGAGCGTGTACAGGTCATAACCCATATGCGTGAGCACGGGCATCATGGCGCCAAGGGCGACCTTGCCGTACCCTGCGAGGTCGTTGATGAGGAGTAGCTTCTCGGTCATGGACGGTGCCTTTCGCCGGCGGTCTTGTACTCCATGAGGATAGCGATGCGTTGCCTGTCTGGTGCGTTTTGCCGAGCCATCGAAACCTTGCCGTATCACAGGCGTAACACGCGCCGATACATTCGCGATCGGGTTCTGGGTTCCGCCGCCCCGGCGGCGCCCTTCGTCACAGAGGGAGGCTCCTTTGTCGCTACCTTCCCGACAGGATGGTCATGACCTCGCGACACCACTGCTGCGGTACGCTGGCAGGGGGTGTGGGTGCGGCGATGGGGGCGAGGGAGACGCCCAGCTTGCGTGCGTCGCGCAGGGCGCGATGCAGGTGATAGTCGCTCGACACGACGCAGAGCTGCTCGTGCATGTCCTCGCGTTCGAGCAGCTCGATGGAGTTCCTGATGTTCTCGTCGGTGTTGCGCGCCATGCGCTCGACCATGATACGTGCAGGGTTGACGCCGAGTTGTTGCAGGTAGCTTGCCATGACATCGGCCTCTGTCGTCGATTGGTCGGGCGTGGGCCCTCCCGATACGACGATGGTGCGCGTGGGTTGCTCATGCCAGTAGCGCGCAGCCACGTCGAGCCTGTGTGCGAGCGTGCGGTGAGGACGGCCCTGCTTCACAGCGCCACCCAGCACGATGATGCAGGCGGTGGGGGAGACGTCGGGATGTGACCGATAGGTCAGCCTGAGGCGGCAGAACCACAGGCAGAATACGGCAGCGGTGGCGATGAGCGCCAGCAGCAGCGTGGCGCAGGCCATGCGTGCGGGCAGCACCATCGCACCTGAGCACAGCATCGCCGCCAGCGCAGGAATGAGGGATGAGAGGGCGACCGGGATCATGCCGACGGTCGTGAGCTCGTGGGTGAGCAGGTAG
The DNA here is from genome assembly GCA_017941705.1 of Atopobiaceae bacterium. Taxonomy (GTDB): domain Bacteria; phylum Actinomycetota; class Coriobacteriia; order Coriobacteriales; family Atopobiaceae; genus UBA1367. The sequence continues at coordinate 16,110 of JAGAVX010000050.1, forward strand.
TGGAGATTCGATGCGAACGGTGCGATGCTGAGTGCGCTGCAGGCGAGTAAAGCCGTGGGGTGAATGTGCCCTGCCGATGCGAGCAGAAGGGCACCCGACAGGGTGGGGCAGAGGAGGGTCATGGCAAGAACCAACGGCCTGAAGGCGCGCTCGGTTGCGGATAGTGTGGAGGTGGGCCTCTGCTCCATTCCTTCCCCTATGGGTCGTGACCGTTGATGGGTTACCAGTATAGGACGGCGCGCCCATCGCGTGCGAGGGGTGCGCACGGCACTTCTGATGGCACGACAGAGGTTTCTTGGTTGTATCTGGCGGTTTCCAGTATGGCACTCGGTGGGAACGGGCATAATAGACCAGTCCGTTTTACAGACCAAAGGAGAGTACCATGGCCAATCGCTTCGTTCTCAACAACATCAGCTACCACGGCTCGGGCGCCATCAAGGAAGTCCCCGGCGAGATCCAGCGCCGCGGCTACAAGAAGGCCTTCGTCGCCTCCGACCCCGACCTGGTCAAGTTTGGCGTGACCGCCAAGGTCACCGACCTCCTCGACGAGGCTGGCATCGCATGGGAGCTCTTCTCCCAGATCAAGCCCAACCCCACCATCCAGAACGTCCAGGACGGCGTTGAGGCATTCAAGGCTTCCGGTGCCGACTGCATCGTCGCCGTGGGCGGCGGCTCCGCTATGGACACCGCCAAGGCCATCGGCATCATCGCCGAGAACCCCGAGTACGCCGACGTCGTGAGCCTTGAGGGCGTCGCCGACACCAAGAACCACGCTACCTTCACCATCGCCGTTGCCACCACCGCTGGCACCGCAGCCGAGGTCACCATCAATTACGTCATCACCGACGTCGAGAAGGAGCGCAAGTTCGTCTGCGTCGACACCAACGACATCCCCGACGTCGCCGTCGTCGACCCCGACATGATGGCCTCGATGCCCGCCGGCCTCACCGCCGCCACCGGCATGGACGCCCTGACCCACGCCATCGAGGGCTACACCACCCGTGGCGCCTGGGAACTCTCCGACATGTTCCACTTCAAGGCCATCCAGCTCATCAGCCAGAACCTGCGTGACTCCTACGCCGAGGCCAAGAGCGGCAAGCCCGGCAGCGGCCGCGAGGGCATGGCCCTTGGCCAGTATGTCGCCGGCATGGGCTTCTCCAACGTGGGCCTGGGCATCGATCACGCCATGGCGCACACCCTCTCCGCTCACTATGACACCCCGCACGGCGTTGCCTGCGCCATGCTGCTCCCGATCGCCATGGAGTACAACAAGCCCGTCGTTGCCGAGCGCCTGGCCCAGGTTGCCGTCGCCATGGGCGTCGACACCACCGGCATGAGCACCGTCGAGGCCGCTGACGCTGCCATCGCCGCCGTCAAGCAGCTCTCCGCCGACGTGAACATCCCCAAGACCTGCGACGGTCTGGTCGAGGAGGACCTCGATCAGCTCGCGTCCGACGCCCTCGCCGACGCCTGCTATCCGGGCAACCCGCGTGAGGCCGACCACGAGACCGTCAAGGAGCTCTTCCGCAAGATCATGGCGTAGCGCCTGGTTGCTTGCAGACATATCGAGCCTGATGTGCGAGGGCGGGAGCCGACCGGGTTCCCGCCCTCGCCCTTTGTGCGGCTGGGCATATGTGTGAGGGTGCGGGCCTCGCGTGGGCTTCGACGTCGCGCCCCTTGCAACTTGGGTATCATGGCCACAAGCATGTGCTGCGGGCAGTCATTCCGAGGCCGTCCGTGCGTTGCATGGCGGACGTTCTGGATGGAGGAGACACGATGGCAAGCATCTATGACTACCTGCAGTGGCGAGGCGACCTCACGTTCGCCGAGCGCTCGTTTGACGATGCGGACAACATCATCCTCTCATCACTCTCTTACTTCGACTTCAGCGGGATCGTCCCCGGCGAGGGCGGCGACGGCATCAGACTTGCCGACGCTTGCCAGCAGCTGCTCAACAAGGCGGGGGATCACGTGGAGGACTACGTCCGTTCCATCGCCAGGCTTGACGCACGCTTTCTCAGGCTCATGCGTGACTCTGCACGCTTTGCCGACGCTACGCTCAAGGGGTACGTGGATGTCATCGACGAGGCCCGCGCTCTGCAGTTCTCTGCGATGCAGATCGACCTGCCCGATGCGGGCACCTACATCGCATACCGTGGCACCGATGACACGCTGGTGGGCTGGCGCGAGGACTTCATGCTGAGCTTCAAGGTGACCGAGGCGCAGCGGGAGGCGGCAGCCTATCTCAAGAGGGCGATGGAGCGCATAGGCGCCGACTGCCCGGCGTTGCGCGTGGGCGGCCACTCAAAGGGAGGAAACCTTGCCGAATATGCGGTGATCAACCTGTCCGAGGATTTGCGCTCGAGGATTACCTGCGTCTACTCGAATGACGGACCGGGCATTGCGGCGGAGGTCACGAGTGGCGACAGCCGCACGATCCTGGGTGACAAGCTCAGGCGCCTCGTGCCCACCTACAGTGTCGTGGGCATGCTCTTTGCGCGAGCGGGCGACCCGCGCACCATCGTCGCGAGCAATGGAATCGGAATCGGCCAGCACGACCCCACCACCTGGCAGGTCAACCCCAGGGGCGTGAATATCGCCAAGGACCTCATCCCGCAATGCAAGATGATTAACGAGACGATTGCGCGGTGGCAGGGAAAGCTGGACCTCGACGAGCGCGAGCGCGTGACCAACGAGCTGTTCGACGCACTTGCCGCCGGGGGTGCAACGACTTTCGACGAGATTGCCTCCTCGAAGGATGGCTTGCAGAAGGTCATCAAGGCGCTCAGGAAGATGAACGACAGCAGCGGAAGGGACGTGGCGATGGCCCTGATTGAGAGCACGCTCTCGACCTCGATCGATGCCGTGCTCAAGGCGACGAACGAGACGATGGACATGCTCAAGAAGAACGTGGCCAGCGCCGCGGAGGAAACGGCGCGCAAGCTGCTTGGCCAGTAAAGTTTGGCACGTGCCGGTAGAAAAAGCCGCCTCCCACCTTGTTGCTCATCGGTGGGAGGCGGCTCGACGCTTCTTTGGGGCCTGTGGTTGGCTGGCGGATCGCGACTACTCGGTCTCGAACATGCGATTGATGAACGAGGATGCCAACGAGATGATGATGGATCCCAGGAAGGCAGACCCGAACGAGTCGATGCTGATGCCCGACCCAAACAGGCCGACCGAGATGGAGCCGGCAAGCTCGAGCATGAGTGCGTTGATGACCAGCGAGAAGATGCCGAGCGTCAGTATGGTGACCGGCAGGGACAGGAAGTTGAGAACGGGTCGGATGGTGGCGTTGACAAATGCGAGGGCCAGCGCGCACATGAGGGGTCCAAGGTAAGATCCGCCCACGGCGTTGATGCCGGGAACGAGTGCTATCGCAACGACAGTTGCAATGGTGGTCACAAGCCACGATGCGAGAAGCTTCATGGTACGTCCTTTCGTCTAGCGCATGAAACGCGTCGTGGGCAGTATACCCGCTTGGTGCGTAAACGACGCAGGGCTGTCCTGATATGCACAAGGTGTGAAGACGCACCGTGTGGTCTGGGGGACACGCCCCCAGACCACAGAGATGTGGTGCAGGGGCGTGTCCCCGAGACCACACTCAGCTTGGATGCTTGCGTCAACCCTTCGTTTCGTGTTGTGGTGCCAAACGCTTTAATGCGCTAAAGTGTTTGCCACTGTGAGGCACTGGGGGAGGAGCAAACATGAGCCAGGATCAGGCTATCGAGCAGCTGTGCTCTGCCCTCTGCTCACTCGAGACGCCAGACGAGGCACATGCCCTGCTCGGCGACCTCTGCACCAAGCGCGAGATTGCCGAGCTTGCCCAGCGGCTGCAGGTTGCGGTCATGCTCAGGGAGGGAAGATCGTATCTTGAGGTCTCACGCGCCACGGGAGCTTCGTCCACGACGGTCAGTCGTGTGTCAAAGTGCCTGAACGGCGAGGTGGGCGGCTATCGTCTCGTGCTCGATCGCCTGTGACAGGTAAGGGCTGTCAAGACACAGATCAAGCAAGACCGTCAGAGCCGGTCTGATTCCAAGGCCGACGCCCTCCCGGCAGGGGTGCCCTTGGGCGGCCTCTGTAGCCGAATCCATGCCTCAACCAATGAACGATCGCGGCGAAAGCGTAGGCCCAAGGGCACCCCTGCCGGGAGGGCGTCGGCATGAGAGTCGAATCCTCCACGACAAACAAGCTTCTTTCTGTCTGGCCCAGTTGCTACCATGTTCTGCGTGCGCAACAACGTGCGCCGACCGGTACGACAAGTGATGGGGGAACCATGTCCCTTGCCATTGTGCAGACAAAAGAAGAGGCGCTCGTCGGCGCCGATGTCATTGATGCCCTGCGCCAGGGGATCGACGAGTGCGGTTCGGCCGTGCTGCTCGTCCCGAGCTTCGCCGTTGGCCTTGCCGCGCAGCGCGAGCTCTCACGCATGCGCGGTCTGGCCATGGCGGTGACCACCACGACGCCGTCGGCATGGCTCAGGGAGCGCTGGGAGGTCTGGGGCGATGGCTGCGCCATTGCGGGAAGCGTTGAGCTTGTGGTCTTCGCGCGGGAGGTCCTGCGAGAGGCTACTCCAGACGAGCTCGGCCCGATCCGCATGTCCGAGGGCATGGCACAGGTCTTGGCTCAGATGACCGGCACGATGCTGCCGTGGCTCCCGCTCGATGAGGCAGGAAACCCGCTGCAGGAGGAATGCGCGAGGGCAGGGCTTACCCATGCTGAGCGCTGCCTGCTAAGGCTGGCGGGCAAGCTGGGTGCCAAGCTTGCGGATAGGGGATACACGACAAGCGCAGAGGTGTCGAAGCGCGTTCCCGCAGTGCTTGCAAAGGCCGGTGCGAGAGTTGCACCGGTCGTGGTCGCAGGCTTCTCGTCGATGGGCAGGGCGGATAAGGACCTTCTGGTCGCGCTGTCAGACCTTACGCAGGTCACGCTGGTGGGGACCGTCGTCGGCACGCCCGCCTCGCAGGAGACGAGCGAGATGCTCTCCTGGTTTGGCAAGCCCGTGGCGGAGTCAGCCGAAGGCGGCAAATCCCTTGTCGTGCGGGACCAGCATCTTGATGCCTTGGCACAGGCACTCTTCACCGGCGAAGAGCTTGAGCCGTTGGCGGACGGGCCGGTTGACCTGCTGCTCGCCGCCGGGCCCGTCGCCGAGGCAGAGCTGGTGGCGCGGCGGGTCCACTCACTTGTGCGCGAGGGTGCTCGTTGCGTCGTGGTCAGCACTCCCAACACGGACAGGGCTCATCGCGAGCTGCTGCCCAAGCTTGTCGCGCGTGGGATCCCCGTGCGCATAGAGACTTCTCGCGCCCTGCTTGACTGTCCGTCGGCGCAGGCGTTCTTCTCCTTTGCCCACATGGTCGCACAGCTGTCAGAGCTGGACGCCACGTGGCCCCAGCCGGTTGACGGCCTTGACGGCAAGATGGCCGTGCTTGGCGACATGAGCTGGTGGCCGCCGCGCGAGCTGTCGGACTTCCTGCTGTCCGAGATCTCGCACGTCAACGTGCAGCAGGGCTGGCGTGCCGACGTGAGGTGGCGTGGCAATCGACTCCTTACGCCGAGGCGCCTGCTCGACATGATGCAATCCGAGCGGGACACGTCCCCCTCTGTGGCACGAGCCACGGCCGAGCTCCTGCGTGGGCGTATCGGCACGGCGGCCTCGAAGCTGCTGCAGCCGTATGTCATGTCCGCTGACGAGGGGGACGCCACGGCGGTTGTCGCTTCGGGTGAGGCGAGCGCCGTCCTGCAGGCCATCCTGCGCCTTGCCGGCACCCTCCGTGAGGTCGGCGTGACCGCAGACCCGACCGTCCCTGGCGCCGTGTCGCTTTCCGAGCTGGTCGAGACCTGCGAATGGGCGGCAATGGGCATGTCGGTGGTGACGCGTGTGCAGTCCGACGGCGCTGTCGAGCGGTCGGTGGCGGAGGAGGACGCTCAGCCCGACGCTCTGCGAGCGGAGGTCGCGGGGCCCGAGGATTGCCTTGTGCACATCATGGGACCCCACCAGGCGGCAAGCCTTGCGGCCGGATCGGTCGACGCGCTTGTCGTTTGCGGGCTCACCACCGACGAGTCTCCGATATCTGCGGGCGAAGACCTGCTGAGGGCCCTTTCGGAGCAGCTGGGCGTCGAGCCGCCGGCCAACTCCATGGCTCATGCGCGGGCTCAGTTCTACCGCATGGTCAGGGTGCCGCGTTCCCGTCTCGTGCTGGAGCGGGCGCTCCACGATGCCGACGCCAAGGACGCCTATCCTTCGGTCATGCTGTCGGAGCTGTTGGCGGTCTACGGGGGAGAGTCCGTTGCCTCCAAGAGGGAATCCGGACTTCCCGTCGAGCAGCGGGGCGAGACGCGCCTTGGCGAGAACCTGTCGCCCGGTGGCGAGCGGCCGGTTGCTCGGCAGGTGGATGACCCGGCGCCATCTGGCCTTCTGACCTCTGCGTCTAAGGGGTGCGTGTTCGTGCCGCAGGACGGCTCCGAGCAGCTGCCGGGGGGCAAGCCCATCCTCTCGGCATCGCAGGTCGAGACCTATCTCGACTGTCCCTACAAGTGGTTCAGCCTCCGCCGCCTCCGTCTGGGAACCGTCGATGCCGGCCACGGAGGCATGGAGATGGGCACCTTCGCCCATCGCGTGCTCGAGGTCACCCATCGCGAGCTGCTGGCACGCGCGCTCGAGGCGGAGCAGCCGGGCGTCGACCGTGACGAGCTGCTCGCGGCAATCGAGGCAAACCCGGCTCGCCATGTGGCTGGCTCTCGCGTGGAGCAGGCCAATCTCGAGGACGCGCTTTTGGCGCTCGACCTCGAGTTCGACCTGCACCAGCAGCATATGTACATGGTTCGGCGTCCCCGCGTCGAACAGCAGCTCTTGGTGGCGCACAACTCTGCCGAGCGTGCCCAGGAAGACAGGCTGCACGAGGACCTTCGGTCGTGCCTTGACTACCAGACGCGCATCCTCGAGGGGTTTGAGTCCCGCATGTTCGAGTGGGGCTTTGGTCGCAGGGGCAACCTGGTCGAGTATGCGGGCGCCTACTTCACGGGAACGATCGACCGCATCGACGTCAACCCCCACGGTCACGCCGTGATCATCGACTACAAGCACAAGAGCCCCGTTGGCTTTGCCAGCGAGTACGACGCCTTGCAGGATGGCGTGCAGGAGGGGACGGCCCTTCCCAATAGGGTCCAGTCGCTCATCTATGCACAGGTGGTCAGGCGCGCCTTCGAGGGCAGGCTGCATCTTGCCGGAACGGTGTACCTGAGCACCAAGAGCCCTCACGCGCTGGCGGGGGCGGCCGATGAGAACGTGGTCGACCTGGTGTTTGGCAAGGTCAGCTCGCGCCGTCTGCCCAGGGTGAGCGTTCCTCGGGACGCGGCGGGAGGATCGGGCATGGACTCCCTGCTTGACCGCACCGAGGAGCTCGTGGCCGAGAAGGTCGAGCAGATGCTGGCGGGCAACGTCGAAGCACGGCCCCGCGACAAGGGCTCCTGTGACTTCTGCCCCGTGATGCAGTGCGAGCGAAGGATGGCACGATAATGGCAACATTTGACATTTCCCAGCTCAACGAGGGGCAACGTGCGGTCGTCAGCCGCCTGGACGAGCCGCTGTTCGTGGCTGCGGGTGCCGGTTCGGGAAAGACGTTCACCCTGACGGCTCGTCTGGTGCATGCGCTCTCCCGGGGGTCGGCGGGGGAGGGCGGGCGCTATCTCGACTCGGTCGAGCAGGCGCTGGTCATCACCTTCACTGAGGCCGCAGCGCTCGAGATCAAGGAGCGCGTCCGGCAGGCGCTGCGAACGGCCGGCGAGGACGACCCGTTCCTGCGCGAGGAGTCGCTGCGCGTGGACAACGCATGGATATCGACGATCCATGGCATGTGCTCGCGCATTCTGAGAAGGCATGCGATCGAGCTGGGGATAGACCCCAAGTTTGGCGTGTGCGAGGGCAGCGTTGCCGAGGCGCTGCTGGCCCGTGCGCTCGAGGAGGTCATGACCGACGTGCAGAACGGGGACGAGTTCGCCCCGCTGCGCAGCGAGTATCCTCTCTGGTCGGCAGGTGGCTTTGGAAGCGGCTCGGTCGTGGGCATGATCAACGACCTGCGCTCCGAGGCGGCCAAGTCGCCGCATGGCTACGACGACTTCATCTGCCCACAGTCCAACCAGACCGCCTCCGAGATGGCCAGCCTGCAGCGGTGCTTCGATGCCATCGATGCCCTCAATCTGGCGGAAAAGCAGCGCGAGGTGACAATCGCGTCGCTCGAGGCGCTTGCGCGCTTTTCCAGCCTTGCGCCGGGCGAGCGCACGCCCGAACGCGCCTGCGAGGCGCTCGCAGCGGTCAAGGTTCCCGATCTACGCAAGCAGGACCAGAAGCCGTTCAAGGAGGACGCAAAGCGACAGCTGGCGCAGGCCATGGTGTGCGCGCAGTACGAGCGCGTGCAGGCGTTCTCGGCGCAGCTGGTCATGCTCGCGCGAAAGGTCGACGAGCGCTATGGCCAGCTCAAGCGCGAGCATTCGTACCTCGACAACGACGACCTCATCTCGTGCGCGCTCGAGGCCGTGGAGGGCAATCCCGAGGTCGCGCGTGACTATGCGGGCAGGTTCCGTCTGGTGATGATCGACGAGTTCCAGGACACCGACCAAAAGCAGCTGCGACTCATATCGCTGCTGTCGGGCAAGGACGCGTGCCACCTCACGACGGTGGGCGACGCGCAGCAGTCGATCTATCGCTTCCGCGGCGGAGACGTCGAGGTCTTCCGGGCGCGTGGGCGCTCGCTTCCCGAGTCATCGCACGTCAAGATGGACGTCAACTACCGCAGCGACCACAACGTCCTCGCGCTGGTCGAGCGTACCTGTGGGGATGCCGGCCTGCTGGAGGACTTTCTCAAGCTCGCCTGCGATGGCGGGCGGCGCGACTCATACGTGGCGCGTGAGGCGGATGGCGCCGAGGCGCCACGCATCCGGCTTGAGGTCGCCACGGGAGGCAACGCCGAGATCATGTCGGCGACGCTTGCGGCGCAGCTGGCAGATCGCCTGGCGCGGTACCGCAGCCAGGGTCAGGCTCCCGGAAGCATGGCGCTGCTGCTGGGGACGACAAGCAAGGTCGGTCTCTATCTCGATGCCCTGCGGTCGCGAGGGCTGCCTGCGGTCGTCACGGGCGGGTCGTCGTTCTCGACCACGCCCGAGGTTGGCGTGGTGCAGGCGTTGCTTCATACGCTTGCCAACCCTCATGACACCGAGACGGGTCTCTTCAGGCTCCTGTCCAGCGACATGTTTCGCCTGGACGCCGACGACTTCTGCCAGTTGGGCACCCGTGCGCAGGAGGTGCTCGATGCCCCGACCAAGCGGCCTGTCGAGCAGTGCTTCATCGACGGATCGCTCGAGCTGTATGGCGGCGCTCAGCCCTCGCTGCGCCTGAGGGCCGCGCATGCGGTGCTGGGCAGGGCCTTTGCGCGACTCGGACGCTGGGAGCTCGCGGACATCTGCCAGGCCGTCATCGAGGAGAGCGGTTGGCTGTCACGCCTCGAGGAGAGGGGTGCCGACGGCCTGCCAGTTGCGGCAAACGTGCTTGCTGCGGTGCGTTACGTCCGCGAGCTTACGCGTGACCTCGGCCTGGGAGCGGCGCGCGCCGCAGACGAGTTCGACAGGTGGCTTGCCGCGTCGAAGCTGACTCCCGCGATGCTGGTGGGAGAGCGGGTCGATGCCGTTCAGGTGATGACCATCCACGGATCGAAGGGCCTGCAGTTCCCCATAACGGCAGTCGCCGAGTGCTGGGGAAACGCAAGCTCGTCCGGGAAGCTCTCGGTCGGTCGCGTCGACGAGTCGTGTGTGGTGTGCGTTGGCCCCAAGACCGACGCCAAGGGGTTCTCGAGCATGCTCAAGGAGGTCGAGGTTCCCATCGAGGCGCATGAGTGCGGGTCGGTCGCCGAATGGGCGCTGTTTCTCAGGCAGCAGGAGGCAACCGCCGAGCAGGCGGAGAAGAACCGCCTGCTCTACGTGGCGCTTACGCGTGCCGAGGAGGCGCTCGTCGTGGGCATTCCCGTGTCCGACGGCAAGCAGTATCTCTCCGAGCTGGCAATGGGGATGCTCGGCGCGTTCCCCGAGCTCGACGAGCTGTCAGCGGGCGAGCACGTGATCGGGGTGAATCCCGAGAGTCCGATAGAGTGCGAGCGTCGTGTGTCCGATGGATCGGGCTCCACGCGGATCGAGCGCGTGCCGACGGAGGCAGCCGATGGCATCGCGCGTGTGATCGAGCTGATTCGCCCCAAGCGAGGCTCGTCCGACCCGTGGGAGGTCAGGTCTGCGGGTACGCTCGCGGGCTTTGATGGCGAGCTTCCCGAGAGCGTGACGCTCATCCCGACACTTGGAGTCGAGCGGGATGCTGACACGACAGATCAGAGCGAAGACGAGCACTTTGCGCTGTACCAGATGGAGGACGCCACGCCAGTGACGCGTGGTTGGCGCGCGAGGGAGGGCGTCTTCAGCTACTCCTCCGCGCATGCCCTCATGGAAGAGCATGCTCAGGCTGCCGGAGCTACGAGATCGGAAGCGCGTGCCGAGGAGAAGGCTGCGGACGAGGAGCCAAAGATGCCTCCGACGCCGCCGCGTGCGCAGCAGGATGCCGAAGCGGAGGGCTCGTCCTACACCGATGACGCCGACAAGGCGACGAACCTCGGCTCGGCGTTCCACGAGCTGGCGCAGACGATGGTCGAGACGGGTGGGGCCCATAGCGAGGAGCGTCTTGCGGCGCTCGCCAGGACGTGGCACCTGTCTGCCAGGCAACTCAATCGCCTGAGGAGCGCAATCGGACGCTGGGAGGGCTGCGAGCTGCGGCGCGAGGCGCTCTCATACGATCTCGTAAGGCCCGAGGTGCCCTTCTTCGTGCGGGTCGACTCTGTGTATGGCCAGTACGTGGAAGGCGCCATCGACCTGCTCGCCTGCGATCGGGGCTCGCGCGAGGCATTGGTGGTGGACTACAAGACCGGTGATGCGGGTCTGATCCTCAGCCAGATCGAGGAGCGCCACCGCATGCAGGCGAACTTCTATGCCTGGGTGCTTATGGACCAGGGCTTCGAGTGCGTGGATTGCGCCTTCGTCTGTGTCGAGCTCGATGATGGGTCGGGAGGGCCCATTGTGGTCAGGTATGCGTTTGACCAGGATCACAGGCCGATGATAGGAGAGTAAGTCAACCTGTGTGGTGCCGGGGACACGCCCCTAGCCAACAGAAGTGTGGTCCGGGGGACACGCCCCTGCACCACACTTCTGTTGGCTAGGGGCGTGTCCCCGGCACCACACACGAGCGTGAGCCTCTTGCTGTTTTAAGCAGGCAACAACTGGGTACGCTGTGATTGTACAGGTACCTGTCTATAGCCTCACATGGTTCGAGGGGAGTTCTCATGGGCAAGACTCGCACTCTTCGTAAGGTCTTGGGCACGCTCTTGGCCATCGTGCTCGTTGTGGTGCTCGCGTTTGGCGCGTGGATAGGCCTGAGCGCCCAGCGCGTGGGAGGCCTGTTCGAGCAGACGTCGAATGCCTTCGTAGCCCTTCAGGAGCATGTCGAGGCAAAGGACTACCAAGCAGCGATGGTCTCTGCACGCGAGGCGGCCGCGTACACGAGCGAGGCGTCTGAGGAGCTTTCGGGCGTGCAGTGGGACATCGCGTCCAGACTGCCCGCCCTCGGCGTCGATGCCGGGGTGATGCGCTCCATCGGATCGATTTCCGGCAAGCTGTCCAACGAGGCGATCATTCCGGTACTCGATGGATGGGACGCGCTTGCCGCAGACGGGATCATAGTCAACGACCAGATCGACTTCAGCAAGATCGGCGACAAGATCGACCAGGTTGTCGCGCTGGCGGAGTCCCTTCAGAAGGCGGACGGGGTTGTCGATGCGTGCTCCGCTGAGGCCAACGCGCTGCCCGCATCCCACTTTGACAAGCTCAACGATTGGGTCGGTCAGGTCAAGGGGGCTGTTGCCACGGTTGACGAGACGCTCGACCAGCTGGTGGGCGTGGCCAACCTCGTGACGGGTGCCTCATCGCTCTTTACGACCTTCGCTACGGCTGCGGGTGCGTAGGCAAAGCGGCCACTAAGGTGAAGGAAGAGGGCGTCTCCGCGATGATCTGCGTGTCGCGGAGACGCCCTCTGTTGCGTGCGTGATGGGTCGTGTGCGCTACTCGAGCGTGAGGAAGGCCTGGTAGCCACGGTAGGCCTCATAGAGGTCGGCCTTGCTGATGGCTTCCCAGGGGGCATGCATCGAAAGGACGGGCACGCCGCAGTCGATGACGCGGATGCCATAGTTAGCGAGGATGTAGGCGATGGTGCCGCCGCCACCCTGGTCGACCTTTCCGATCTCGGAGGTCTGCCATGCGACATCGTGGGCGTCCATGACGTTGCGGATGCGCGCCACATACTCGGCGTCTGCGTCGTTCGAGCCGCCCTTGCCGCCTCTTCCCGTGAACTTGTTGAACGAGAGGCCACGTCCCAGATATGCCGCGTTCTTGGGCTCGAATGCGCTGGCAAACGAGGGGTCATAGCCAGCCGAGACATCGCTCGAGAGCATGTCGGAGTTGGCGAGGCACCTGCGCATGGCAAGCGTGCCCTCGCCGTGGCCGGTCAGGGCCATGAGCTCGGCGATGACGTTCTCAAAGAAGTGGCTCTGCATGCCGGTCGCCCCGACCGAGCCGATCTCCTCCTTGTCAACGAGGATGGTGAGGGCCGTGCGCACGGGCGCCTCGTCAAGGGCGAGCTGCGCCTTGAGGCTCGGGTAGGAGCAGCTGCGGTCGTCATGACCGTAGCCCAGGATCATCGAGCGGTCAAAGCCGAGGTCGCGGGCGGGGCCTGCGGGGACGACCTCGAGCTCGGCCGAGAGGAAGTCCTCCTCGTCGATGCCGTAGCTCTCCTTGAGAATGGCAAGCAGCTGGCTCTTGACAGGGTTCTTCTCGCCGTCATTGCCCTCGATGCAAAGGGGCTTGTTGCCCACGAGCAGGTCGAGCATCTCGCCCTCGATGACCTTGGAGCCCGACTTCTCGAGCTGCTCGGCGGCGAGGTGGATGAGCAGGTCGGTCACCACGAACACCGGGTCGGCAGGATCCTCGCCAACCACCACGGGCACCACGGTGCCGTCCTTCTTGGCCACCACGCCATGGATGGCCAGCGGGATGGTGACCCACTGGTACTTCTTGATGCCGCCGTAGTAGTGGGTGTCCAGGTACACGAGGTCGTTCTTCTCCTCGGCCGGGTTCTGCTTCACGTCGAGGCGCGGGCTGTCGATATGGGCGCCCAGGATGTTGATGCCGCGCGTGAGGTCCTCGCGTCCGATCTTGACAAGGATGAGCGACTTGCCACGGTTGGAGGCATAGATGCCGTCCCCGGCCACGAGCTGCGCACCCTCGGCAATGCAATCCTCGATGTCGCGATAGCCTGCTGCCTTTGCCAGCTCGATGGCCTCTGCGACGCACTCCCGTTCGGTCTTGTTGCGCGATATGAAGGCCGCGTAGTCGCTCGCAAAGCCCTCGAGCTCTGCAAGCTGTGCGGCGGAATACTTCTTCCAGGCGATTGGACGCTCCATGGTCTCCTCGTTTCTACGTTGCTGTTGACGAATTGTCATGGTAGATGGCATCGCCGCCATGGCAGGGCGGAATCGCCCGTACACACAGCATCTGCAGAGGCACTGATTGCATAACTGATGCTCGGAGAGCCGCCGCGGCTCCAGGCGTCGCGGCGCTCGGACCGAACACAGTGTCAACTCTTCGCGTGTCCTATGAGAACACGCGTTTCGTGTCGCAAGACTCGGCTAGAATGGGTCTCCAGCAACCATCTCACGAAAGGCCCAGCATGGCGTTCGTTCACCTTCACAACCACTCCGACTTCTCGATTCTCGACGGGGCGACCTCCATCCCCGACATGGTCAAGCGCGCCGTCGACCTCGACATGCCCGCCATCGCCCTCACCGACCATGGCTACATGTTCGGCGTTCCCAACTTTGACCTCGAGTGCCGCAAGTACAACAGCGCGGCGGCCGACTTCAAGCAGTGGTCGCACGACCTCGAGTGCTTCAAGAAGGATTGGGACCTCGAGGAGCCTGCGCAGGATGCCCCCGACGCAGGTCCCCACGACCATGTGCACGCCCAATGGGAGCGCGACGTCGCCGCCTGGCAGGCAGCGGGCGGCGCGGCCAACAAGGACGAGGCGCTCGCGGCGGTCGAGGCGTGTAAGCCCGTGCCGGTCATCAAGCCCATCTTTGGCTGCGAGGCGTACTTCATCACCGACGACACCATCGAGAAGGGCACCAAGCAGCGGCGCTACCATCTCATCCTGCTGGCCAAGAACGAGACCGGCTACGTGAACCTCATGAAGATGATGTCCAAGGCCGCAAACGAGATGTTCTACTACAAGCCCCGCACCACGCTCGACATGCTCAAGCAGTACCACGAGGGCATCCTCTGCCAGAGCGCCTGCGTGCAGGGCATCATTCCGCAGAACATCCTCGACGGCAACTTTGACGAGGCGGAGCGCTGGGCGCGTACCTTCCAGGACATCTTTGGGGAGGACTTCTACATCGAGGTGCAGGACCACGGCCTCGAGTTCAGGGGCGGCCTCAATGACCGCACCCTCGACGAGCAGCTCGTCAAGCTCGCCCGCAAGCTGAACATCAAGGTGGTCGCCACCAACGACTTCCATTACCTCACGCGCGAGGACGCCCCCACGCAGGACATCATCAGCTGCATCGGTACGGCCGATCAGCTTGACAACACCAACCGCAAGCACATGGAGGGCACCGAGTTCTACCTCAAGACCGAGGAGGAGATGCGCGCCCTCTTCTCCTGGCTGCCCGAGGCCTGCGACAACACGCTCGAGATAGCCGCCAAGTGCAACTACGAGCTCGACTGGACGCACATGTACCTGCCCAAGTTCCCAGGGCTGAGAGAGGGGGAGACCTCGGAGGAGCGCTTCCGCAAGGAGTGCGAGGAGGGCCTCGCCAAGCGCTACGGTGACGACTGGCGCAACCTCACCATCGGTGGCGTCAACGTGCAGGAGCGTTTTGAGTACGAGTATGACGTCATCTGCACCAAGGGCTTTGCCGACTACTTCCTCATCGTGCAGGAGTACGTGCGTTGGGCCAAGCAGAACGGCATCGGCGTCGGGCCGGGCCGCGGCTCCGCCGCAGGCGCCATCGTTGCCTATGCGATGGACATCACGACCTTTGACCCGCTCGAGAACGGCCTGATGTTCGAGCGATTCCTGTCGGTCGAGCGCTCCGAGATGCCCGATATCGACATGGACTTCGACGATGAGCGAAGGCTGGAGGTCGTCCAGCACGTGCGTGAACTGTACGGGTCCGACCGCGTGAGCCACGTCATCACCTACTCGACCATCAAGGCCAAGCAGGCGATAAACGACGCCAACCGCGTCCTGGGATTCCCGGTGTACATGGGTCAGCGCCTGTCCAAGATGATCTCGAACGACCCCAAGGCCAAGCTCAAGTTCGTGCTCAACAAGACCAGCGGCAAGGAGGACCTGTACAGCCAGGACTTCCGTGACGCCTACGACAAGGATGCCGACGCGCATCGCATCATCGACGCGGCTCTGGCCATCGAGGGCAAGACGCGCGGCGAGGGCGTGCACGCCTGCGCCGTCCTGATCGCGCCCACGCCGGTCAACGACCACGTGCCCACCAAGCTCGACACCAAGGGCGGTGTCGAGATCACCCAGTACGAGGGTCACTCGGTCGCCGACATGGGCCTGCTCAAGATGGACTTCCTCGGACTGCGCACGCTCACCGTCATCAGCAAGGCGCTGCGCAACATCCGTGCCAACTACCCGAGCGTGGCCGACATCGATGCCGTGCCCGAGGCCGTGCGCAAAACCGTCAAGCCGGGTGCGACCTGCGTCGACATCGACGTCGACAAGATTCCCTTTGACGACCCTGCGATCTTTGCGCTTATGGGCCGCGGACACACGGCAGGCGTCTTCCAGATCGAGTCCGCAGGCATGACGGCGACGATCAAGGGCATGCAGCCGCGCGAGTACAAGCAGGTCGTGGCACTTATCGCCCTGTATCGCCCGGGCCCGCTCGGCGCCGGCATGGTCAGCGACTACATCGACCGCATGAACGGCCGCAAGGAGGTCGCCTTCTACGACAACCGCCTCTCCGACATCCTCGAGGAGACCTACGGCACGATGGTCTACCAAGAGCAGGTCATG
Source organism: Atopobiaceae bacterium (assembly GCA_017941705.1). Classification (GTDB taxonomy): domain Bacteria; phylum Actinomycetota; class Coriobacteriia; order Coriobacteriales; family Atopobiaceae; genus UBA1367. The sequence continues at coordinate 32,284 of JAGAVX010000050.1, forward strand.
CAGATCTCGATGAAGATGTGCGGGTTCTCGGCAGGTGAGTCGGACTCGCGTATCCGCAAGCCGGTGGCCAAGAAGAAGATCAAGATGCTCACCGACCAGGTCTTCCACTGGGAGGACGGCAAGGACGAGACCATTCGCGACCACTGGATGAACGGTGCGGTCCGCAATGACTACTCCCTTGCGACGGCGGAGAAGATCTGGGACGACGTGCTCGAGTTCGCATCGTATGCCTTCAACAAGAGCCACTCGGCCGGCTACGCGATTCTGGTCATGCAGACGGCATGGCTCAAGGCATACTTCCCCAAGGAGTACATGGCCTCGGTTCTGACCAGCTACATGGGCAAGACCGAGAAGATCGTCCACTACGTGACCGCGTGCAGGCACGAGGGCATCCAGGTGCTGCCGCCTGACATCAACGAGAGCGGCAAGGACTTCACCGCGACCGCCGAGGGCATCCGCTTTGGCTTTGCGGGCATCCGTGGCGTGGGAGCAGGCGTGGGCGAGGCCATCATGGCCGAGCGCGACGCTGGCGGCCCGTTCAAGACCCTGCACGACTTCGTCGACCGCGTCGACTCGAGCCAGGCAAACCGCCGCGTGGTCGAGGCGCTCATCAAGAGCGGGGCCTTTGACTCGACGGGCTACACGCGCATGCAGATGATGCATTTCGTCGACAAGAACAACCCCGAGAACATCATCGATGCTGCCGCCAAGCGCCAGAAGGACCGCGCCGCCGGGCAGAGCTCCCTGTTTGACATGTTTGCCGACGTCGCCGGATCGGGCTTTGAGAACGACGTCCCGCCCGCAGACGGCATCGAGTGGGATCGTACCGTCAAGCTTGCGCAAGAGCACGACGTTCTGGGCATCTACGTCTCGGACCACCCCCTGCGCCCGTACGAGTACGCCCTGTCCAAGGCGCGCGACTACCTCATCTCCGATATCGAGGTGAGCGAGGAGTACGTGAACCCCGCAACGGGCACGACAGGCACCCGCTATAAGGTACCCGAGGGCAAGCCCATACACCTTGCCGGCATGGTGACGGGTGTGGCAAAGAAGACCACCAAGAACGGTGACAACATGGCCATCGTGACCCTCGAGGACATGGAAGGCGAGATCACCCTGGTGGTGTTCCCCAAGCTCTACAAGCAGTGTGCCGCCACGCTTGCCGGCGAGATCAACCAGGAGACCGGCGAGAGCGTCGGCAACGTGTTCGTGCGCGTGACGGGTAAGCTGGAGCGCTCCGACCGCGGCAGCCAGATCATCTGCCAGGACGTTCAGGCGATGGAGCTCTCCGATCGCACGAACAAGCCCAAGATCTTCGAGGTGTTCATGACGCCGCGCATGCTCTCGTACGATCGCATGCAGAACCTCAACTCGATCTTTGCCCGCTATGGCGGCATGGACCGCGTGGAGCTGCTGGTGCAGGAGGCCTCTGGCGCGACGATGCGCATGGAGCTGCCCACCCGCGTCGATGCACGCAACGTGCTGCTCAAGGCCGAGGTCATCGATCTCATCGGCCAGGAGGGCCATGTGGCGTACGCCTAAGACTCACTTCGGGTGCGCCCAGGGGACAGTCCCCTGGGCGCACCCGAGTGTTAGGGCGATGCGTTTTTGCCCGATGTTCCTAGATCTTGGTGAGCCCCGCCTCGTCGAGTACGCGCTGCAGCTCGGGGCTCGTGCCGGCGTAGCGTGCTATTACTTCGCGGACGCTTTCCATGAATATCCGCTCGTCGTCTTCGGCGAGGTAGGCTGCCAAGGTCTTGACTATCTTGGGGTAGCCGTACTTGGACTTGCTAAACGATCCGTTGTATATGCGCTCCTCGTGGGCGCATCCGTTGCGTAGGTCACTCAGCGCATCGAGGTCCGCAAGCATTCCCTGCGGGGTCAGGGTTCGCCTTTCGTGGGTGGTTCCGCACACCTTTCGCAGAAGGTTGCAGACCTCGCGCTGCTCGTTGCCGATCATGAGGGCAAAGAAGTAGCGCAGGTTGCCAAAGGTGAGATCCGAGAACAGGACCCAGAGGGGAATGCTGTCATAGTGATCGCGGTACCATGCGACGCGTGCGTTGTCGTAGTCATCGTCAAGACGACCGGTGATCTTGTTGCTGCGCGCACAGCTCTCGAGCGTGTCGAGCAGGTTGTTGAGATCCCTGGCATAGGCGCCCTCACCGCGGAGGTACTCGCTCTGCTTCGTGTAGCTCCTACGCTCCAGGTATGCGCCGTTCCTGCGATGGTGCGCGCAGAACGTGTACGAGATTATTGCCCGCAACGTGCACTCGACGCTCATGAGCGCCATGAACGTGATGGAGCGAAGCTCGCGGTCAAACAGGAACAGCTGGTAGATCTGGTCGAACGTCGTCCCCGGCCGATATCGGTCATCTCCCGCCTCGGCCGACGCAACGGTGTCGATGAACGCCTTGCCGTAGCCGTTGACCACGGCGTAGTAGCCCTCGCGCTGGAGCGTCGAGGCCGTCCGCTCGTCTGTGGCAACACCGCGCTGCTCGAGCAGCTCGACCTGCTGCTGGATAGTCTTGAATTGCTTGTTCATGAGCCCTCTCCCCGATCGTTTTGCCTATGGTAGCGCGGTCGGTCGGGGAGAGGGGATGACAGTCGGGCGTACGCGAGTCAAATGACCTGCCTTCCTGATCTGGACAAGCATCTGGCAGCGCCCTAGGCGTTTGCCGTACAATGAGATGCATGGTGCGGCAGTCGAGATGCCGCATGGAGAGGGACGAGTGAGAGGAGCCACACATGGCTGACGTCAAGTTCTACAAGTGCACCAAGTGCGCCAACATGTTCGTCAAGGTTCTCGAGGGTCCGTGCACGCCCGTGTGCTGCGGCGAGCCCTGCGAGGAGCTCGTTGCCGGCTCCACCGACGCCGCCACCGAGAAGCACGTTCCTGCCGTCACCCGCGAGGGCGGCAAGATCATCGCCAAGGTCGGCGAGGTCGCCCATCCCATGATGGACGCACACTACATCCAGTTCGTCGCCCTTGCGAGCGAGGACCGTCTCGAGATCAAGAAGCTCCATCCTGGCGAGGAGCCGGTCGCCGAGTTCGATTGCGATGGCGCCTCTGACGTCACGATCTACGAGTACTGCAACCTCCACGGTCTCTGGAAGGCCGAAATCTAAATCGTGCGTATTGGTATCGCCCAGATAAACACGGTTCCAGGCGCATTTGACGCCACCGTCGAGCGCATGGTCGCGCAATCGAAAAGGGCCGCCGAGCAGAATGTGGACTTGCTCCTCTTTCCGCTCGCGGCCCTTGCGGGCGTCGATGCGCTTCCATATGCCGACACGCCCTCGTTCATGCGTGACGCGGCCGAGGCCATGCTGAGCCTGAGCGAGCGTGTCGCGTGTCCCTGTGTCGTGCCGGTTCCTCTTGACTACGATGGCCAGGAGGCCAACTTCGACGCGGTGCTGCTTGACGGGGGCGACATGCGGCCCCTGTGCCTCATGTCGCATTTGCGGCCCGGGGATGTGAGTGTCGCCCGCGGCGAGCATGAGGTGCCCCAGTTCGAGTTTGGGGGCGAGCGCCTGTCGATCGCGCTCTCATATGAGAGCCTCGATGCGCTCGATGATTACGAGTACGAGGGCAACGTCACCCTATTCTTCTCTGGCTATCCCTTTGCCATGGATGACATTTCGAGCGCGATGGCTGCGGACCTCGAGAACGCGCGTTTCGAGTACGACGCCCAGACGATGGGGTCTTGGCTCGTGGGCGTTGCGCCTGTCGGCGGCTATGGGGACCAGGTGTTCACGGGTTCGAGCTTTGTCATGGACCCCAAGGGGAGGCTTGTCGCCATGGCGCCAGCCTTTGAGGAGGCCCTGCTGGTTGCCGACATCGGTACCGCAGGCGAGGGCGAAGAGGCACCCCTCCTGGAGTCGCTGCAGCCCGAGGTCTACGATGCGCCCTTCCACCTTTGGCAGGCACTGACGCTGGGCATTCATGACTTCGTCTCGAAGCAGGGATACACCGATGTCGCGCTGTGCCTCGATGGCACGCTGGACGCCGCGGTCCTGTTGGCGCTGGCTTCGGATGCTGTCGGCCCGCTGCATGTTCATGCCCTGGTCGGGGCCTCCGCCGGCCCCAGCGCTCCGGCTTGTCGCGAGCTGGCGCGCCGCCTGCGCGTCGATCAGGTCGATGCGACCGGGCATCCTCGCGAGTATGACATCCGCGACCTCGACGAGCTCGAGCTCGCGTCGATGGCGCGCGAATGCGGTGCGTTGGTGCTCTCGTCTGCCGACAAGACGGGGTTGTCACTGGGGCTGCGGGCGGGTCAGGTATCGTGTGCCCGCCTGTGCCCGCTGGGGGACGTGTATCGCTCTGACGTTCTCGACATGGCCCATGTGCGCAACACGATATCGCCCATCTTCCGCAGGGTCGACTTGACCGAGGCCGATGCGGTCGCGTTGCCCCTTGCCGATGGGTCGGTCCGCACGATCGTCGGCGAGGCGGACATCACGCGAGTGGATGAGATCCTGCTGGGCTACATAGAGTACGACCGCACGTATGCGGAGCTGGCTGCGGAGGCTGTCGAGGCTGAGCTCGTTCATGCAGTGCTTTGCGCCGAGCGCAACGCGGAGCTCTTGCGTCGTTCGTGCCCGCCGGTCCTGACCATGAGCACCCATACGCTCGATGACGCGCGCTTCCCCTTGGGCATGGCCTGGCACGACGATCATCTGGATGCCGAGCCGTTCCAGTTTGGCAGCATGAGCACCACTTCCACCGACGAGGGCACGCCGATTCGCCCGACTTCCAAGAGCGAAAACGATCTGGATGCCACGCTGGCAATGCTGCGCGACCTCGCTGAGCAGGGAGGGTTCTTTCCCACCAATGCGACGCCCTTTGATCCGGCAAAGCTGGCCGAGGAGTTCAAGGAGGGCACGTTGTCCGGGTTTGATGCGCTCCCATGGATGAGTCCATTCTCAGAGAACTAGCGTCCGTTCTGTGATAGGATAGAACGGACGTTCGTATTGCGGCCCTGCCGCTGGCGGTGAAGGGAGGCCGCATGATCATCCTTGGCATAGATCCCGGCCTGGCCCACACCGGATGGGGCATTGTCGAGACGCGCGGGGCGATGTGCCGCGCGCGGGCCTATGGATGCGTGACCACCAAGGCCTCGGAGCCGATCGACCAGCGCTTGGGCAAGATCTTCTCCGAGATATCCCGTGCGATTGACACGTACCACCCCACGCAGCTCGCCATAGAGAAGATCTTCTTTGGCGAGAACACCAGGTCCGCACTCGCGACTGCCCAGGCGCGCGGGGCGGCCATCGTGGCGTGCTCCCAGGCGGGTCTTGAGGTGGGGGAGTACACCCCCATGCAGATCAAGCAGGCCGTCGTGGGGACGGGTGCGGCCGACAAGCACCAGGTCATCTACATGGTGCGCACGGTGCTGGCGCTCGACCATGACCCCCATCCCGACCACGCCGCCGATGCCCTTGCAGCCGCGGTGTGCCACGCCAATCTCAACAGGACCAAGGAGCTCTCACGCCGGGCGGCGGGAAGCCAGATATACGAGGCCGAGCAGGCGCAGCTCGAGCTTGCGCGCGAGGAGGCGCGCGAGGTCACTGCCGCCGCCACCGCCGCCAATGTGGCGCGTATGCGTGAGGAGCAGAGAAACAGGAGGACTGCCTCGTGATCGTTCAATTGACAGGCACGCTGGTGGAGGTGTTGCCCACGCACGTGGTGCTCGATGTGGGTGGCGTCGGTTACGAGCTGGGGGTCTCGTCCTCGACCGCGGCGGCGCTGCCGCAGGTGGGCGAGGCAGGCGTGACCGTCCTCACGAGGCTGATCGTGCGTGAGGACGCGATGGACCTCTACGGGTTTGCCACCAGGGAGGAACGTGCGCTGTTCGATCGGCTGGTGTCCATCTCGGGCGTCGGTCCCAAGCTCGCCCTCTCGGTGCTCTCGACCTTCTCGCCGGCGCAGCTCGCCACGGTGGTGGCGACTCAGGACATCGGCCGCATGGCGCAGGTGCCCGGCGTCGGCAAGCGCAAGGGCCAGCGTCTGCTCGTCGAGCTCGAGGGAGTGTTTGCCAAGGATGCCGAGCTGCGGGGCCTCGTCGGGCTCGCCCAGCCGTCACTGGCCGACACTGCGCCCGTCCCAACGGGTGCGTCGGTTGCGTCGGAGGCGACCGACGCGCTGCTGTCCATGGGCTTCTCCCCGCAGGAGGCGGAGCTTGCGCTCGAGGGCCATGAGGATGCTGGCGCCACTACCATCGAGAAGGCCCTGGCCTACGCCCTGAGGCGTCTGGGTGGTGGTGCGTGATGTGGGAGTCGACCAAGGAAGACCTGTTTGACGATGCCGGCCCTTCGCGGGGCGGTGCGGGAATGCAGCCCCGGCAGATGGGCCAGCGCAGCGTGACGGGCGAGCTCACGTCGGACGACCTCGACGTCGATCGCACCCTGCGTCCCAAGACCCTCGACGACTACTATGGCCAGGAGCGCGTGCGTGAGAATCTCCGGGTGCTGATCCAGGCGGCACGAGACAGGGGCGAACCACTTGACCATGTCATCTTCTCGGGCCCCCCGGGACTCGGAAAGACGACCTTGGCAGGTGTCGTCGCCAACGAGATGGGAGCCAAGCTCCATACGACCTCGGGCCCCGCCATCGAGCGCACGGGGGACCTCGCTGCGATCCTCACCAACCTGAGCGAGGGTGACATCCTCTTTGTGGACGAGATCCATCGCCTCAACCATCAGGTGGAGGAGGTGCTCTATCCGGCCATGGAGGACTTCTTCCTCGACATCGTGATCGGCAAGGGCCCTGCAGCCCGCTCGATTCGCCTCGACATCCCGCGCTTTACCCTCGTTGGCGCCACGACGCGTACCGGCCTGCTCACTGGCCCGCTGCGCGACCGTTTTGGCATCTCCTACCGTCTGGACTACTACTCCACTGACGAGCTCTCGCGCATCGTCGCCCGCTCTGCCGCGATTCTGGGAGTCGATATCGACCAGCAGGGAGCCGCCGAGATCGCCTCGCGCTCACGCGGTACGCCGCGCCTTGCAAACCGCCTGCTCAAACGCGTGCGTGACTATGCACAGGTCAAGGCCGAGGGTGCCATCTCGTGGCAGGTCGCGGCCGAGGCGCTCTCGTTCTTCGAGATTGACGAGCTTGGCCTCGACTGGATGGATGTGAAGATACTCGACGCGTTGGCACGCACGTTCCGCGGGCGTCCCGTGGGGCTGACGACCGTCGCCTCCGCCGTTGGCGAGGACCCCTCGACGCTCGAGGACGTCTACGAGCCCTACCTGCTGCAGCAGGGACTCATCATCCGCACGCCACAGGGCAGGCAGGCGACGCCGGCAGCGTTCGAGCACCTGGGAATAGTTCCTCCCGTTCAGAAGTAGCAGTCCCAGGCCAGCCAAGGGCGTCGACGGGACTCCTGGTCATCCGCAGTGACGGCTTGCGCCATCGCCGCGCGAGCGCGTCGACGGGTGAGTGCTTGTGTATCATGGGATGCGGCCCATCGAAGGCCCATCTGCCATTGTGAGGAGACGTCATGTTGCATCGTGACTACCTGCTTGAGGTCATAGCGAAGTTTGTCGACGCGGTGACGGTCGCGCTGCGCGGCGCCCTGATCGACGGGAAGATCGAGTCGGCGCGGGATGCCGAGGATAGCATTGCCGCCCTCCTCGACCTCGATCCCGAGACGGCCATGAACCTGTCGCCCGACTCGTTGGTGACGATGATGCTGCTCTCGGGTATGGGAGACTCGCTGGCAAGCTATGTCTCGTACGCGCTCGACCGCGTCGGTGACGCCTATGACGACATGAACGATACGGCCAAGGCCGAGCTTCGCTGGGATCAGGCGCAGGCGGTGGCGGAGTCGTTTGGCTGCGATCCCAATGCCATCCCCGAGGAGTTCGCGGCATTCGAGGCGGAGCTTGCCGCCGCTGACGAGGCATAGGCTCGCTGGCATGGCTTCCGATCGGACGATTCGCTTGCGGTAGGTGGTTGTGGTGGCGGTATTCCTGACAGGTGACACCCACGGTGAGCTTGACATGGCAAAGGTGGACTGGCTCTCCCAGCATGCCGAGGGGCTCACGCGTGACGACGCCCTGATCATCCTGGGTGACTTTGGCCTGTTGTGGGCGGATCCGCCGACGCAGAAGGAAACCGACCGTCTTGACTGGCTCGAGTTCCAGCCATGGACGACCTTCGTTGTGGATGGCAACCACGAGAACTTTGACATGCTCGAGAAGCTGCCTGTGACGCACGGCTTTGGTGGCTCGATCCAGGAGATCCGGCCTCATGTCGTCCGCCTGATGCGTGGAGAGACCTACACGATTGGCGGACACACCTTCTTTGTGGTCGGCGGGGCGCACTCGATTGACGCGCAATGGCGCGTCCCGCATCAGTCGTGGTGGCCACAGGAGGTGCCTGTCGAGAGCGAGCGCGAGCGGATTGCCGCAGCGGCGCAGGCAGTGGGCGAGGTCGACTATGTGCTCACGCACTGTCCTCCCACGGGTTGCTACCGGTGGTACCGCTCTCGGTTCCCCAAGTTCTGGGGTCCGTCTGACGAGTACACTGATTGGCTCGAGGAGCACGTCGAGGGCCAGTTTGCCTACAAGCGCTGGTTCTACGGCCACATCCATATGGACCTGCCGCTCGACGAGCGCCATACGGTGCTGTACAACGAGGTGTTCGACCTCGATGGCACCGGACGCACGACCTATGGCACCAACATGGGCGTCTGTCCCAACGCCAGCCAGCACGAATGGGAGCAGCGCTATGAGCCGCCAGCGCCCGGCGAGAAGCACAGCCATGCGTGGTACGAGTGCGTGCACTGTGGCAGGAAGATAGATATCTGGTAGGTGCCCTACTCGTCCGAGGCCTGCTCTGAGGCAATCGCGACGGCCGTCACCAGCGCCATTCCCATTAGCTCGACGTAATGCACCTCGATGCGTCCGATTCCCATGAGGTCCATCGCCCTCTGGGCCGCCCCATTGCGCGCCTCGCCCCTCTCGATGCCGGGTTCGGTCATGCAGAAGTGGCGAACTTCGTACAGCAGCTCCTCGTCTTGCGCCTCGTACCATATGCGCAGCGGATGCGCCGTCGACTTGAAGGCCGCCTCCTTTGCCGCGAAGAGCGCCGCCTTCGCGAGCGTGGGGTTCTCCGGCTCGAGTTGTGGGGCCAATTCCTTCTCGTGGTCCGTGAAGAGCAGGTGCGTGTAGTCTCTGCCGCTCTTGCGTGGTGCGAAGTGCGAGAGTGCGTTCAGGTCGATGCCCACTCCCATAAGTGGGGATCCGTCGCGCACGCGCGCCCATGCGCAGGCGATGAAGTCATCCTCGTCGGTGAGGCTCAAGAGCAGGTCGGACTGCTCGTTGCCGTCCTGGTCGACGGCGAGGGGCGCCTCGCGCTCGTCGTATCCGATTGGTACGAGCAGCGATCTGCTCTGGGTCGGAAGCTCTATGCAGCCGCGGTCATGCGCTCCCCAGGAATCCGCGCCGCGCAGCACGACGATCCCGCATCCGTCACAGCCGAGCCCAGCGAACGTCTCGTCCTCGAGTCGCGTGATGCACTCCTCGTCGATGCGATGTAGGACCACCTGGTCGCTGCCGGCCTGTCCGGTGGTAGCCCTGTCCCTCCTATGCATGCGCGTCATCACCCCGCTGCGTCGAGAGCACGATGCCCGCCACGACGATGGCGCCGCCGATCAGCTGCATCGGGCTGATGTGCTCTCCTAGGATCAGCGCGGAGAGCGCAAGCCCAAACACCGGAATCAGGTTCGAGAGCGAGGTGGCGGTCGAGGGTTCGAGGTCCTCGAGCCCCCAGTTGTAGAGCATGAACCCCACGACGGTGCAACCGATGACGAGGTAGGCGAGCGATGCCCAGGTCGTGGGCGTGGGGAGATGGTCGGGAAGTCCCTCGTAGGCGACGAAGGGGATGAATCCCAGCGCACCAAAGAGCGTCTGCCAGGTCGTGATGGTAAGCGTGCTGTAGGTACCCATGACGAGCCGCATGGCAAAGTTGTACAGGCTCCAGCAGAGTCCGCCGAACATGAGAATCAGGCTGCCTGCCAGCACGTTGCTGCCACCCTCGCCGCTCTCGGTGAGGGCGAGCAGGGCCACGCCCACAAAGGCGAGCACGATGCCGATGGTCTTGAGGGGCTGCGGGCGCGTCTTGTCTATGAGGCATTCGAGCACCAGGGTCATGGCGGGAAACGAGCCGACGATCAGCGACGAGGTGGAGGCGGGCAGCATCGAGACGCCGTAGTTCTCCGCGGCAAAGTAGAGGGTGGTGCCCAGGATGCCCGTGAGAGCGATCTGCGCCATGCCCTTGGGCTGCGGGATCTCATGCTCGCCGACTGCGAGGCGGACGACGAAGAAGGCGATCGTGGCCAGCGTGAAGCGGATGAGACCGAGCGACATGGGTCCCAGGGTGTCATAGCTGAGCTTTGAGGCGATGAGCGAGCCGCTCCAGAGCAGGCAGGCGATGGCAGCGGCGAGGATATGGATGGTGCGCGAGTTCTTCACGGGGCTTCCTTGAAACGGGTGACACGGAACATCAAGCATACCATCAGTCGCACCCGCGTTCGACGGTGCGCCGCCATCGCGAGCGGCTGCCTTTGGTGTAGAGTCATGGTCTGGTTCGGCTCGGCATGCCGGCCGCCAGATGTCCCATCCGCTCGATCAGGGGTGTTGCGCGTGACCCAAGACCTTCCCATACGGCCCACCATGGACGACGCCCGAGCCGCCCTATCGACGCACTTTGGCTACGAGAGCTTCAGACCTGGCCAGGAGCGCGTGATCCAGGCGATTCTCGACGGGCGCGACACCATGGCCGTGATGCCGACGGGTGCGGGCAAGTCGGTGTGCTACCAGGTTCCCGCTGCGGTCATGGGTGGCCTCACCATCGTGGTCTCACCGCTCATCTCGCTCATGGCGGACCAGGTCTTTGCCCTCAAGGAGGTGGGCATTCGCGGCTCGTTCTATAACTCGACGCTCAAGCCGCGCGTGCGCCCCGAGGTGCTCAGGCGGGCGCTCGCCGGCTGGTACGACCTCATGTACGTCGCTCCAGAGCGCCTTGCCGACCCGGACTTCAGGGCGTTTGCGGCACAGGCCCACGTCCCGCTCGTTGCGGTGGACGAGGCCCACTGCGTGAGCCAATGGGGCCAGGACTTCAGGCCGGCCTATCGCGGGATCGCGGACTTCGTGAATGCGCTTCCCCAGCGTCCGGTCGTGGCCGCGCTGACGGCGACGGCGACGGGGCGTGTGCAGAGTGACGTGCGCGAACTGCTCGCGCTTCGAGACCCCGTGGTCGAGATCAGCGGCTTCGACCGGCCCAACCTCAGGCTCGCATCCTTCGAGCTCACCCCCAAGAAGCGCGAGGCCTGGACCGTGAGCTACGTGCGGGACCATCCGCACGACACGGGAATCGTCTATGCCACGACACGCAAGAAGGTCGACCAGCTCGCCAAGATGCTCGATGACGCGGGCGTGCGCGTGGCTGCCTACCACGCCGGCATGACCGACGACAGGCGCACGCGTGCGCAGGAGGCCTTCGTGAACGACGACGTGCAGGTCATGGTGGCAACCAACGCGTTTGGCATGGGCATCGACAAGAGCAACGTGCGCTACGTGATCAACTGCGGGTTGCCGCAGACGCTGGAGGAGTACTACCAGGAGGCGGGCCGCGCGGGCCGTGACGGAGAACCGGCGGAGTGCTACCTGCTGTGGAGCAGGGGAGACATCCGCACATGTCACTACTTCATCGACAACATCGAGTTCGCCGATGGGGTGAGCATCGCCGACCAGCACAGGCTGCATGACAACCGAGAGCGCCTGCTGGGCGAGATGATCGGCTATGCCATGAGCACGAGCTGCCTGCGGGCCCGCGTGTTGCGCTACTTTGGCCAGCGGATGGTCTTTGGCCCCAACGGCTGCGGGGGATGCTCGGTCTGCAACGGCGACTCGCCCGACCGCTACCTGCGGGTCGAGAGGAAGCGCGCGGCGGTGGCCGAGAGCCGCGTGTATGGCGCACGCGAGCGACGCGCGCGTGACCTCGACGAGGTCGCCGCGAGCATCGAGGCGGATGACGTGTGGGTGCACGACGCGCCTGACGAGGAGCTGTTCCAGAGGCTGCGCGTGCTCAGAAAGACCCTGGCGGGCGAGGCGCACGTGGCACCCTACATGGTGTTCTCCGACAGGACGCTGCGCGCCATGGTGCGACGTAGGCCACGTACCAGCGAGGAGCTGCTCGAGGTTCCCGGCGTCGGTGACACCAAGCTGAAGCGCTACGGCCAGGCATTCCTGGACGAGCTGACTCGCTAGGCTTGTCCGTCCGGTCTATCCGAGCAGCATGCGATCGTTCGCAAACTCCTCGCCGGCCGCCTCCTCGAACTTCCGCATGAGGTCGGCGCGATGCAGGCCGGCCTTCTCCTCGCCCCTGACGTCGTAGATGATCTTGCCGTCCGCCATCATGATAAGGCGGTTGCCCATGCGGATGGCGTCATGCATGTTGTGGGTCACCATGAGGGTGGTAAGGCCCTCGCTCGAGACGATCTGCTCGGTGAGCTCCAACACCTTCGCCGCCGTCTTGGGGTCGAGTGCGGCGGTGTGCTCGTCAAGCAGCAGGAGATCGGGGCGCTGCAGGGTGGCCATGAGCAGCGTGAGGGCCTGGCGCTGACCGCCCGAGAGCAGACCGACCTTGTCCGAAAGGCGTGTCTCGAGACCCAGATCCAGCTTGGCCAGCTCGTCAACGTAACGTGTGCGCTCCGCCTTGGTGATGCCCCAACGCAGCGTGCGACTCTTGCCGCGCCGTGCCGCCAGGGCAAGGTTCTCGTCTATCTGCATGTCAGCGGCCGTGCCACGCATGGGGTCCTGGAACACGCGACCGAGGTATGCGGCGCGCGCGTGCTCTGACAGCCGCGAGATGTCATGCCCGTCAAGGACGATGGTTCCCGAGTCGAGGGGGTGCACGCCGGCAATCATGTTGAGCATCGTCGACTTGCCCGCACCGTTGCCGCCGATGACGGTGACAAAGTCACCGCGGTTCAGATGCAGGTCGATTCCCCTGAGCGCGGCCTTCTCATTGACGGTTCCCTTGTTGAAGGTCTTGCCTACGTTGGTGAGGGTGAGCATCACGCCTCACCTCCTTTGCGGTATGAGGCTCGGAGCTGCTGGCGTTCCCAGACGACCGGCACGGCCAGTGCTATGGCAACGATGGCTGCCGAGAGCAGCTTCATGTCGTTGGCGTCCATGCCCATCTGCAGCACGATGGCGCGAATGAGGAAGTAGACGACCGACCCGACCACGGCGGCGACAAGACGGCTCGAGAAGGAGCGCAGCTTGCCGGGGGTGAGTCGTCCCAGCACCTCGCCAATGACGATGGCAGCAAGGCCGATGATGATGGCTCCCGTGCCCATGCCGATGTCGGCATACTTCTGGCTCTGGCAGATCAGCGCGCCGGCAAGCCCCACGAGGCCGTTCGAGAGCATGAGGGCAATCATCTTGGTCGCACGCGTGTCGATTCCCATGGCGCGCGACATGTCCTCGTTGTTGCCCGTGGCGCGCAGGGCACTGCCTATCTCGGTGCCAAAGAACCAATAGAGGGCGCCCACGCATATGGTGGCGAAGACGAGTCCCAACACGACGACTGTCGTCTGGGGGAGGCCGGATGCGACGGTGATTTCGCTGAAGATGGTCTCGTGCTTGAGCAGGGGAATGTTCGACTTGCCCATGATTCGCAGGTTGATGGACCAGAGGCTGATCTGTGTCAGGATGCCCGCAAGGATGGCGGGAATGTCAAAGACCGTGTGCAAGACATCGGTCACGGCGCCCGCCAGCATGCCAGCCACGGTGCCGGCAAGCAGGGCCAGCCAGGGGTTGATCCCATGCTCGACGATGAGCACGGCGCAGACGCATCCGCCGAGCGCAAGGCTTCCGTCGCAGGTGAGGTCGGCAATGTCAAGCAGTTTGTAGGTGATGTAGACGCCAAGGACCATGATGCCCCATAGGATTCCTTGGGATACGGCGCCAAGCAAGGCAAGCGTCATAGGTGCAACTCCTAATAAGTAAGGTGGACTTCGTGGTAGGGCAGCCGCGAGATGCCGGCGCGAATGGCGCCCCGACAGCTCTTCTGGTGCCGGGGCGCTCAGCTGCGATACGAGTGGTGCCTACGCGCCCAGCGTCTCCCATACGGAGGGGTCTATGCCCAAGGCCTCTGCCTTCTTCTCGTCGTAGAGAAGGGTCAGCTTGTCGGAGGGATAGTACTCGATGGGCATGGAGGCGGGGTCCTCGCCGTCGACCAGGATGCGGACGGCCATCTGACCGGCGAGCTTTCCCAGCTCCTTGTAGGAGATGGTGTAGGTGCAGAGTGCCCCGGCGTTGAACTCGCCCTCCTCGCCGGCGATGACGGGGATCTTGTTGTCATCGGCGACCATGGTGACGGTGCTCATGCCCGCTGCGATGGTGTTATCGGTGGGGGTGTAGATGACGTCGACCTTGCCGGCCATGCTCTCGACCACGGACTGGATCTCGCTGGAGGACGAGACGGTGTAGTTGGTGGCATTGATGCCGTATTCCTTGCAGGCGTCGATGGCCATCTGAGCCTGGAGGTCGGAGTTGGATTCGGCGGTGCACCACAGCACGCCGACTTCCTTGGCGTCAGGCAGGATGGTGTGGAGCATCTTGATCTGGTCGGCGACGGGGGTGAGGTCAGAGGAGCCGGTGATGTTGCCGCCCGGGGCATCGTTCGAGGCGACCAGGTCGGAGGCGGCAAAGTCGGTGACGGCCGTTCCGACGATGGGGATGTCGCTTGTCGCGCCCGCGCAGGCCTCCACGGCTGGCGTGGCGATGGCAAGGATGAGGTCGTCGCCGTCGCCTACGAGCTTCGCGGCAATGGTCTGGCAGGCACTCTGGTCACCCTGCGCGTTCTGCTGGTCGATTTCGTAGGCAATGCCCGATTCGTCGAGTGCCTCGACGAAGCCCTCGTTGGCGGCGTCGAGCGCCTCGTGCTCGACGAGCTGAAGGACACCGATCTTATAGGTCTTTTCACCTTCGTTGGCGGCGGGCTGTTGCGATCCTCCACAAGCTGCCAGGCCAAACGTGGCCACGCCGCCAAGCAGCGCGAGTGCATTACGACGCGTGAGATTGCTCATCTTTCTCTCCTCTGTGGAGTCTGGCACCAGCGTCATGGCACCAGACGTCTTGCGTCCCTCTGCAGGGTCTTGGCTAGCGTAGCTATACGACGTTGCATATCGATATAAGATGTAATATGTGTTAAGCGAATCGTTACCTTGGCTTTGATCCGATCTGCCGTCACGAGGGCTCGGGTGGCTCTCGGAGCGTCCGCCATTCGCGTCAGACCGTCCGCTCAATGGGCGTTTGTGCTCGTATATCGAGAAAGCGACCCCCACAGGCTCCACGGCAGCGCAAATGGGCTACACGTGTACTGGAGTCTTAGACGCAGCTTAATCATTCAAGGAGACTACCGTGGCCAACCATGTAGCCATTGATGTCGGTGTCACCCATATCGAGTGGGGCCTGGTTTCAAGCGATCTGACCATGCTCGAGCGTGGTAGCGTGCCGAGCGTCTGCACGAGCGTGGCAGAGCTCGTCGATGCCCTCTCGGCCATTGTCGAGGGGCTTGCCGATCGCGCGGCATGCGTGTGCGTGAGCGTTCCGGGCATCGTTGACCCTGCAGACTCGCAGGGGACGATCGTGGGAGGCGGGCGACTCGCCTATCTGGACGGGGTGCCGCTGGGTGCCGAACTCTCTCTTTCCTGCGGGCTTCCGGTGAGCATCGAGAACAACGGAAAGGCCTTTGCCCTTGGTGAGTATGCGGCGGGAGCGCTGCGCGGATCAAGGGTGGGGGTGGTGCTTGCCATTGGCACCGGCATTGGCGGCGGCATCGTCGTCGACGGCCGGGTCCTGCGCGGGGCTCACTCGTTTGCCGGCGAGTTCTCGTTTGTCCGTCACACGCCCATCCTTGGGGAGTTCCGCTCGCGCGATGCGATGGCCGGCCTTTGCAGCTGGCAGGGACTGCGGCGCTCCATACTGGCGGCCAAGGGGCTCGAGGACGATGACTCCATCGACGGCCATCAGCTCTTTGCCTGGGTCAACGAGGGCGACGACGCCGCACTGCGTGGGCTCCACGAGTACGCCAAGGATCTCTGTACCTGGATATTCAACCTCCAGTGCATCGTCGATCCTGACGTGGTCGCCATCGGTGGGGGCATCAGCGTGCAGCCCGCGTTGCTGGAGGCCCTCCACATCTCGATGCGCTCCATGATGGCCGACCTGCAGCTTCCACAGGTTCCCAAGCCCAACATCGTGCTGGCGGAGCGGGGCGAGGATGCCAAGCTTCTCGGTGCGGTCTACGCAATGCTCCAGCGGCAGGGGGTCTGACGCCAGGCGGCGGACGTAGGTGGCCCTTTTCTCATCGTGGCATCGTCCGATGCGGCGCTACCCCTCCTTGTTGAATGGCGGGGGAGGGGTGCCCTTGCTCTTCCAGTCGGAGGCGCCGTCCTCGGGCAGGGGTGCGTTCAGCTCCGCAAGGCTAACCATGATGGGAGCGTCGTTTATCGAGGCGATCTTGACCTGCTTGGCCGCCAGCCAGAACACGATGACCGTGAACGCCAGGCCGAGGAGGGAGGCCAACAGCGTCTCGGTGTCGAGGCTGTAGTCATAGAGGCCATGGATGATGCAGGGCACGGCAAGGGCAAGCGTGCGTGCGCGAGCCGCTTCCTCCTCGGAACCGCGTGCCTCCTGGCCGCGGGCGACGCCGTAGAAGTATCCCATGAAGACGCCGCAGGTGCAGTGGAGCGGCACCGAGAGGATGCCGCGCATGATGGCCGTCTCGATCGTCTGGTATTCGAGGACGTACAGTATGTTCTCGAGGGTGGCAAATCCCAGCCCGACCATCACCGCATAGACGATGCCGTCAAAGGTGTAGTTGAAGTTGGGGTTGTCGTGCGTCCTGCGCAACGCGAGGTACTTCACGCCCTCCTCTGCCATGGGTACCAGGAACAGGTACATGAGCATCGACAGCAGGCGCTCGGAGGTCACTACCGATGCGATGATGCCGCTTCCGACAGCTTCTATGATGGCGGCCGGTATGCAGGTGAGCATGCCCATGCAGAACAGCTTTAGCAAAAGCTTCGGCGGCTCCTTCTCGATTCTGTCATAGGCGAGCACGCGTGATGCCAGGATGATGGAGGGGAGTACGGCGAGCCAAAATAGAATGCCCATAACTTGCCTTTCTGCGAGCGGTAGTTGCGCCGCGCCGCGATGCTAGAAGTTGACGTTCTGGATTACAAAGCGGTCTTCTGGAACGGGAGGGATGTCGTCGCACTGCACGAGTCGTGCACGGATGAAGGCGCCGTCTCGGGTCGATTCGGTGGCGACGTCGGTGAGGAAGCCCTCGACCTGCTCGGGCGTGCCTTGCACCTCGAGCATGACATCGCCGCCCGTGAGGTTTGTCACCCAACCGGTCAGGCCCCGCTCCTGGGCCCACCTTTGCGCGGTGAACCTGAACCCAACGGCTTGGACGCGACCCGTGTAGCGAAGCTTGCGACGGACGGCTCCCTCGGGTATGGTCTTCTCCCGCTTGGGCTTCTTGTCGCGTTGCCAGAACCACTTCATGCGCACCCTCCCAACCAAAGTCCCTATCAAGATACCGCAAGCTCCATTCTCATGGGTCGGTGGCGACTGGTGCTGGAGTGTCCGGCGAGCTCTTAAGGCTCTTCTCAGACATATGTGTTGTCACAAGACGTCATATGCCTGTGAACTGCATGAAACAAACCGACCCTACAATACTCCGCATGCGCTCTTGCGGGCGCTGTGAAGGAAGTACGTAGGGCAAGGAAAGGCATGTTGATGAAGACGCTGCAGGACATCCTGACGATGCCTCATGACCAGCTGGAGGCCATCCAGCTCGAGGGCATCAAGAAGACCGTGGTCACGTGTTACGAGAACGTCGAGTTTTACCGCAACCTCTTTGACGAGGCGGGCTTTGACCCCTATGCGGTCGAGTCGCTCGAGGACCTGGCCAAGGCACCCTTTACCACCAAGCAGGACCTGCGCGACAACTATCCCTTCGGCTTCTTCGCCGTTCCGCAGGAGGACGTGCGCGAGATTCACATGTCGTCCGGCACCACTGGCGTCGCGACCGTGGGTGGCTATACCGAGCACGACCTCGACATCTGGGGCGATTGCTTTGCCCGTGGCGTCTGGTATGCCGACGGCGGCCCCAAGGACGTCTGCCACGTGTGCTATGGCTACGGCCTGTTCACCGGCGGCCTGGGCGCCCACTACGGCGGCGTCAAGGCCGGCTGCATGACCATTCCGATGAGCGCCGGCAACACCGAGCGCCAGATTCGCGTCCTGCGCGAGATGGGCTCGACCATCCTGTGCTGCACGCCGAGCTATGCGATGTACATCGCCGACACGGCTATCGCCATGGGCCTCGACCCCAAGAAGGACTTCCACCTGCGTGCCGGCATCCATGGTGCAGAGGCATTCTCGGACAACTTCCGTGCCGAGCTCGAGGAGAAGCTCGGCTACAAGGTGCTCGACGTCTACGGCCTCACCGAGACCATGGGACCGGGCGTGGCCATCGAGTGCATGGAGCAGAACGGCCTGCACCTGGCCGAGGACCACTTCTACGCCGAGATCATCGACCCCGAGACCGGCGAGGTCCTGCCCGACGGCGAGTGGGGCGAGCTGGTGCTGACCACCATCGACCGCGAGGCGACGCCGGTCATCCGCTATCGCACCCGCGACATCACGCGCATCATCCCGGGCGAGTGCGCCTGCGGTCGCACGCACCGTCGCATCGATCGCCTGCACGGCCGCACCGACGACATGCTCATCATCCGCGGCGTCAACGTCTTCCCGAGCCAGATCGAGGATGTCATGAAGACGTTCCCGCAGGTGGCGAGCTGGTATCAGATCGAGCTCACCCGCAAGAACCACCTCGACGTCGTCACGCTCAAGGCGGAGGTCAACCCCGACTTCGACTTCGACCAGATCAGCGCCATCGAACAGCTGCAAAAGGACATCCAGTCGCGGCTTAAGACGGCACTCTCGGTGGGCATTCGCGTTAAGCTGGTGGAACCCAAGACCATCGCGCGCAGCGAGGGCAAGGCAAAGCGCGTCATCGACCTGAGGGGAGACGATAAGTAATGATTATGCAGCTTACGGTGTTCCTCGAGAACTCCGAGGGCCGGTTGGCGGCACTGTGCCGCACCTTGGCCGACGCAAAGATCAACATGAGCGCACTGACCATCGCCGAGACCTCTGACTACGGCATCGTGCGTATCATCTGCGACAACGTGTTCGAGGCCGTGGACGTGCTGGAGGAGGCGGGCTTCCGCGCCACCAAGACCAAGGTCCTGGCCGTCGAGGTCCCCGACCGTCCTGGCGCTCTGGCCGAGCTGCTCGAGGCGCTGGGCTCGACCGACGTGAACATCGAGTACGGCTACTGCTTCCTCTCGGACGGCGACAAGGCCATCGATGTCCTCAAGATCAAGCCCGAGGATCGTGCGGCGGCCGAGAAGGCCATCACCGAGGCAGGCTTCAAGCTCCTGCATTGGGATGACATCGTCTCGTAGGGTGATGAACAACCAAGCCTGACCAAGAGGCTCCCAAGTGGCTGAGAAAGCGCTTGGGAGCCTCCTTTTGTGCCCCGGTGCAGGGGGCGTGCGCCTTCGCCCGCCGGGACAAGCCTGTCCCCGATGCACGCCCGCGTGCACTGGTGCCTGTCCCCGATGCACGCCCGCGTGCACTGGTGCCTGTCCCCGATGCACGGCCGACGGTAAGGCTATGCGCGGCGGAAGCAGGTGGCGGTCATACGGGCTACGTGAGTCCCCAGATCGTCTCTTACGTCGACGGTGTAGAAGCCCAGGGAGCGGCCGCTCTTGTCGATGTCGCACGTGGCGATCAGTCGGCTGCCGCGTGCGGATGAGAGGAACTCGATGGTGTTGCTGACCGACACGGTCGGATTCTCGTCGATGTTGCAGGCGACGGCGAGAGCATAGTCGGCCAGGGTAAAGATCGCCCCTCCCATGACGCCACCCATGGCATTGCGATGGATAGGGGAGATGTCCAGCTCGGTCACGGCATGGCCATGGGAGGCTTCCGTGATCCGACACCCGCAGGCCTCGGTGGCAAACAGGTCGTCCGCGAAGAAGTCGCGTATGGTCTCGAGTGGTGTCTCGCTCGTCAGCCTCATGGTGCGCCTACCCATCTGTCGATTGTCCCTTGACTAGGTATGGTAGATGCGAACCCCCTTCTAAGAAAAAGTCAGCGAAAGACGTTACCGCACGTTAAAGGCATAGAAACACCTGCCTTGCCGCGCGATGCGACGCCTGTGGCACGAGAGTCTCTGCTGGGGTGGACGGCAATTGTAACCGTTTGCAAACTACCCAAGAAAAAGGTTGCTTCAAAAGACTTGGGTGTTACTATGTATTACAGGGTAAAACAAAAACATACCAAGTCATACCAGAAACGAAACAACGGTCACCATGTCAGACAAGATGACTCCAGTCGTAGCTAAAGTTCTGCCTGCTGAGAAAGAACGCTTTTTCGAGGCGACAGAGCAGATAGGTACCACACCCTCAAATGCAATTCGAATGTTCATCGCTGCATTCAATCGGGCGGGAACATTTCCCTTTGAGGTGGGAGTAGGCGGCGTTCTAGGAAGGAGGGCAACAGGAAATGAGTAACGACGGTCGTTGGGTCATACTGCGTCTCTTGATCGTGCTGTCACGCGTGTTCCCATGTGCCTTCTTCTCGCGTATGCGTTCGACGTACACATCGCGCTGCATGCACCCGCAGTGGCGCTGACGGGCACAAACGACATATAAACGAACCAGGTGCCTTTCGCGGGAGGTCAGGGAAGATGGGTTCAGAGCCCATCTTCCCTGACCTCCAGCCCTTTTGCGTCCCAGCGTGAACAAGTGAGGCTGGCAGTGCGTTGCCATTACCCAGAACTATTGTATTTACCTGCGGAAATGGCGATATCGGCAGTTGTTTGCGCAGGTGTGGGAATCCAACGTCTATGGGAGCGTTCCCACGTTGTGGATGCGTTATGGTCTCGCTTCGAGTGGTATGGACACCGCCATTCGGTTCAAATAATCTACCACCCGTCCTGTTTGGCCTAGAGGAAAGGGACTCTGCATGAAGCAGATCAAGGACATGAATCAACTCGAGCGCAAGGTGTTCGAGGCATGCTACAACGGATGGTACCTGAGCGGCGAGTATCGCGCGGTCTTCTTTGGCCACGAGCGTCGCTTTGAGGCGGACACCATCCGACAGCTCTCCAATGACGTCGAGACATGGTTCAACGACCACAAGGAGAACCATGGCAACGACATCCTGCTCGTGAAGTACGCACGTGCGGTATAGGGTAGAGCCCTTCTCTTGTTCTTATGACATACCAATGCCTATGACAGAGGTCCCAAAAGGGGCTTCTTTTATGCCGCGATCCGCTGTCGGTGAATCACGAGTAAGAGAGGCAGGGGGCAGTTCTTGCGGACTGCCCCCTGCCTCTGTGTAAGACGAGTGTCTGTCTTGCGGCCTACATCTCGTGGCCGGGGATCATGCGGGTGCGGTAGACGCCCTCGACGGCGCTGATGCGCTCGATCACGGAGTCATCCCAGGGACCGCTGGTCTCGATGAGCGTCGTCGCGTTCTCACCGCGGCGCTTGTTGGCCATGTTCTCGATGTTGAGGTTGCTCTCGGCGAGAATCGTGGAGAACTGACCGATCATGTTGGGGATGTTGCGGTGGAGCACCACGATGCGCTCGTCGGTCTGGATGGGGCCAAGATCGACGTCGCCAAAGTTGACCGAGTTCACGATGTTTCCCTCGAGGAGGTACTCCTCCAGCTGGTCGACAGCCATTGCGGCGCAGTTCGCCTCGGCCTCCTTGGTGGAGGCTCCCAGATGCGAGAAGACGAGCGCGTTCTTCATATGGGTCGTCGTGGGGTTGGCAAAGTCGGTCACATAGCGACTCACATGGCCGCTCTCGAGGGCGCGTGCCATGGCCTGCTCGTCCACGAGGGCGTCGCGGGCAAAGTTGAGCACGACGACGCCATCCTTCATCTGCGCGATCTGGTCGCGCCCGATCATGCCGCGCGTGCTGTCGTTTGCGGGCACGTGGATGGTGATGTAGTCGGCGGTCTCGAGGATGTCTGCGAGGCGCTGGACATAGTGGACGTGACGGTCGAGGCTCCATGCGGCATAGATCGAGAGGTAGGGATCAAAGCCCAGCACGTGCATGCCCAGGCGGCGACCGGCGTTGGCTACGGCGGCGCCGATGGCACCGAGTCCGATGACGCCGAGGGTCTTGCCCGAGATCTCGCTGCCGCCAAACTGGTTCTTTGCCTTCTCGGCATCCTTGGCGATCGTCTCGTCGTCAGCGTGCTCGCTCACCCACTGGGCACTGCCGATGAGGTCGCGCGAAGCCATGAGCATGCCGGCCACGACCAGCTCCTTGACGGCGTTGGCGTTGGCGCCGGGCGTGTTGAAGACGACGGTGCCCTGCTCGGAGCAGCGGTCGAGGGGGATGTTGTTGACGCCGGCGCCTGCGCGCGCGACGGCAAGGAGGCCGGACGGCAGGTCGAGCTCATGCATGTTGGTGCTGCGGACGATGACCGCATCCGCGGCGTCGAGGGTCTTGGCCGGCGCGAAGCTCTTGTAGAGCTTGTCGAGCCCAGCCTGAGAGATATTGTTCATGCAGTGTACGGAGTACATGGAATGAGACCTCTATCCAATGCTCGTTGCTTGCAAATGCCTCGCAGATTGTACGCCACCTTTGCGGGAGGGACCACGCAAAAGCCCTGAACCCAGAAGATGCGCATCGTAGGGCCGTGACGTTGTATTCATGATGAAAGCGGGCCCCGCGCCCACAGGGAGCAGCGGAGCCCGTCAACGACGTCTGTGGCGGCCGGCTGGCTATTTGCGGATGGCGCGCACGCGGTAGATGCCGTCGATGGAGGACAGCTGCGCGATGGTCGTGTCGCTGAGCTCAGAACCGAGGTCGAGCAGGCAATAAGCGTAGTTGCCGCGGCTCTTGTCGGTCATGTTCTCGATGTTGACGCCGGCCCCGGACACCAGCGAGGTGATCTGGCCGATCATGTTGGGGACGTTGAGGTGGAACACGCCAAGGCGCATGGCACCATCCATGGGGCCCATGTCGACAGCCCCGTAGTTGACGGAGTTGGTGATGTTGCCGTTCTCGAGGTAGTCGCGAAGCTCGTCGGCGCACATCACGGCGCAGTTGTCCTCGGCCTCCTTGGTCGAGGCGCCGAGGTGCGGGGTCACGACCGCGTGCTTCATCTGGGTGGTCACGGAGTTGGCGAAGTCGGTCATGTAGCGACGCACGTGGCCGGTCTGGAGCGCCTCGGACATGGCGATCTCGTCGACGAGGGCGTCGCGGGCATAGTTGAGGAACACCACGCCGTCCTTCATGGCGGCGATCTCGTCACGGCCGATCATGCCGCGGGTCTTGTCGGTCGCCGGCACGTGGATGGTGATGTAGTCGCAGTTCGCCCAGATCTCGGAGAGGTTGTTGACGTGGCGCACGTGGCGGTCGAGGCTCCAGGCGTACTTGACCGAGAGGAACGGGTCGTAGCCGTACACGTGCATGCCCAGGCTGCGGCCGGCGTTGGCGACCATCGCGCCGATGGCGCCAAGTCCGATGACGCCGAGGTTCTTGCCCGCGAGCTCGGTGCCTGCGAAGTCCTTCTTGGCCTTCTCGGCCTGCTTGCCCACGTTGGGGTCGTCGGAGTTCTCGTCGACCCACTCGATGCCGCCCACGATGTCGCGCGCGGCCAGCAGCATGCCGGCGATCACCATCTCCTTGACGCCGTTGGCGTTGGCGCCGGGGGTGTTGAACACGACGATGCCCTGCTCGGCGCAGCGGTCGAGCGGGATGTTGTTGACGCCGGCACCGGCGCGGCCGATGGCCAGCAGCTCGTGCGAGAAGTCGACGTCGTGCAGGCTGGCGCTGCGCACCATGATGGCCTGGGCGGTGTCGATGTTGTCGGTCAGGGTGAAGTTGTCGCCCAGGCGGTCGGTGCCGACCTTAGCGATGTTGTTGAGGCAGTGGACGCTGTACATGGTGGTTCCTCCTCGCAAAAGAAGGCGCGCCGGGCAGGACCCGGCGCGCTCGGACGCTTTGGATGTGGGCTAGTGCTTGGCCTCGAAGTCCTTCATGAAGGCCACGAGCGCCTCGACGCCCTCGATGGGCATGGCGTTGTAGATGGAGACGCGCATGCCGCCCACGCTGCGGTGGCCCTTGAGGTTCTCGAGGCCGGCGGCCTTGGACTCCTTGACGAACAGCGCGTCGAGGTCCGCGTCGCCGGTGACGAAGGGGACGTTCATGAGCGAGCGGTCCTCGCGCCTCACGGTTCCCTTGAAGAGCTTGGACTCGTCGAGGTAGTCGTAGAGGATGGCCGCCTTGGCCTTGTTGTGCTCGTAGATGCCCTCGAGGCCGCCCTGGCCCTTGAGCCACTTGAAGACCTTGCCGCACATGTAGATCGACCAGCAGTTGGGCGTGTTGTAGAGCGAGCCGGCGTCCGCCTGCGGGCGCCACTGCATCATGACGGGCACGCTGGGAAGGTCCTCGGTGGGGATGAGGTCCTCGCGCACCACGACGATGGCGAGTCCGGCGGGGCCGACGTTCTTCTGCACGCCGCCGTAGATGACGCCGTACCTCTCGACGTCGTGCGGCTGGGAGAGGAACATCGAGCTCACGTCGGAGACGAGCACCTTGCCCTTGGTGTCGGGGAGCTCGTGGTAGACGGTGCCGTAGATGGTGTTGTTCTCGCAGATGTAGACGTAGTCCGCGTCCTCGCGCACCGGCAGGTCGGAGCAGTCGGGGATGTAGGTGAAGGTCTCGTCGGCGGAGCTGGCGATCTCCTGGGCGTCGATGAAGCGCTTGGCCTCGGCGAGGGCCTTCTTCGACCACATGCCGGTGTTGATGTAGTCGGCCTTCTTGGATGCTCCGGGCAGGTTGCACAGGTTCAGCGGGATGGCCGCGAACTGCTGGTGGGCGCCGCCCTGCAGGAAGAGGACCTTGTAGTTGGCGGGAATGCCCATAAGGTCGCGGAGGTCGGCCTCGGCCTCGTCGATGATGTCCTGGAACATCTTGGAGCGGTGGCTCATCTCGTTGACGCTCATGCCGCAACCGCGGTAGTCGAGCATCTCGTCTGCGGCTTCCTTGAGGACTGCCTCGGGAAGCACTGCGGGACCGGCCGAGAAATTGTAGACTCTGCTCATAGGTGATATTCCTCCAAAATCGTTGGAACGTGCCAAGCCATTCTAGTATGCTCGCAAGGCTTGAACCCCGTTTATGCATGCCGGTTAACCTAGTTATTACGTTACGGCACGTTTTTTGCACATCGTTTGCGGACGATTTTGCTTGCTTTGCAGGTGAAATGCTTGCGTTTTTGCCCATTGACTGTTAAGGGCATCCAGTCAAAAAAGAAGGGGAGCAGACGTGTGTCTCTGCTCCCCTTGAAGTCGTATGTGCGGCCTGCACGCCTGGTGCAGGGCATTGCCTAATAGTGGATGTAGACGGTGTCCCCGACGTTGACGAGCTCGAAGAGCTCGGCTGCCTTCTCGTAGGGGAGGTTCACGCAGCCATGGCTGCCATACCACTCACGGATGTCGCCGCCAAAGTCCGAGCGCCACGTGGCGTCGTGCAGGCCGTAGTCGTAGTTGAGGAACGGCATCCAGAAGTATACGAACGATTCGTAGTCCGGCTTCTCGTCGTTGTCGCGGTCGGCGCCGATCAGCGTCGTGTTGGTCTGCTTTGCCTGGATGGCAAAGGTTCCCTCGGGAGTGGAGTGCATCTCGCCATACTGGGAGTCCCAGCCACCCGTCACGCAGTACGAGTCCCAAATGACCTTGCCGTCGGAGTCGTAGAAGCGCACGAACTGCGTGGTCAGGTTGATGTCGATGTGGCGCCCGCGCTCCTTGGCTCCCTCGGTCACGGGAGGTTTGGTCTCGATGGCGGTGCGGATGACCTGCGCCTTGTCGCCCAGGTCCTGCTCCATAACGCGGTGGATGTCCTCCGCGGTCGCCCAGGCGTCGCATTCCCATACGTGCTCGTCGTCGACGGCATTGCCCGCCTCCAGGATGGCCTCGTTGCCTTCGACCCAGTCGACGACGTGCGCGATCGAGAGCTCGCGGTCGTCGGTTATCGACATCCAGCTGGCCATCGTCGGACGGTCGGCGGTGGCAACGACATTGTCGTCGACGGCTACCTGGACTCCGTGGTCGAGGATGGTGTTGGCCTGGTCGATGGTGGCGAGCAGCGTCTTGTCGTTCACGTCGATGGCGGGCTGTGCGAGGGCGTCGTCTCCGAGGACGAGGTCCTCCTTCAATTCCCTGGTCGCCACCGTGGAGGCCTCGAGGACCTTGGCGGTGTCGAGTGCGGTGCCGACCGTCTCGGGCACCATCTCGAACTTCTCGGTGTCGGGATTGAAGGCGGCCGTTGCGTTGGTGGGCTGGACCGCCGCCTCGTTGTATCCGTTGACCGCATTGGTGACGATGTCCGAGTAGGTCTGCTCATTGGCAGTGATATGGGCGTCGATGAGCATGTTGTTTGGCGAGATGATGTAGGGGAGCCACAGGAGGGGAGAGGTGCGCGAGAGGGCCTCTTCGGCGACCGCCTTCCCGTCGCAGGCAAGACCAATGTCGCTTCCGGGAATGCGCAGGTCGAAGCCGTCCTTGTTGGTGATGTGCAGCTCGTAGGTCGCCTGTCGCTCCTCGATGGCGCTTGCGAGCTGGGCTGTGTCCATCATGCTCGCGTTGACTCCGTCGATGGTGGTGCCGGGGGTGAAATGGCTCGAGAAGTAGAACGCGCCCGCAGCGTAGAGTGCCGCCAGTGTTCCAATGATCGCAAGACGTACGCGACGACGACGCTGACGCTTGCTTGGCTTGCCGCTGGGCTCCCAGTCGTGCGAGGGGGCCATTGCCGACCCACCCTCATGGGGCGAGACGGCGGTCTTGTCTTCTGTGTTATCAGTTGTCACGTGCCGCTCCGATGCAACGTGCTTGTGTACCTATGGATGCAGCCATAGCCGCAAGATGCCATCATACCCCACTGTTCTCAGGGGAGTGCAAGCGTTTGCCAAGTTAAATGCAATCGTCACCACTCTAAATCGAGCCAGCCGCCGTCGAGGCTCTTCTCGAGGCTCCAGTCGCGATAGCGCGCATTGCGCAGGCTCCAGAAACAGCTTCCCTCGCCGCGGTCGAAGGCGGCGAGCTGGGCGGTGGCGTAGGAGGCGTAGATGCGGCGCTGCTCATCGGTGTCCGCGGTGGCGATCTTGCGGATGTGATGCGAGAGCGACCACTCTCCCACCAGCGTGGGGTGGTAGCGCTGCGAGCGTGCGATCTGCGCGCCGATGATGCGTGCGGCGAGCAGGTGGCCTTGCAGGCTCGTTATGTGCAGGCCGCGCACATAGGTGGCGATGTACTGGTGAGTGTCGATCCAGACGTTGGCATAGCGGTTTCGTGGCATGAAGGAGTGCCACGCGCCGAGCTGGAACTGGTCGTGAAAGACCAGTGCGACCTCTGGCCCGAGAATGGGGCGGAGGCGCTCGTAGACGAGCTGGTAGAACTGCTTGAGAACGGGCAGGGGCACGGGTGCCGAGCGTGCGACGCGCTGGGGATGGTTTGCGCCGTAGCGTGCCATGCTGTTCTTGAAGACCTTTGGGCTGGCGGGCTCGTTCATGGCCTCCACCCCAAAGAGCGCGGGATGCCCCGCATAGCGTCGCGCCAGTCGCTCGAGCACGTCGAGGGTGCGGTAGATCTGCCCATACTCCTGATGCCAGGTGCACAGGCCACAGACCCCGCCGTTGTCAAAGCCGTTCTGGCCGCCAGGTACGGTGTGGAGGTCGAGCAGGACGGGCAGGCCAAGCTCGTCAGACCAGCTCATCACCTGGTCGACATGCTCGATGCACGGCTCGTGCCGGTCGTCGCCGAACGCGTAGTAGGGAAGGGGCAGGCGTATCAGGTTGCAGCCCCGCTCGGCGATCCATGCGAGGTTGTCGCGTGTCACGTAGGTGCTGCGATGCGTTTCGAGCCGAGAGGCGAGCTCGGTATCATCCAGCTCGCGCCTGAGGCCATGCTCGTCGTCCGCCTCCGTTCCCGCGAAGGGACCGGGCTTCTTGGGCGATTCCATCCAACGCTCGAGCACGAGCCAGTTGCCTAGGTTGACTCCCCTGATGGGTCGTGATGACTGTCTCTGCGCTGCATGCATGGCTGACCTATATCTTCTCTGCGAAGTTGAGATACTCGACGAGAGCCATCTTATCGTACAGCTCGCGATAGGGGCTCTCTTCCTCGGGGGTGTACCACACGCCGTCGGCACCCAGGTATCCATGTAGGTTGGTGGCCAGAATCTGCTCGTTGACGGCAAGCTGGGCCGCCTCGTACTCGCTCACCGGGGCGCCGATGGCATCGAGCATGATGGTGCCGAGCACGTCGACGCTGGTGTCGCGTACGGCGCTTGCCTGGTCGTTGCCCGCTACGTCGTAGTTTGCCCAGATGACGTACTCGGTGTGATAGATGCGCTGCGAGTGGATGAGCTCCGGCTCGTTGGGATACCAGAGGTCGTTGTAGTCGGGGGTCATCGAGGGCTGGTGGTCGCCAAAGAAGACGAGCACCACCGGCCGATCGAGCTTGTTGAGCTCGTCGATGAACCACTTGAGCGCGCGATCCGACTCATCGATGCAGGAGAGGTACTCGTTGAGGCGCTCGGGCGTCTCGGCAAACGCGGGGTTGTCGTAGGTCCCGGCGGGGTAGTAGTGCGTGAGCTTGTCGGCGGGGATGTTCTCCTGGTTGTACGCCCCGTGGTTCTGCATCGTCACGTTGAAGATGAACTGTGGCGACGGGTCGTCGTTGAGCATGTCGAGCGTGGTCTGGTAGGTGGCCTGGTCGGACACGCCGCTATGGAAGATGGGCACGCCCGTGGGCGTCTGCATCTGCTTGGTGCCGTCGATGTTGATCAGCGGCATGCCGCCAAAGTCGTCGATCGCCAGGAAGGTGTCGAAGCCCCAGGCCTTGTAGACCTTGTCGCGGTTCCAGTTCGAGGCGTAGTTGGGATGCATGGCGCAGGTGGTATAGCCGAGCTCCTTGAACTGTCGCGCCATGTTGTCGATGGAGCCGAGCTGGAAGGTCGAGTACGGGTACTTGCCGGCGCCTATGTAGCCCAGCGAGTTGCCGGTGAGGAACTCGAACTCGGAGTTGCATGTGCCGCCGCCGTGGACGTCTACGAACAGCTCGCCGCGATACAGCGCGTCGGAGATGCTGTTGAAGTATGCGGGCCCGGTATATCCGCACTGCAGCTTGTTGAGGTCGGAGAGGTCTGCGAACGACTCGTTCATGACCACGATCACGGTGGGCTTCTCTGCGTCGAACTGCTCGCTGGCCGCGACGCGACGTTCGCTCGATCCGATGCCCTGCTCATAGGCGCCGGCGAGCTCGCTGGTCGCCTTCTCCGCATCCTCGGTCGTGTAGTCGGCGGGCTTGTGGATGGGCAGGTCCTGCCATACGGCGATGAATGTCGGAAGGAACCCCTGCTTCTCGTAGAAGTTGATGGAGTACCAATACATGATCTGCACCTGGAAGACGTCCATGTAGCTCGGAATCGCGACCAGCGCCGCGCAGAGTGCCGCCGCAGCCACGCCGCGTACGGCGTCGCGGCGACGGTTGCCCCGTGCGGGGTCATCCTGCTGCACGCTCCACGACGAGCTGAGCAGCGAGAGGACGCACAGGCCCCCGAGCGTGAACACGGTTCCCGTAATGGCGCGCGGGTCAAGCGAGTAGGTGTACTGGTTGCTGACCGCCATGGCGGTGCCAAGCGCGAGAAGGTCGTTGGGGAGGATGGCGGAGTTCTTGAACTTGCGGACGAAGTACTGCGCCAGGCCGATGAAGGAGTAGGCGGCGCATGTGATGACGGCGGCTGCCCCGTTGCGCTTTCCCACCAGGTAGAAGAAAAGCATGATGAGCATCAGGATGGCCAGCTCGAGCCACCAGTAGGAGGGGCCATACAGGCCGCAGGCCCAACTCCACGGCCACTCGATCATGAAGATCGAAATGACGCCATACAGGAGCAGCAACCCCCACTCCAGGCGGTGTCGAAGCGAGGGCTCGAGGGAGGCAAACCTGCGCATGATGGCATCGCGGCGGAGGGTGACCTGCGAGAGCGCGATGATGGCGGGCGCCACGACGAGCGGGGGCAGCGGCGCGAAGAATCGGCCATCGATGAGTCCGGCAAAGCCCCAGACCGCAAGGCCAAGCAGGGTCAGGCCAAACGGGGCGTTCCAGACAAGGGTGGAGCGCGGGACCGTGACCCCGAGAGAGCGCTCGGTCAGGACGTAGCGACAGGAGAGCGCGACCTGTGCGGCAAATCCGACGAGGAACAGAAGACCGGCGATGGCTGAGAACATGGGAACCCTTCTGGGGGAGGGCGCGCGGGACGTCCTCACTTTTTGAACTAACGTGCAAGATTGTAGGAGAAGGGCGTCATGGTGGCAGTATGACCACGTAAACAATATGAACTGGCTGCTTGTGCGAGAGGCCCGGCATGCGCCCCGCGCCTTCGGGGTCCCTTGGGCTCACGCTTTCGCCGCAGTCGCATGCGGGCAGTGGCTGGAATTCGGCTACAGAGGTCGCCCAAGGGACCCCGAAGGCGCGGGGCGCATGCCGGGCCTCGCATACCGTCTTGCCTTTCCCGAGGATTCAAAGGGCTGGCGTGAGACCGGATTGAATACTTTATTTGCCCTTGGACGATGGCTTGTGATGTAACGTGGGTAGAATGACGGTGTCCGTTCCCCGTAAAAGGAGAAGAAATGAGCAAAGGAAAGAAGATTGCTCTTGGTATTGGTGCCGTGCTGGTGGTTGCGCTGGGCTTTGTCCTGTGGTTCACCGTGCAGGTGCCAGGGTGCAGCTCACCCTTGAGCGAGCTGCGTGGCGACCTGGTGGGCAACTCCTTCGTCATCACCACCTACGACAACTATGGCCAGCAGACTCTCAAGACGTCTGGCAAGCGCGTCAATCTGAGCGGCAACAAGGTCAAGACCTCGGGCTACACCGAGACGGGCGTTGCCTTCGAGTCGTACGAGCTCTCCAGTGTCATCACGGTCACCATCGACGGCAGAGAACTGGAGACTTGCGGTGACACCTGCGTGTTTGCCGAGAGGGGACTCGAGCCTGACCTCGACTTCTCCACGCCGGAGTTCATCGAGAGCCACGGTGGGTCGCCGTTGACCATCACGTCACTGTCGTACACGCTCAACCAGTACCGCAACTACTTTGGCAAGAGCCGCGTCGTGGTCATCAAGTCTCAGATGGGCCAGCCCATCGCCGCCTACTCGGGCAACAACGTGTACTGGGAGGTCAAGACCGACCTGCCCAAGACCACCAAGCTCATGATCGACAACAAGGCGCTCTACATCCATCGCGCGAACTTCCAGATCATCGATACCAAGCTGCTGGAGAAGTAGGCTCGCGGCAGGGTGGCACGCAGAGTTGCCCCCAGGCATTCCCCCGCTGGCCAGGGCTCGTCCCTGCGGGGGTGCCTGGGGGCTTTTTGTGTGCGCTATCGCACGAACACCAGCCTGTCCGATGACGACCGGTCCTCGTCAAGGCGATAGCCGCGGTCAGAAAAGGCTCGGACGTGCTCGACCTCCTCCACGCCATGCTCCGCGCACCAGCGGACGAAGGTGCCGCGCGCGGCCTTCGCCTCGGTCGAGCGTTGCAGGAGCTTGCCGTCGCTCTCCCGCACGGAGCCAAACAGGCAGGTGACCACACGAGCCCCAAGGCTGGGCAGATAGGGTGTGACGGCCTTGGCGTACTCGACCGAGGCCACGTTGAGTATGGTGCCAAAGTCGTCTGCGAGCGTTCGCGCGAGGTCGTCCTGCCAGAAGGCGTAGAGGTCCTTCGTCGCCTCGCCGCCATTGCGTCCCGGCATCGCAAGGCGCGCCTGCATCTCGAGCCGATAGGGGACCACGCCGTCGCTGGGCCTGACCACCCCGTACAGCCCCGAGAGTATGCGCAGGTGTCGGTCGAGGTAGGCCAGCGCCTCATCGCTCATGACCTGGGGTGCGATGTGCTGGTACTGGATCCCCTCGTAGGCGAGGGAGGCTGCCGTGAGGTTGTGGTCGAGGTCGGTCTCGCGCAGGCGGTCGTAGGCTGTTCGCGCGAGGCGTTCGCTGCAACGCCAGAGGTCGTGCGCCTCGTCAAAGGGCAGCTGTCGGAGCCGATCGAACAGCAGGCGCGTCTGTGCCATGAGGGCGGGTTGCGTCGCGGGGAAGGGAGGCCCTTCGACGACGTTCATTTTCTTTGCTGGCGAGATGATGATTCCCAGTGCCATGGCCGCTCCTTGTCTGATGTCACGGGTGTAGCGTATCGCAGGTTTGGGCAAAATGGTCATGACGTGCCGACCTGTGTGTCGGCGTATGGGTTGCCGACGTCGTCGGCCTTCGTGGTACGGAGCGAACATGGACGACAAGACCTTTGGCAAGAAGGTGCGCAGCGAGGCTTGCAAGGTGTTCGTTCTTGCCATCCTGCTGGTTATCGCCCAGGTCGTGTTTCAGATCATCGGGTTTGTGCTGGTGCTCCTTCTCGGCATCCCCGAAGACTCGATGTGGGCTTCGATCATACCCGAGGCGCTGTGTGCCGCAGGGGCTGTGGCCAGCGTCAAGTTGTTGGGAGCGAGCTCTTGGACGAAGCTGTCCCGCGAGGACGTGGGCTATGCGTTCCGCTTTGGCTGGTGGTGCCTGGCCGTCTCGCTGGGACTGATGGTCTACGACCTCGTCTACTACGCGATCGATCAGACGCCGGTCGTCTCGAATTGGCCGGAGCTTCTGTGCCAGTGCGCTCTCCTCTGCCTGCTCATTGGCTTCTGCGAGGAGTATGTCTTTCGCGGCCTGATCCTCAACGCGCTGCTCGCCCTGCTCGGATACAACCATCGTGGCGTGATGGCATCCGTTTTCATCACCTCGCTGGCGTTTGGGCTGGCCCACGTCGATCTGGCAGCCGACTTTGCGGACCCCTTGTCGGCGGTTCAGGCGGTGCTCAAGATCGTGCAGACGGGCATGTACTCGATTCTGCTCTGCACGATCGTGCTGCGCACGCACAAACTGCAGGGTGCCAGCCTCTTCCACGCCTTCGACGACTTCGTGCTCCTTCTGCCCAGCATGGTGCTGTACGGCGAGTCCCTCGACATCGACTACGTGGTCGAGGGGGACTCTGTGTGGCCGACGATTCTCAACTACCTGATTGTCATCGCCTTGTACCTGCCCTTCGTCATCAAGTCGCTACGCGAGTTGCACCGGGGGCAGGACGTGTATCGTGGGGCCTTTATGGAGCAGAGGATCGCGCGGCTTGAGGCGCAGCGCGATCGAGAGCATGTCGTCGCCGTGGCCGACGTGCCGCC
Source organism: Atopobiaceae bacterium (assembly GCA_017941705.1). Lineage (GTDB taxonomy): Bacteria > Actinomycetota > Coriobacteriia > Coriobacteriales > Atopobiaceae > UBA1367. The sequence continues at coordinate 65,685 of JAGAVX010000050.1, forward strand.
CGTGCCCTCGGGCTATGGCGAAGTGTTGTCCGGGGGACACGCCCCAAGACCACATTAGTGTTGTCTCGGGGCGTGTCCCCCGGACAACACTGGCTATCAGGTAGAATTGACTGAGGTTCAAATCTGCCGGCACGAATGGCTTCTTGGGGGCGCGCATGGATATACAGGAGTTCTACGCGGGTAAGGTCTTTGATGCTCATGAGTACCTCGGTGCGCATGTCGTTGCCGAGGGGACGGTGTTCAGGGCGTTCGCGCCGGCCGCCGCTGGCATGACGATCGTGCATCACGATGGCTTCGAGACCGAGATGAGGCGCGTGAACGATGGCAACTTCTACGAGGGCTACGTGCCCGACTTGACGGATGGCGACCCCTACGAGCTGCGTGTCTACCTTCGGGGAGGCGGATGCCAGGACCACGCGGACCCCTACGCCTTTGGCTCGGAGCTCAGGCCTGACCATCGCTCCATCGTCCGTGACCTCTCTGGATACGAGTGGGGCGACGCGGATTGGCTTGAGAGCCGCACACCCCGCATAGGCGAGCCACTCAACATCTACGAGCTGCATCTGGGGTCGTGGCACAAGAAGGGCGGCGAGCTGGCCAAGGAGCCCAGTGACGACCCGACGCTCTGGTACACATACGACGAGCTCGCCGAGCCCCTCGTGGAGTACCTCACCAAGGCCGGCTATAACTACGTCGAGTTCATGCCCCTCGCCGAGTATCCCGCCGACAACTCGTGGGGCTATCAGGGGACGGGGTTCTTTGCTCCGACCAGCCGCTATGGCACGGCAAAACAGCTCATGAAGCTGATAGACGCGCTGCACCAGGCCGGCATCGGGGTAATTCTCGACTTTGTGCCGGTGCACTTTGCCCTTGACGACTGGGGCCTGCGCAACTTTGACGGCACGGCGCTGTACGAGTATCCCAACAACGACGTGGGCGTCTCGGAGTGGGGTAGCTGCAACTTCATGTACTCGCGTGGCGAGAGCTGCAGCTTCATGCAGTCGTGCGCGCACTACTGGATGGACACCTTCCACTTTGACGGCCTGCGCATGGACGCCATCAGCCGCATCATCTATTGGATGGGGGATCAGGCGCGCGGCGTCAACAATGAGGCCGTCGCCTTCGTGAGGCGCATGAACGGCGGCCTCAAGCGCATGCATCCCGGTTGCATCCTGGCGGCCGAGGACTCGACCGACTACCCCGGGACGACGAGGGCGGCGGAGGAAGGCGGCCTTGGCTTCGACTACAAGTGGGACATGGGGTGGATGAACGACACGCTCGACTTCTTCAAGAAGACGCCCGATGAGCGTAAGGACAACTACCACAAGCTCACGTTCTCGATGATGTACTTTGGCAACGAGCATTACTTGCTGCCGCTGTCGCATGACGAGAACGTACATGGCAAGGCAACCGTCCTCAACAAGATGTATGGCGACTACTGGGACAAGTTCCCCCAGGCACGGGCCTTCTACCTGTACATGTACGTGCATCCCGGCAAGAAGCTCAACTTCATGGGAGGGGAGTTTGGCCAGATGCGCGAGTGGGACGAGCGGCGCGAGCAGGATTGGGACATGCTCGACTATCCCGTTCACGACGCCTTCGCACACTATATGGCCGAGCTTTCCAAGCTCTACCTCGACCATGGCGCCCTTTCGGAGTGGGACTACTACGAGCCCGGCTTCGCATGGCTCGACTGCCACCAGGAGCAGCGGTGCCTGTACGCCATCGAGCGCAAGAACAAGGGCGAGCGGCTGGTGTGCGTGCTCAACATGGGTGGCGAGGAGCAGCGTGGCTACACCGTGGCGGTGCCTGGTGCCGCGAATGGCTGTGACGTGCTGATCGATACCGACTGGGAGAGATTTGGCGGAAAGACGCCGCAGGGAGGTGAGCGGATTCTCCTGGAAGACGAAGAGCTCACGCTCACGCTAGCGCCGTTTTCGGGCGTGCTGCTCAAGGTGCATGAGCCCAGGGTCGTGCGTCCCGTTCCACCCGAGGCAAGGTAAAAGCCTAGTTAACCATAGGGACCCGAGGTTTTCGCCTCGGGTCCTGCGTGTGAGAATGGTTGGCGTTAGTTTCTCATCCGCGACATTCAGGGGAACGCGGATTACGTTACGCATAGGAGGAATGCATCATGTCCAACATGCTTACCCGTCGTCAGGCCATCCTCGCCGGCCTCGGCTCCATTGCAACGCTCGGCCTTGCCGCCTGTGGCGGCTCGGCATCTTCTGATGGCGCCGCTGCCGATGGTGCCAGCAAGGTCTACAAGATCGCGACCGACACCACCTTTGCCCCGTTCGAGTATGCCGAGACCGATGGCACCTATGTCGGCATCGACGTCGAGCTGCTCGCCGCCGTCGCCGCCGACCAGGGCTTCGAGTACGAGCTTGAGCCCCTCGGCTTCGATGCGGCTCTCCAGGCCGTCCAGGCCGGTCAGGCCGACGGCGTCATCGCCGGCATGTCCATCACCGACGAGCGCAAGAAGATCTTCGACTTCTCCGAGCCCTACTACGACTCCACGGTCTGCGCCGCCGCAAAGGATGGCGGCGACATCAAGTCGCTCGACGACCTCAAGGACAAGACCGTCGCCGTCAAGACTGGCACGATGAGCGAGTCCTGGGCCAACAGCCTGGCCGAGAAGTACGGCTTTACCACGGTCGCCTTTGACACCTCCGATGTCATGTATCAGGACGTCGAGGCCGGCAACACCGCCTGCTGCTTCGAGGACACCCCGGTCATGAGCTACGCCATCTCGACCGGCAACGTCAAGCTCGCCCTCATCGCCGAGGCCGAGGCTGACAGCGAGTTTGCCACCCCGTACGGCTTTGCCGTCAACAAGGGCGAGAACGCCGAGCTGCTGAGCATGTTTGACGCCGGCCTCGCCAACATCAAGGCCGACGGCACCTACGACAAGATCGTGGGCACCTACGTCCAGTCTGTCGCGTAACACAGAGCGCGCAAGGTCGTTGTGCGTCCCGGGCAGATCTTTGCCCGGGACGTTGCGTGTGTCGGAAGGCGTTGTCGTGACTGCGACCCTGTGGCATGCGCGTTTGTGTGGGCACCTGTGAGAGAGGGGTCTTGCCCATGAGTTTCATCGAACTGTTCTTTGAGTCTCTGCCGCTGTTGCTCAAGGGTCTTGCGCTGACGCTCGAGCTTGCGGCGGTCTCGCTCGCCATCGCAATGGTCATCGGCATCGTCGCGTCATTGATGGGCATGTCGAAGGTCCCGTTGTTCCGCTTCATCAATCGGGCGTTCGTTGCCATCATCCGCGGTACGCCGCTGTTGGTTCAGGCGTACTTCATCTACTTTGGCGTGACGGGCGTGCTGGGCATTCGCATGTCGGCATTTACCGCCGGTGTCATTGCTCTCTCGCTCAATGCGGGTGGCTATCTGTCCGAGATCTTCCGCGGAGGAATCCAGGCGGTCGACCCCGGTCAGCGCGAGGCGGCCCGAAGCCTCGGACTGTCGGCGAGCCAGACCACGTGGCGCATCATCATCCCGCAGGCCATCCGCATCTGCATCCCGTCGGTGGTCAACCAGTGGTGCATCACCATCAAGGACACCTCGATCATCTGCGTCATCGGCCTGGCCGAGCTCACGCGCATGGGTCAGACTATCATTGCCCGCAACTACCGCGCCTTTGAGATGTGGATCATCGTCGGCGTGATGTACTTTGCCGTGATCTACCTGCTCACGGTCCTTGCCCGTATCGTCGAGAGGAAGGTGTCCCTTGATTAAGGTAGAGGTTCGAGGACTCCACAAGTACTTTGGCGAGAACGAGGTCCTGAAGGGCATCGACTGCGACATCGAGACCGGCGAGGTCGTCTGCGTCATCGGTCCCTCCGGCTCCGGCAAGTCGACCTTCCTGCGCTGCATCAACTGCCTGGAACAGCCCACGGCGGGCACCATCAAGGTCGACGGCCACATCATGGACGAGAACGCCAAGAACATCGATGAGCTCCGCGAGGACGTGGGCATGGTGTTCCAGCAGTTCAATCTGTTCCCTCACCTTTCGGTTCTCGAGAACATCACCATCGCCCCGCTCCTGCGCAAGAAGATGAACAAGGAGGAGGCCGAGGCGACGGCCATCGAGCTGCTTGGTCGCGTGGGCTTGGCCGACAAGGCCAGCGCCATGCCGCGCAGCCTCTCCGGTGGCCAGAAGCAGCGTGTCGCCATTGCTCGTGCCCTTGCCATGAAGCCTGGGCTGATGCTGTTCGACGAGCCCACGTCGGCGCTTGACCCCGAGATGGTCGGCGAGGTGCTTGACGTCATGCGCCAGCTCGCCGAAGAGGGCATGACCATGGTCGTCGTGACCCATGAGATGGGCTTTGCGCGGCAGGTCTCCGATCGCGTGCTGTTCATCGACCAGGGCGTCATCGCCGAGGAAGGCTCGCCCGAGCAGATCTTTGGCAACCCCCAGAGCGACCGTCTCAAGGGCTTCCTCAAGGCGGTACTCGAGTCATAGCCCACTTTATGTTGCCCAGGGGACACGCCCCGGCACCGCATTTCTGTTGGCTGGGGGACACGCCCCTGGACCACAG
>JAGAVX010000002.1 GCA_017941705.1 Atopobiaceae bacterium
CCAAATGGGCGCTCTAAGAGTCTCCGCGCACATTTGGTTGTAGTTTTGAGCTACTGCAAAATCCAACACTCAGATTTCAAGCCTAAAACGCACCTACAAAACAGGTTGTAGGTGCGTTTCTTTGAACCATCAGAAAAAAGCGCTGACAAATGTATTCCCGAGCCTTCGACCCTGAAGCAACCGCGCTCCTGGCAGAATTCCCTTACCTACAGCTCCTTCCCATTGGTGTCGATCACATGACGGTACCAAGCAAAGCTGTCCTTCTTGATGCGTACGGCCGTACCTCTTCCGTGCGTGTCGAGGTCTACGTATATGAATCCGTAGCGCTTTTCCATCTCAGAGCTCAAGCAACTAACGATATCCAGTGGTCCCCATGCGTAAAAACCACGCAGGTCTACCCCGTCGGCGATGGCGTCACGCATCGCCTCGATGTGGCTGCGGTAGTAGTCAACGCGATAACCGTCGTGGATGCTTCCGTCCTCGACCTTGTCGTAGGCGCCGATGCCACACTCGGTAATGCAGATTGGGCACTGGTACCGGTCGTAGTATGCGTTAAGCGACGAGCGGAGTCCATCGGGGTCGATGCTCCATCCCCAAGGGCTGGCAGGCAGCGCCTCGTTGATGCAGTCGCCCCGCCCGCTCGTCCAGCACTCCCAGTCACTCACGCGACTGTAATAGTACGAGAAGCTCATGAAGTCGCACGGATTGGCCAAGTCGTCCAAATCATGCGGGCCAAACCGGATGTCCCAGCCCCGCTCCTCGAAGTAACGCAATGCATAGCCCGGATAGGATCCGCGCATGAGCACATCCATGTACCAATAGAAGTCCATCTGGTTGTGCATGAGGTTGCCCAAGTTGTCCTTGGGATCCGACGTGGCGGCATAGGTCGGTCCCCCGCAGTTCATGCAACCAATCTGCAAATCAGGATAGTGCTCATGGGCATAGCGAGCCACGCGCCCGCAGGCGACCAGCTCATTGTGCACGGCCTGATAGCGTGCCTCAAGAAGATTGTAGACCTTGTCCTCGCACACGCCCAAGTGATTGAACGACTCCACACTCACCAGGTTGATCTGATTGACCGGAATCCACAGCTTAACGCGGTCGTGGTAACGGTCGAGAAGCACCTGCGCATAGCGTTCGAAGAGGTCGATGAGCTCGCGCGAGTACCAGCCACTGTACTTGAGCGTAAGCGCGATGGGCATCTCATAGTGCGACATCGTGATCATCGGCTCCATGCCATTGGCGATCACCTCGTCGATGAGCTCGTCGTAAAAGGCCAGGCCCTCCTCGTTTGACTCGGGGTCGTCGCCATTGGGGAAGATGCGAGCCCAGCTGATCGAAGTACGATACGTCTTGAGCCCGAGCCCATCCTTGCCCAGCAGACGCAGGTCGTCACGGAAGGTGTGATAGAAGTCGATGGCCCGGCGCTTGGGAAAGACTCACCCCTCCGTCGACGACATCACCTCGTTAATGTAGGCGGTCGTCATCTCGCCGTTGTAGCGCTTCTCAGGCGGTACCTCCGCAAGGTACTCGTTGAAGTCGGCGATGGAGAGACCCTTGCCGCCTTCGTCATAGGCACCTTCCATCTGGTTGGCCGCAAAGGCCCCGCCCCAGAGGAAGCCCTCTGGGAATCCCTTGGGTACGTTTGGACGCGCGTTAGTCATGGCATTTCCCCTCTCGAAACACGCCAGCTGCCACCCAAGGCTCCCGGCTCCTCTTAGCCACAGTCTAATCGCATGCAGAGAGACCAGTGAACGCGCATCACTGTTACGCCCTCGCCCTACGGGCAGCGGTTTGCTTCTTGACCTCTACACCTCTATAGGTAGTAAGCTTTGGAACTGTGCATCCGCCGGCGCTTGGAGGGAGCCTGTATGGAACGATTGCTAGCCAAGTATACAAACAGCTATGCCGCCTACGTCATCCTGTTCTTCTTCTACGATCTTGCATTTGCCTTCTTCTCGGCGCTCATCTCGGTCTACCTCATCGGCAAGGGATACTCCGCCAGCCAAGTGTCGCTGTGCATCTCGGTCGCAGCGCTGGCCAACATGATCACGCAGCCTGTGATCGGATCCCTCACCGACAAGTACGGCATGCGACCCGTCAACATGGTCATGTTTGCCGCCACGTGCGTGTCGGCCGCCCTGTTTGTAATCGCGCCGAACTTCCTGATCATCGTGGGTGCCTATGCGGCCATGAACCTGCTGATGAACGGCGTAAACCCCACCATCGAGCGTATGGCGACCTCGAGCCCCTACAGCTACGGGTCGATCCGCGTGTGGGGCTCGATCGGCTTTGCCGTCGGCACGCAGCTCACCGGCATCATCTACGACGCAATCGCACCGGCAGCCCCCTACGTGGGTGTGATCATTGCCATGCTCATCGCCATCTTTGGCTTCTGGGGAACCAACCCCCGTCTGGCCGAGACCGAGGCGGCCGAGATCGAGGACGGTGAGGACGGCGAGATCGAGCCCGTCTCGACCAAGGACCTGCTCACCAACAAGAAGTTCCTCTACTACCTCGTGCTGCAGATTCTCTTCTCGGCAGCGACTGGCGCCGCCTACTCGTTCTGCCCGGCGTTCCTCACGTCCAAGGGCCTCGAGGCGTCCACCGCGTCAACCTTCCTCGCAATCGCCACGCTGCTCGAGATCCCGTTGCTGCTCTTCTCGTCCAAGTTCATGGACAAGATCTCGAACAAGGTCCTGCTCATGGGCATATTCATCCTCGTGGTGATCGAGATGGTGATCTATGGCCTCAACATGCCGCTGCCCCTGGTCATCGTGGCAACGTTCATCGGACGGCATCCGCCCGCGATCATCAACATCATGACCAACATGAAGGTGGTCAATACCATCGTCGACGCACGCCAGCAGATTGCCGGCCTGGCGCTGGTCAAGACCTGTCAGAGCTTTGGCACCATCATCTCGAACAACATCGGTGGGCGCATCGTCGACGCAGCCGGCTATCCCGCGATGTTCCTGTTCCTGCTTGCCCTGGTTGCAGCCGGTCTGGCAGGAGTCATCTTCTTCCAGGTTCCCTCCGGCAACGACAAGAAGCTCTTTAGCTAAGACAAGCCAGGGGCCGCGCGGCCCTGACGAAAGGACTCACCCATGGCAGAACTCCAGTTGGTCCTCGACCACGGAAAGCGGCACGAGCTCATCCGCTCGGCAGACATCATGGCCGACCACATCGACATCTTTGAGGTCGGATACCCCGAGCTCATCACCTTTGGCCTTGACGTGGTCAAGGAGATCCACGCCGCCCACCCCAACCTCAAGATCGCCGTGGACGCCAAGGTCTTCCATGGTGGCTCGGGCGTCACGCGCCGCTGCTTTGAGGCCGGCGCGTCGATCGTGTCGGTTCTGGCCTATGCGCCCGACGAGGTGATCAAGCAGATGGTCTGTCACGCGCATGAGTACGGTGGAGCCATCATGTGCGACCTCGACGGCGTGCGCAACCTGGGCAAGCGCACCGCCGAGGTCGACAAGCTGGGCGTGCGCTATTGTCACGTATCGACCGGCTTCCTCATGGAGCACGAGTACGACCTCATGAAGCCCACCAAGATGTCCATCTTCCAGATGCGCCCCCTCGAGCGCGCCGCCGCCGTCAAGCGCAACCTCATTCACTCGGGCCTCGCGCTGGGCACCGGCATCAACGAGGACAACCTCGACGACGTGCTCAAGTTCAAGCCCGAGATCGTCATGATCGGCCGTGGCATCATGACCGTCGACGGCGCCTACAAGACCTCGCAGGAGCGCGCGCAGGAGGTCTCCGACCGCATCCGCGCAAAGCTGCACGCCCAGGGCTAGAGCCACACAGCACATTCTCCGCAAGAGCACAGCGGGGCCAGCACGAAGCGGTGTCTGGCTCCGCTGTACCTTTTGCGTCCCCACGCTAGGGGATAAACCTTTGTGCATACCTCCTGCCAGCAGGTATGGTGTAAGTGTCCATGGATAGTCGACCGAGGGGCAGACCATGAGCGAAAACGGCGAGGCCTTCCGCGCCTGGATTCTCAACCAGCGCGTCTGCGACGCGACGCCAACGATGACGGATGATGACCACGTGCGCATCGAAGCTGGTACTGCCACGGCGGAGATCATCTTCTATCCCTATGGCAATGACCTCGAGATCGCCGAGTACCAGATTGTGCGCACCTCCGATGGGGAGTCGATCTTCTACCTGCACGTGCTGCTCGATGACCTCAACCGCGCACAGGACCTCTTCTATCAGATGGTCGAGGCCCTCGAAGACGAGTCCAGCCACACCACCAGCCACATATTGCTCTGTTGCACCTCGGCAATCACCACCTCGTACTTTGCCGCAAAGATGAACGAGGTCGCACAGACCCTCTCGCTCGACTACGAGTTCACCGCGAAGTCCGTCGAACGAGCGCTTGAGTCCGACGAAAGCTACGCAGCGATTCTGCTGGCTCCACAGGCAAGCCACCGCCGCACCGCAATGATAGAAGCCCACCCAGAGGCATTCGTCTTTGAGATTCCGGGAAAGATCTTCGGCAGCTATGACGCGGCTGGGGCGATGCGTCTGGTCATGCATGCCTTCCGCGAGGCGAGTCAGCCCACCAATCAGCACGAGAGCGTCCGGGTCGCGCGAGACCTGTCAAACGACAGACGCATCCTCATCATCACGCTGTTCACGATGCGCACGTACTCGCGCCTTGGGTATCGTCTGTACGACCATGGGGTCGTGACGACACAGGGGTCCGTACGAAAACCCAAGCTCGACTATCGCGACGTCGAGGACCTCCTCGAGACGATGGACGCGCGGGGCGTGAGCGTGAAAGACCTTGACATCATCGGCATTGCGGTGCCCGGCGTCGCGTATCACGGCGTCGTGAGCCTTCCCAACGAGTTTGACGAGGACTATGACCTCGGTCGCCACATACAGGAGAGCTTTGGCATCAGGACCTCCGTCGACAACAACTGCAACGCAGCTGCCGTGGGCTGCTACGTTGGCCAGGACAAGTACGAGAGCGTGATGTTCTATCGCCACGAGTTTGGTCACGTGGCGGGCGGACTCGGCACCGTCATCGACGGCACGCTGCTCAAGGGCCGGCACAACCTCGCCGGCGAGCCCAAGTACTACGAAAGCCTGTTTCGCTACAACCCAAGCTACGAGGAGATGCTCTGGAGCGAGGAAGGGATGTTCCAGATCGCCCGCAACGTGCTGCTCAGCGGTATATCGCTCGTCGCGCCCGAGGCGTTCTTCCTGGCGGTCGACACCGTTGATGACATGGACGAGCTTCGTGTGGCACTGGCATCCGACATTCCAGAGAACGACGATCGCTGCATACTGGGCGGCCACCGCGGACCGCTTCTGGGCTTGCCGGACGAGCTCATCCCTCCCCTGTACGTGGTCGATGACTACGTGGAGCGCGTCTACCTGGGCGAGATGGCCCTCTGCCTGCAGAAGCTCCGCGACCCCAACTACCGCTCGCTGGGCATCGCATAGGATTGCTGGCGGGGTCTCCCGCGTGCCTCTCTTGCAAGCTGCGTGCCACAAAATTACTCACAACCTAGTATGTTGTGAGTAATTTGCTCTAAGTCAACTGGGGTTTTATAAGAGAATTACTCACAAGCTACCATATTGTGAGTAAATCGCACGCAATAGCCTTTGGCCAGGTGGCAGGTTGGCAGGCTTTTACGCAAGCGCATACAATCTTTCATACGACACGTCATGACGGCTAGGAGTCCTCGCATGGAAGATCAAAAGCAGTATCCGATGGGCATCAAGCAGGTGGGCTCGTCACTCTCGGTAGCCACGTACATGGTTCGCCACGAGGACATCAACGGCTACAACCGCCTCTTTGGCGGTCGCCTGATGGAATGGATCGATGATGTGGCTGGCATCGCAGCACGCCGACATGCGGGCATTGGCATCACCACCGCCGCCATCGACACGCTTGAGTTCAAGGCGCCGGCATGGCTCAACGACATCGTGGTCATCGAGGCATGGGTTACTCATGTGGGGAAGACGTCCATGGAGGTTCGTGCTGACAGCTACGTGGAGGACCCCGCAACCGGAGAGCGCACGATGATCAACCACGCCTATCTCACCGAAGTCTGCGTCGATGCAGACGGTCACCCTGTGCCGGTGCCGTGGGGACTCGAAGCCACCACCGACGAGCAGCACAAGGAGTGCATTGCCGCGCGCAGGCGTGCCGAGATGCGCAAGGTACGCCGTATGGAAGGGTTCTGATAGAAACGATCACGGGCACGCAAGCAACAGCATCAAAGACCTTGCGGCGAAATCTGATCTCACATTACGAGACGCTCCAATGCCTCCCGTGCATCCAGTCGCAGCATGCGCGCATGAGCATATGCCCTCTCATCGCGAGAGACGATTGCTTCTACACCCATCTGCTCGGCTGCGGTACGCACCAATCCGTCCTCAAAGTCCGGCTCGTCAGATGCAAGGGCAAGCGAGGCATACGGCGCCAATAGGTCAACCACCGTAAAGACACTCTTCGAGGCAACTTCGGTTGCCTTACGTGCCAGCGGCTCGCTCTGAAGACGACGACAGAGAATGTAGTAGAGGTCTTTGAGCGACGAGACGAGCACAACTAGTTCAATTCCCTTCGTAGCTGCCGCATGCACCAGCCTGACTGCATCGTCATGACAAGGACGCTGCTTGTCGCAGTAGTCGATGAGCACATTGGTGTCAATGAGCAGACGTCTTCTAGCCAAGGCGCCTCTGCCTCTCTTCGTTAATGAGCTGCCTATCGATGTTCACATCACCCCAGTTCTGGGGAGGTTCTTCAAATGGAAGCGCTTCAAAGAAGTCCGTAGTCTGCTGTGCGACCTGAAGGGCATCCCCCTCTGTGCCAAGCTGTGGCAACGTGCCGGTTCGTGCTATGTACTCTACGATCGTGCGGATGGCCCACGACATGTTGAAGCCCTCTCGCTCCAACACGCGTCGTGCAAGCCGGGCGTCCTCAGCATCCACACGTGCGTTTATGACGGTCATGGGCATGGCATCAACCCCCCTGTGATTCTTTCCTTAGTCCATGATAGCATACCGTAAGACACGTAAGACAATCTTTTATCGAACCTCGGTCAGGTTTTGCGCCGCTCAGTCGTGTTGTAGGTAGGAAGTGCTCTCTATCACCGTAGACACGAGAGGAGGCGAGCACGTGAGGCAAACAGAACCGCAAGCGCCAAGCGGCGCATTCAACCAAGCGCAGGCAGAGCGCCTGGTTGCAACCTATGCCGACATGATCTTGCGGCTGAGCTTCACCTACTTGCACACCACAGCGGATGCCGAAGACATATGTCAGACGGTATTGCTACGCGCCATGACGCACGCCCCCACCTTCTCCAGCCCCGAGCACGAACGCGCTTGGATCATTCGGGCCGCCATCAACGCCTGCAAAGACCAGCTGAAGAGCGCAGCCCGGCGCACAACCGTTGCGCTCGAGGCGGCTGTCCCTGGCTGCAGCGGCAGTCGCTGCCATCGCCTTGGTCTTGGGCATGGGATGCATCGCCTACGCCACTGGTTCGCTCGTAAGCGTGCAACGCTTTGTGACTCACCTCTTTGGCGGGCAAGAGCCAAAGGTC
>JAGAVX010000051.1 GCA_017941705.1 Atopobiaceae bacterium
CCTCGCTCATGGTGAATGCAAGCCACAGGCCATTGTCGCGTGCGAGGTCGCACATCTGCGTGGCAAAGGGGCCATCGAGTGGCTCTGCTAGGTCGCGCAGCTCTATAGGGTCAAGCGGGTGTGGGCACATGAGGTTCTCGGGAACGCCAACAACCGTACGCCCGCGGAGGCTGCGGCTATGACACACCTCCTCACTTGTGCAAGTACATTCCCGTCGTGGGGATACGCGCACTGCGCCATGCCAAACAGATAGCTCATAAGAGCCCCTCGTCCATATCGTTGGTCCCTTTGGTGCTCGAAAGGGGCCTCTTATGCCCCAAACCGGCATGCCGGTGGATGTTGTTGGACTTATGCGTGATTTTTTGGCGCCCTCCCGAGTATTAGACTCGAGCGACCTGCGCTTTTGTTGCCCGGATACTCGAGGGGTGCTTGAAAATTCACGCATAAGTCCAACATTGTCCATGATGGGCGCTACTCGGCCCAGAAAACGCGGCCTTCCTTGCGGGGGATGTCCTTGGCGGGCTCGGCGGCGTAACCCAGGACGCAGTGGCCGATGCCCTCAAGGTCACCCTCGATGCCCAGCTCGGCGAGGATGGCCCTTCCCTCGTCGGATTCGAACTCCTGCTTGGCGCGGTGAATCCAGATGCTGCCCACGCCGAGCGACTCGGCGGCAAGCATCATGTTGCCCAAGGCGAGGCTGCCGTCATAGACATAGGTGGGCGCCGCATCCTTGCGAGCGAGCACGACAAGCACGGTCTTGCCCCCGTAGAACGGGTCAAACCCCTCCTGCCAGCCACCGATCCTGCGGTTCATGTCGGACAGGCGTGCGACCAGCTCGGGGTTGGTAATCGCAAGGACGATCGGCGCTTGGCCGTTCTTGCCGCTGGCCGCCCAAATGCCGGCCTCCACGATTTGCTCGACGAGCTCCTTGGGAACGGGCTTGTCGGTGAAGTTGCGGATGCTGCGGCGCTCGCGAATGGTCTTTAGGGTCTCGTTCATGGCATGGCTCCTCACGTATGGCGCTTGCGATGGGACCATCATACGTGCTTTGGGCTGCTTGCGGGGAAGGAAACCCTACTCGGCGTAAATGACCTCGTTGCATGCGGCTTCGAGCTCGGGGCGCTTCTCGATGGGGAAGTTGCTGTCTGTGATGACGCACGAGAAGTCGGACAGTCGACTCAGGGCCATAAGGTGCACGTTTCCATACTTGCTGCTGTCGGCCATGAGATATGACAGGCGTGCGGCGTCAAGCATGGCGCGCTTTGCTGTGGCGTCGCCCAGGACGGGCTCGTTGACGCCGCCTTCCGCATCAAAGCCATGGGCGCCTATGAATGCCTTGTCGGCTCGGACGGTATGGAAGAAATCGACTGTGAGCGGGCCGACCATGCCGGTCGAGTCGATGCTGTACTCGCCGGGTGCGTAGATCAGCTTGATGCCCTGGTTGCTGCCAACGATGCTGGCTACGGGAATCGAGTTGGTGATGACGGTGACCCGCTTGGAGCCGAGGTTCTTGAGCAGCTGCAGCGTGGTTGATCCGCAGTCTACGATGATGGTGTCGCCGTCATCGATGAGCTGTGCCGCGGCGCTTCCGATAGCCTGTTTCTGGGTGCTGTGGCTTGCGATCTTGATGGCTGTCTGGCCAAGCGGGCTGCTGGCGCTTGAGTCGATGAGGTGTGCGGTGCCGGCGCTGATGGTCGCGATGCCCTGCTCCATGAACAGGTGCAGGTCGCGGCGGACCGTCATGGATGACACGCCCAGCTCGTTGGCGAGGCTGACCAGATTGACCTTGCCGTCCCGCTGGAGACGCTCGAAGATCATTGCGCGTCGCTCAACTGGACTCATGGCCGATCTGCCTCCCGGTGCTCGGATTACATCATTCCTGGGGAGAATAGTAACATGATTTAACAGTCAGCTGTTAACTGTTGTTGCTCTTTATGGGCGAACGGATGATTATCCCCGTTAGCGTACGAACAAGGTGCCAGACAGCGCAAGGAGTGCCATGCAGGGGTTCCGATGCTGTACGTTCAGCTTCATTCTCATGCCATTCACAAAATTTGTCACTAGCAATGTTAAAAGTTATCACAAGCGATGTTATCTTTTGTCATGAGTTGAAGACTCGAGTCATCACTCTCTTTTGAGTGGAAGAGTCTGGTCGACCGGCGGGGCCTTGGGTTGGCTCCTTGCGGTCACGGGAACTGTCAGCAAGCGATTCATGCGTTTTGAAGTGGGGAGTAGACGGCGGCGCCCGCTGCCGTTCACGTCAGAAAGAATGGGAGAGACAATGCTAGAGAACACGAACCTTTCACGTCGCACGTTCATTGGCGCCGCTGGTAGTGCGGCAGCAATGCTCGGCCTTGCCGCTTGTGGTGGCGGCTCCGGCTCTACCGACTCCGGCTCCGCCGATGGTGGCGCCGAGGTCCAGGGCACCGTTGGTGGCGGCAGCCTGACGGTCGGCTCTGCGTATCAGCCGTCCTCGTTCGATCCCAACAACTGCTCTTCGGCCTTCTGCCTGAGCGCCAACATGAATGTCGTCGAGGGCCTGTACGACATCGACTTCCACGACTACAGCACCTCCGATGGCCTGTGCGTCGGCGACCCCGTTTGGGTTGACGACAACACCGCCGAGATCACCCTGCGCGAGGGTGCCGCCTTCTCCACGGGTGACCCCGTCACTCCCGAGGATGTCGTCGAGGCATTCAAGCGCTGCAACGCTGAGGGTGGCATGTACATCTCGTTCCTGACCGCCATCGACGGCATCGAGAAGAAGGATGACAAGACCCTCACCGTAAAGGTCAACATCCCGCAGTTCTCGCTGCTCAAGGACCGTCTTGCCATCATCAAGGTCGTTCCTGCCAGCCAGACCGTCGAGGAGGCCACCGCCAAGCCGATCGGCTCCGGCCCCTGGATGTACGACGAGGTCTCCGACACCTACGTCACCCTGCTTCCCAACCCCAACTACAACGGTGCGCATCCCGCGCAGGACAAGGACATGCGCATCGACGCCCTCACCGATCCCACGGCTCGCGTGACTGCCCAGCAGGAGGGCTCGACGCTCATCTCCGAGTCCGTGCCGCCCGAGTCCATCGAGCAGGTCGAGGCTGCTGGCTGCACCATCGATCAGGTTCAGGGCTTTGGCACCCGCTTCATCATGTTCAATGTCAAGAAGGCTCCGTGGGACAACGTCAAGGCGCGTCAGGCCGTCATGTATGCCCTCAACACCGATCAGATGATCACCAACGCCTTCTCTGGTCTCGCTGGCAAGCCCACCTGCTACCTGCCCGAGTCGTTCCCCGCGTACCACAAGGCCTCCACGGTCTACGAGTATGACCTCGACAAGGCCAAGAGCCTGTTTGAGGAGTCCGGTGCCAAGGCTGGCAAGCTCGAGCTTCGTACCACCGACAACGCGCAGGTCGTCGCTATGGGTACCCAGGCTCAGCAGGACCTCAAGGAGCTTGGCTTCAATGTCAACCTGACCTCCGACCAGTCGCCGGCGACTTACGCCGCCATCGACCAGGCCGACGACTCTTGGGACATCCTCATCGCCCCGGGCGACCCGTCCTGCTTCGGCGGCGACACCGACCTGCTGCTCAACTGGTGGTTCGGTGACAACGTATGGATGCAGACCCGTTGCGCTTGGAATGCCTCCGACGAGTGGAAGGAGCTGAACGCCACCATGGCCGAGGCTCTCACCAAGACTGGCGATGACCAGCAGGAGCTCTGGAACAAGTGCTTCGACATCCTCGCCGACAACTGCGTCCTGTACCCGGTCCTGCAGGTCATCACCCCGACGGCCTCTTGGAGCGCGACTGCAAGCCCCGCTGGCACTGCCGTCCAGGGCTTCTCTGGCATCGGCACCACTGGCGTCGCGCTCACGGACGTCGCTACCGTAACCGCATAGATGCCGGCGATGAAACCGCATAGATGCCAGCTTTGACATCGCACTGATTTGACGGGGGCCCGGGCGTGCGACCGCCCGGGCCCCTCTCATGCAAATCACGAGATAAAGGGAGGGGAGACGGTATGAACAATCTTATTCGGCTTGTGGGACGACGCTTGGTTGCCCTGCCCATCATGGCGATAGGCGTCACGTTCCTCATTTTCTTCCTCATGTCATTCTCGCCCATCGACCCCGCCTACAAGGCCTTGGGAGAGTCTGCGACGCCGGCGCAGATCCAGAAGTACCATGAGGACTACGGCCTGGACGATCCCTGGCCGGTTCGCTACGTCCGCTATATGGGCGACCTCATGCACGGCGAGCTTGGCACCTACAGCGCACAGCGTCGCCCGGTTGCCGACCGCGTTAAGACCGCACTGCCCGTTACCATGCAGCTGACCTTCTTTGGCCTGCTCATTGGCGCTGTGGTCTCGTTCTTGTTGGGAATCATCGCCGCTCTGTACCGTGACGGCTGGCCCGATCAGGTGATCCGAATACTATCTATTGCAGGGCTGGCCACGCCGTCCTTCTGGCTGGCGGTCCTGCTCATCCTCGTGTTCTCCTCGTATCTGCACATGCTTCCGGCATCCGGTCCCCTGCCGAGCCCGTCTGCGAACTTCGTGGGTTACCTCAAGCGCATGATCATGCCGGCGGTCTCGCTTGCCGTCCCGCTTACGGGGCAGATGACGCGCATCGTGCGTACTGCCATGGTCGAGGAGCTCGACAAGGACTACGTGCGCACCGCCAAGGGCTCCGGTCTGCCCCAGGCCGTAGTCGTGGGCCGCAACGTGCTGCGCAACGCCCTTATCACACCTGTCACCACGCTGGGCATGAAGATCGGCTACCTCATGGGAGGTGCTGTGGTCATCGAGGTCATCTTCAATCTGCCCGGCATGGGCATGGCAATCCTCGACGGCGTCAGCGGCAACGAACCGATGCTGGTCATGGGCGTCGTCATCGTGGTCGCCCTGTCCTTCATCATCATCAACATCGTGGTTGACATGCTGTACCTGCTCATCAACCCCAGGATCAGGAGCGTGTAGCCATGGCAACCAGAAAAGAGAACTCACAGAAGCTCGAGGGCATGGCGGCAAAGGGCCTCAAGTTCGAGGGCATCAAGAACATGAAGCTCAGCTCGAAGATCGCACTCGGCATTCTCGCCATCGTGGTGCTGCTCTCCGTGCTCGCACCGCTCATCGCGCCCTACGACCCGTATGCCATCGGCATGGCACGTCAGGCCCCTGACGCAGCCCATATCTTTGGTACCGACGACAAGGGCCGCGACATCCTCTCGCGTATGCTCTACGGCGGTAGGATCTCGCTGGTCATCGGCTTTGGCGCTACGCTCTTTGCCTTGGTCACGGGCTCAATCGTCGGTGCGGCCGCGGCCGTCTCGCGCAAGGCGATCTCCGAGGTCATCATGCGCATTCTCGACATCATTATGTCGGTGCCCGGCATCGCCCTGGCAGCCGTGCTCGTGACGATTCTGGGTAAGTCGATTCCCGCCATCATCTTCTCGATCGGCTTCATGTACATGCCGCAGATCGCCCGCATCGTACGCGCCAACATCGTGAGCGAGTATGGCGAGGACTACGTGCGCGCCGTCATCGTCAGTGGCGCCAAGGCTCCTTGGATCCTCATCAAGCACGTGCTGCGCAACTGCGCTGCGCCCATTCTGGTCTTCACCGTCACGCTTGTGGCAGACGCCATCATCTTCGAGGCGTCACTGACCTTCCTGTCGGCCGGCATTTCGGAGCCGACTCCCACGTGGGGCAACATTCTCGCCGACGCGCGCAACGGCGTCCTTGCTGGCCGTTGGTGGCAGGCGCTGTTCCCCGGCATGGCCATCATGTTTACCTGTCTTGCGCTCAACATCCTGTCTGAGGGCATTACCGACGCAATGGCAGCCGCTCCCTCGGCTCCCGTGAGCACCGAGAACGCTGACAGCCGTCGTGAGGCCGACCTGCTGGTCGCAGACCCCGTCCGCGCATATGCCGCGCAGGCGGACACCCTCGCCGAGCGCCTTGGCGCCCTGCGCACCGTCGAGCTCGCCCGTACCGATCGGCGTGTGCCCGACTACACGGTTGAGCCGCTGTTGCAAGTCAAGAACCTCTGCATCGGGTTCCCCAATCATGGTGACGTCAACGTGGTGGAGAATGTCAGCTTTGATGTGCGTCCCGGGCAGTGCATGGCGCTGGTCGGCGAGTCCGGCTGTGGCAAGTCCATCACCACCAAGGTCATCATGAACCTCACCGACCCCGGCGAGCGCATCACGGGCGAGGTGCTGTACAAGGGCAAGGACCTGCTCAAACTCACCCCCGAGGAGCATCGTCAGCTCCTGGGTCGCGAGATCGCCATGGTCTATCAGGACTCCCTGTCGGCCCTCAACCCCTCAATGCTCATCTCGACCCAGATGAAGCAGCTCACGAGCCGTGGCGGCACGCGCTCTGCCGAGGAGCTGCTCGCGCTGGTCGGCCTCGATCCCAAACGTACGCTCGAGAGCTATCCGCATGAGTTGAGCGGCGGTCAGTGCCAGCGAGTCATCATCGCCATGGCCTTGACCCGCGACCCGTCGCTCGTCATCTGTGACGAGCCGACCACCGCACTCGACGTGACGGTCCAGAAGCAGGTCATCAAGCTGCTGAACGACCTTCAGAAGAAGCTTGGCTTTGCCATGATCTTCGTAAGCCACGACCTCGCCCTGGTCGCGGAGGTTGCCTCCGAGATCACCGTCATGTACGCCGGCCAGGTCGTCGAGTCTGCCCCGACCAAGGAGCTGCTTACCAACCCCCGCCACGAGTACACCCAGGGCCTGCTCGGCTCGGTGCTGTCCATCGAGGCGCACGACGGCAAGCGCCTCCACCAGGTGCCAGGCTCGGTGCCCAGTCCGGCCGACTTCCCCAAGGGCGACCGCTTTGCGCCGCGTTCCAGCCACCCGACCGTCGGCTTGGACGTCAAGCCCGTCATGAAGCTCGTCAAGGGAACCACGAATCACTACATTGCCGAGCTTCCCGATGACGTGCTCGCCGCCAACGGCATCACCTCTCGCGCCGACTACGATGATCCCGGTGCGGTCGACGCCGTGCATGAGATGGTCACGGAGAGCCTGAACGAGGCCACGGCCAGCATCCAGGACACCATCAAGGCGGTCACTGGCGAAGAAGTGGACAGGACTGCGGCGCTCGAGGAGCTTATCGAGGCTGCCGAGAGCACGCTCAAGGAAGGGGGCGACCAGTAATGGCAGAGGCTACGCCGATCATTCACCTTGACGACATCTCCGTCATCTTCCGCACGCGCACGGGCTCCATCTTCCATCCCAATCTCGTGACGGCCGTGAACCACCTGACGCTCAAGCTCATGCCCGGTGAGACCATCGGCATCGTGGGCGAGTCGGGTTGCGGCAAGTCAACGACCGCCAACGTCATGTGCGGCCTTCAGTCCCCCACGTCCGGTCACGTGTACTTCAAGGGTGAGGACGTCACCAAGCGCACGTCTGACCTGCGCAAGAAGATCGGCCGCGTGGTGTCGGTGGTGTTCCAGAATCCCGCTACCGCTCTGAACCCGCGTATGGCGGTTCACGATCAGCTCCTGGACCCACTGGTGGTTCACAAGGTAGGCACCGAGGAGGAGCGGGAGGCGCGCGTACGTGAGCTGTTTGGGCTCGTGGGCCTGCCCAGCTCGGCCATGTGGGTGCTGCCTGGGCAGCTGTCAGGCGGTCAGCGCCAGCGCGTCGCCATCGCCCGAGCGCTCTCGCTCAACCCCGACGTGATCATTGCTGACGAGCCGACTTCGGCCCTTGACGTGTCCGTCCGCGCGCAGATCCTCAACCTTCTGACCGACCTCAAGCAGGAGCTGGGGCTTGCGATGGTGTTCATCAGCCATGACATCCAGACCGAGCGCTACATCTCCGATCGCATCGTGGTGATGAACCACGGCCAGATCATGGAGGAAGGTACCGCGGAGCAGGTCTTTAACGACCCACAGGACGACTACACCAAGCTGCTGCTGGGTGCGGCGCCTTCGCTGCTGCATCCCAAGCTGGGCGCTTAGATCGAATCGGGACTGTCTGGGCGGGCAAAGGTCGCCTGCTCAGACAGTCCTCGCCGCAGTTCGGGCCGTCGTGCAGAGGCCGCACGACGGCCTGAGACTGGGCTGTGGAACTCGCGACCGACCTTTGCCCGCCCAGACAGCACGTACGTCATTCGCCGAGCTTGGGGTGAACAGGCGCCGCCGCGCGAAGCGGCAGCTCGTTGTGCCCTGGGGCAGATTGAATTGCATGCCCGTTTGCACTTGTTGGTTGTCCGTTGTTGAGAGTCTCTTTGACCAGGAGGTTATCTGGTGGCGCCAGAGGATCTTGCTCAGTTTGATGGCTATCGTGGGCTGATGGCATGCCCTCCTGACTTTGACTCGTTCTGGGACGAGCGCATGGCCGAGGCGGATGCCGTGGAGCTCGACTACGAGTTGGTGCCTGACGAGAGACGCACGATTGCCAGCTGCTCTTGCGCGGACCTGTGGTTCGTCGGCATGGGTGGTGCGCGGCTGCATGCCCGTGTGCTCCTGCCGGTGCAGAAGCTGCCGGCGGTGGTGCTGCAGTTCCACGGGTATCCCGGGGCCACCAGAAGCTGGTTCGAACAGGCGTCGTTCGTGGGAATGGGCTGCGCGGTCGTTGCGCTCGACTGTCCCGGGCAGGGCGGTCAGAGCCAGGATGTCGGCGGGTTCTTGGGTTCCACTGTTGCGGGGCATCTGGCGGCAGGTCTCGAGGGTCCGGCTGATGGCCTGTATTACGTGAGGCTTCATCAGGACATTCGCATCCTCTGCAATATCGTGCGTGCCTGTGGGCTGTTCGACCTGTCCCGCGTGTTCGTCAATGGCGCATCGCAGGGCGGTGGTCTTGGGATTGCGTGCTGTGCGCTCAACGCCGACCTCGTGCGTAGGGCTGCGATTCTCTATCCGTTCCTCTCCGACTTTGGTGCGGTCATGGAGCTCGGCGCCGATCTCGTTGCCTACGAGGGGCTTCGCTACCATGCGCGCTGGCTCGACCCGACGGGGGAGCACCAGCAGGAGTGGCTTGGCAAGCTCGCGTACGTGGACACCAAGAACTTCGCCCATCTTGTGCGCTGCGAGGTTCTCTTTGGGACGGGCCTAGCCGATACCGTGTGCCCACCGCAGACACAGTGCGCGGTGTACAACGAACTGCGCTGTCCTAAGACGCGCATCCTCTATCCGGGACGCGGCCACGAGGAGATACAGGAGTTCGATGACCTGCTGATCGACTTCTTCTGCGCATGTGACGAGGAAGGGGGTGCCCGATGAGTGCGGACAACGCTACGGTGCAGTCCGAATGGCGCGTGACATGCGAGTGCGCCTCTCGCCATGCGAGTGAAGTCGAGTTGCATCTCACGCCAGTCGAGCTGGGCAACCCCCACGCTCTTTACCAGGAACTCTCTTGTGAGGCCGTCGATGGCGGGCAGTTAAGGGCGCGCGTCGTCGTACCCGCCACTCCGGGTGAGCATCCCGTGGTTCTGATGTTTCACGATGCCACGCGCGGCGTGCGTGGCTGGCATCACATGACCCGCTTCGTCGCACTGGGGTGTGCCGTGGTCGCCCTTCAGTGCCGCGACGACGTGCGTGGCGTGCTGGTGGACGAGCCGCTTTTTGTGGGTGATGGGCTCGGCATTGCCATGCGTGCGCACGGGGAGGAGCCGGTTCGGTTGGGCCGCAAGATCGAGGCGCGAACGTCTGACGCCCTTGTGCGGACCTACTCAGACGCCTTGGTGCTTGCACACGTGGCAGGGCGAATCGAGGGCATCGATGCGTCCCGACTCTTCACTTGGGGCGAGGGCCTTGGCGGAGGGATTGCCTTGCTCGTCGCCTCGCTTGTCGACGCGAGCGGGGCGTGTGCGCTGAATCCGCTGCCTGCGGCGCTCGACGATTCCTGTGCCATGTTGGATGTGGCGCGCATCGCCTGTGGGTACGCATGCCCGGTGCTGATGGGGACTTGTCTGCTTGACTTGCAGGCAACGCCCGAGGCGCAGGACGTGCTCGCCTCCTGTATGTCCGATGTGCGGCGCATCAGCTATCCGCGCTACGGGCACGAGCGCGTGAACGCGTTCGAGGACGAGATGATCTCGTTTCTTATGGGCTTGGTAGACTGTCCGACGGTAACGCCAAGCGAGCAACACTAGTCCGGCGCTATGGCGCCTTAGAGAGCAAGACCTGAAAGGACATGATGTACATGGCATCCAACTTCAAGATCTCCGGAGTCGTTCCTCCCGTGGTGGTTCCCGACACGCCCGATCGCAAGCTCGACGTGGCGTCGTACGAGCGCAATCTCAATCGCATGATCGACGCCGGTGTAAACGGCCTGTTTGTGCTGGGGTCCTCGGGCGAGGTGGTCTTCTCGACCGATGAGCGCCGTGAGGAGGTCATCCGCGAGTCCGTGCGCATCATCGACGGTCGCGTGCCACTGCTCGTGGGCATCATCGATACCGAGACCGAGCGTGTAATCGAGCAGGGTAAGCGTGCCGAGCAGCTTGGTGCCGATGCGCTCGTGGCCACGGCACCCTTCTACGCACTGGGTGGCGCGGCGGAGAACGAGGAGCACTTCCGCGTGCTTCATGACGAGCTCGAACTGCCCATCTTTGCCTACGACATTCCCGTGTGCGTGCACACCAAGCTGGGCTGGAAGATGCTCGCCAAGCTCGGCGAGGAGGGCGTGCTTGCGGGTGTGAAGGACTCTTCTGGCGACGACATCTCCTTCCGCTACCTCTGTCAGGCCAACGCAAAGGCCGGTCATCCCATGAGCGTGCTCACCGGCCACGAGATCGTGGTCGACGGGGCCTACCTGTCTGGCGCTGACGGCAGCGTCCCCGGCCTCGCGAACGTCGAGCCTGAGGGCTACGTGCGCATGTGGAAGGCTGCTCAGGCGGGCGACTGGGCAACCGTCAAGGCCGAGCAGGACCGTCTCAACGAGATCAGCCACATCTTTGACGTGACAAGCGGCCTGCAGGGCTATGCCGGTGGCGTGGGTGCCTTCAAGACGGCACTGTGGCTCATGGGCATCTTTGACTCCAACCAGATGCCGCGCCCGGTCAAGGCCATGGAGGGCGCCAACGTCGAGGCAATCAGGAAGGTGCTGGAGGATAACGGCCTGCTGTAAGACGAGGGCGTATGCCGTCGTTGCGCCCAGGTCTCGAATACACGGAGGGGAGCGCGTCTCCCCTTTGCACCAGAAAGGAAACGAACATGGCAATGTATGTGGGTGTTGATATCGGAGGAACGAAGATCGCCTGTGGTCTGGTCGAGCTGGTGGATGGCGCCGAGCCCGTGGTCTCGCTGGTCGAAAAGGTCCCGACCGACGCGCAGCTCGGTGGGGCCCATGTGCTGGCAACCGTGCTCGAGCAGGTCAAAGCAGCCATAGCACGCGCTCCCGAGCCTCCGTGTGGCGTCGGCATCTCGTCGGCGGGCGTGGTCGACCCGGCAACCGGAGACATCACCTTTGCCAACGAGCTGATGCCCGGTTGGGGAGGGACGCATCTTGCGACCGAGGTGACGGGCGCATGTGGCCTGCCGTGCAGCGTGCTGAACGACGTTCACGCCCATGCGCTGGGTGAGGCGCGTTGGGGTGGCGGCCGCGGGATGGCGAGCGTGCTTGTCGTGGCCGTTGGCACGGGGATCGGCGGTGCCTACGTCGAAGATGGCGCCATCATGCTGGGCAGCCATAACGAGGCTGGCCACATCGGACACGTGGCATGCATCGCTGCGGCGGGCGTCCCCTGCAGCTGCGGGGCGACCGGACACCTCGAGCCGGTCGCGGCGGGTCCGGGAATCATCGACGAGTACATCCGTCTTGGCGGCGATCCGACGCTTCCGGATGGGACGCCCATGCACGGCGCGGAGATCGACCGCCGTGCGGCCGATGGTGACGAGGCTGCCCGGGCGGCGGAGCGCAGGGCCGGGCTGGCTCTGGGCGAGGTCCTGGGATCGATGTGCAACATGCTTGATCCGGCTGCAGTGATCCTGTCAGGCTCGGTCGTGCAGTGTGGTCCCGCTTGGTCGGATGCGCTCAGGGAGGGCTTCGACGGACAGGCGATGCCACCCGTGCGCACAACGCCGATGGTCTCCGGTCAGCTTGGGGACAATGCGCCGCTCATCGGTGCCGTTGAGAATCTGGTGGTTTCTGCCTACCGCGAGCTGCGCTAGGTAAGAGAGGAGACTCGAAGTCCATGGATCCGCTTATCAAATCCCTCAAGGGTGGCCTCATCGTCTCGGTGCAGGCCTATCCTGGCGAACCGCTCCGCAATCCCGAGACCATGGCGCAAATGGCGCGTGCCTGCGAGCTTGGTGGCGCGGTGGCCATTCGTTGCCAGGGCCTCTCGGACATCTCGGCCATCAAGGGTCGCGTCGACATCCCCGTGATTGGCCTGTGGAAGGAAGGACATGAGGGCGTGTACATCACGCCGACGCTGCGCCATGCGCTTGCCTGCGTGAACGCGGGCTGCGACGTGGTGGCCATCGACGCCACCAGTCGTCCCCGCCCTGATGGGCGCACCTTCGCGCAGACCGTCTCATGTCTGCGCGCAAAGACCGAGACGTTTGTCATGGCTGACTGCATGACCATCGACGACATTCGCAATGCCGTCGCATGCGGATGCGATCTGGTTTCCACGACGCTGTCGCACAACAAGCCCGCGATCGAGACCACGCTCGACGAGGGTCCCGACATCGCCCTTCTCCAGCAGGCGACCAGCGAGTTCCCTGACCTGCCGATCATCTGCGAGGGGCACGTCCACACGCCGGACGATGCCAAGGCCGCCATCGACGCGGGCGCCTGGGCAGTGGTCGTCGGCACGGCCATCACGCATCCCACCTCGCTTACCAGCTGGTTTAAGGCAGCCATCGATAGCTAGCGCGAGAAGCATCAAGTTGGGTTTAAGTTTGGTTTATACAGAATAGAAAGATTGGCAAACGACGAAGGAGTAAGAGATGAAGATTCGCCACGCAAAAGACTACGATGACATGAGCCGCAAGGCGGCAAACATCATCTCTGCGCAGGTCATTCTCAAGCCGTGCTCCATCCTTGGCCTTGCGACCGGTACCACGCCCATCGGTGCCTACCGCCAGCTTATCGACTGGTACGAGAAGGACGACGTCGACTTCTCGGAGGTCATCACCTACAACCTCGACGAGTATCGTGGGCTGTCGCACGACGATCCGCAGAGCTATCACTACTTCATGCGCAAGAACTTCTTTGACCACATCAACATCGATCTGGCAAACACGCATGTGCCCGATGGCTCCAACCCGGATGCCGACGCCGCCTGCGCCGAGTACGATGCCATGGTCAAGGCCGCCGGCTATGTTGACCTGCAGCTCTTGGGCATCGGCAACAACGGCCACATCGGCTTCAACGAGCCCGATGACGTCTTCTCGAAAGGCACGTATTGCGTGGACCTCACCGAGAGCACCATTCAGGCAAACAGCCGCCTGTTCGACCGCATCGAGGACGTACCGCGCCAGGCCTATACCATGGGCGTTCAGACCATCATGCACGCACGCTCCATCCTGGTCATCGCCAACGGCGAGGCAAAGGCCCAGGCAGTCTATGACATGTGCTACGGCCCTGTGACGCCGCGCGTGCCGGCATCGATCCTGCAGCTGCACACCAACTGCACCGTCATCGCCGACGAGGCGGCGCTGAGCCTGTGCCCCAAGGCATAGTTCCGCGCTGATGCACGATCATGTGAGGGGCGTCTCCCGTGGGAGGCGCCCCTTTGCCATGCGGCTACTGCTGCAGTTTGTCCGTTTGGGGCTTCGTGGCGGTGCCGTCGCAGACGATGGTGACACGCCTCTCGTGCCCACCGTCGTCTACGACGAGGGTGAGGTCCTGCGTACCCATGCGTAGCACTGCCTGTGCATGTCCAAAGTAGGTCGTGTGCACGCCCGTGTCGTATCGCTCCTCGGTACGGGGTCGAGCGCTGCCAAACGCGAGCAGCTCCCCGCCAAGCGCCGACGCATGCAGCAGCCGGTCGTCATGGTGTTCCACCACACCAGCCTCGTCCGCAATGAGAACATCGACAAACACCAGCTCACCGGGTCGCACGGTGTCTGACTCGGGCACCAGCTGCACGCGTGCATCCACGGCTGACTGCAGCACTGTCCGTCCCAGCTCCTCGCCGCGGGCAGTGAGCGCGGTCGCGACCAGCTCTCCTGGCTCATAGGGAACGCG
>JAGAVX010000052.1 GCA_017941705.1 Atopobiaceae bacterium
AGACTAGCAGTCGTGCGTCGAGACGGACACGCCCACGGGCGGCGCGCGGCGGGGCGAGCCATAGAGAAGCGGTCCCGGCCCGAAGATTCTCGGGCTGGGACCGCTCTGCCTCTTGACAGATGAATCTACATATCAGAGCCCCTGAAGCTCGTCGACTTCACGCAGGAGGTCCAGTCCACGCTCGTGGAACATGAGCGCCTGGCTGTGGGCAACGAACGAATCCGAGCCATGTGCGCTGACAAAGCGCATGAAGACGGGATCGACCGCTAGGTGCGAAGCGAAGACCAGCATCTCCTGCCCGTCCCCAAAGCAGCGATCCAGGAAGGCCAGCGCCGCGTCGAGGTGGCCGCTCACGGTCTTGACCTGCTCCATCAGTGCGAGCGTTGCTGCGTTGAATGGCCCTCGTGCCGCTTCGAAGGTGTTTGCCGCGCCGGAGTCCGCCTTTGAGCCGACGGCCGCCCACTGCGCGACGGCGGCGCGGAGCTGCTCGAGCAGCGCGCTCCTTTCGGCGGCGATGCGCTGTGCCGAGGCACTTGCCGCGCCCTTTGCGAGCATCTCGTCGAGGTCCGCCCGTGCGCGGCTGGCCAGCTCGTCAATCGTCCGCGCACCGTCGAAGCCCTCGAGGTCGGCCTTGTGCTGGGTCAGCAGGCTGCGCACATCGCGCAGGGCGGCTTCGGTGGCGTCGACGTCATGCACCTCGTCGATGACGGCGTCGAGCAGAAGGTTCACCAGGGCTATGCGCTCATCGAACGGGGCCAGGCGGGCGCGGTGCTCGATGGCGCTTCCTGCGGTGCCTGCGAGGATTTCGCCGACCTTGTAGTCGTCCTCGTACTTGGCAAAGAGGTCATAGTACAGAGAGAAGTCCTCCGCCGTCTCGCTGTCCTGCAGGTATTGCGAGACGAGGGCGATGCTCACGTCGAGCCCCTCGTGCTCGTAGGCGAGCAGCATGCGAGAGAGATCCTCCCAGCCACGAGCGGTGACGATGCGGGCTCCGCTGATGGCCGAGCGCACCTTGTAGAAGCTCTTGGGCTTGTTGGCGAGGTAGGTGGTGATTGCGGGATGCACGCCGTGCGCGATGGCATAGTCCATCCACACGTCCACGTCGGGCTCGATGTCGATCTTCTTCATGCGGTCCATCATGGCGGGGTCAAAGTCGCGGGCGGCGCGGTTGTACTCGGGCGGGTTGCCGGCGCAGACGATGATCCATCCCTGCGGGAGGCGATGCTGGCCAAAGGTCTTGTACTGCAAAAACTGCAGCATGGCGGGGGCGAGCGTCTCGCTGGCGCAGTTGACCTCGTCCAAGAACAGGATGCCCTCGCGTACGCCCGTCGAGGCGATGGCGTCGTGGGTCGCGGCAATGATCTCGCTCATCGTGTAGCGCGAGACCTTGTACGAACGGCCTCCAAAGACATCGTCGTCGATGTAGGGGAGGCCCAAGGCGCTCTGGCGGGTGTGGTGGGTGATCGAGTACGAGACAAAGTTGATGCCCATGCGCTCGGCGATCTGCGCGACGATGGCCGTCTTGCCGATGCCGGGAGGGCCCATGAGGATCAGTGGGCGCTGCATCTGGTCGGGGACGAGGGGCAGTCCGCGCTCGTCACGCGCGAGATAGGCGCGAACGGCGCCTTCTACCTGCTGGGTTGCCTCACGTATGTTCATCTATGCTCCTAACGCACATTTTCGTTGCTGGCACTTGCGGTGGCTAGTACACGCTCATGCTCTCGAACTCCCCTGGATGCAGCACCACTTGGATGGCCCATGGCGGCACGAGCTCGGGACGGTGGTCCTCGTCGTAGAACACGAAGGCGCACTTGTAGGGCGGCATTCGGTCGGGGTAGATGCCCCACCCGTCGGTGAAGTACACCAGTCCCTGGAGGTCGTCGAACTCACCTGACTGGCGCAGTTCCTGCACGTAGCGAAAGGCTGGCCTGAAGTCGGTCCCGCCGAATCCGTAGAGCTTGATGTTGTGTCGCCAGCGGTTGAGGTCGGCGAGCGATGTGATCTTGACGTCGCTCTGGACCCGCGCGTCCGCCTGAATGATGTGGATGTTGGTCTTGGCAAAGAATCCGCCCTCGCTGTTGAGCACGTCAAAGGTCGCGTCGACAAACTCCTGCACGACCTTGGCCGAGACCGAGCTGGAGGTGTCGATGACGATGGCGAAGTCGCGGATGCGCTTCTCGCTGCGGTACTCGAGCGGCTCGACGAGGGGCACGTTGCCGTAGAGGTCGAGGCCGTAGGTGTAGAAGATGTAGTCGAACTCGTCGTCGGAGAGGCGCATGTCCTCGTGCTCGACTGCAAACTGCCGCAGGAACTCGCGGTAGTCGATCCGCTCGTGGGCGCTGACGGAGAGCTCGCGGACCAGCTTCCCAAGGCCTGCGCCGCGCTTGCGCGAGATGGTCTCGAGGTCGACTCGCATGCTCTTGGCGGCGCGCTCCCACGCCTTCTCTGCCAGCTCGCGTTGCGTCTCCGTCAGGGAGTCGCCCGCAGGTGCTCCCGTGCGGTCGTCGCCAGGACGGCCGTCCTGCTCGCCGTCCTCGGATTGCTCGCTGTCGTGCATGGCGTCGCGAGAGTCGCCCTTGCTGCGTGGCGCTTGCCTATCGGATGGTGCGTCCTCCTTGCTCTTTCCGGTGCCACTGCTCTCGTCAGGTCGTGTCACTGGTTGTGTGCTCGCGCCCGCGGGCGTTGGCTGCGAGTCTCCCATCTGGTTGCTCGCACCGCCATCGGCACCTGAGGGCTGGCTCTGCGCGCCATCCGCCAAAGAGTTCGGCGGCCAAAGCTGGTGGTCGTCCACGTGGAAGAGCCGCTCCCATCGAGTCCGCTCGCTGGCGTAGGCTCCATCCTTGAGGGAACGATAGAGCTTCTCGGTGGTGACGGAGGAGGGGAGGTCCTTGTCGAGCCGGTCGAGGACTGCCTTGACCTGTGCCCCGCGTTCGCCGCTTCGCGCTCCAAGAATCTCGGCAACGACGCTTTCGGCGACGATGTCGCAGGCTAGGTTCCACGATTGCGCGTCGATTGAGGCGTCGACAAAGGGGTGCAGCAAAAGGCAGTGCATCAGCACGTGGGCCAGGTCATGCACCGGCGCCTCGCGCGTGCGGGAGAAGTCCTGCAGCACTTTGGGCACGCATACGTAGAGCGTGTTGCCGTCGCAGGCAAATGCGTCTTCCAGCTCGGCTGGCTGCGGTTTTAGCAGGCCAATCGACGAGGAGAGGAAGGGGTTGTCGGAGACCAGCAGGCCTCGTGCAAGGTCGATGACTTTCGACGCCAACTGCCACGCGCGGTCCTGGGTAAGGTCCTGCCGCCCTGTGCCCGAGCCGGTCTTTGTGTATGTTGCCTGGGGGTTCATGCGCGGTTCCTAGAGCAGGAGGTCCGACAGGTCGGCGGACACGTCGCGGTGCTGGCTGCCGGCGGCGCGGTTGGGGTGATGCGCAAGCAGCCACGCCGCGGCTTCGGCATGGCCTGCCTTCGAGGCCGCCTCCATCGCAGCCTCGACGTTGCTGGCGGTAAGCGTGTCCTCCCACGAGGACAGCGCCTCGAGCTGGGGCATCCTGCCGTTTTTGGCCATCATGATCAGGAGGTTGCCGTTGTGCTCCTCGGTGCTGGGGGAGAGGTGATCGACCATGCCGGCGACCAGCTCGTCCTCCTTTTGCAGCCAGGAGAGCGCGTGCAGGCGTTCGAGAAAGACGTCGGGGGCCTGCTCGCAGACGAACTCGATGATGCGCGGGTGGGCCTTGGGCACGATGAGGTTGCCGAGGATGCGGCTAAGCGACTCGTACCCTTGCCCGCGCATGTGGTACATCTCGAGCATGCGGTTGGCAAAGGAAAGACAGGTCTCGGCGACTTCCTCGTCATGCTGGCCCTCGTGGCGCAGGGCGTGCCAGGCGCGTACGAGGGCGGCGCGAAGCAGGTCGTCAAATACGACTGCGTCAAAGCAGCCTTCGGAGGCGAGCCGTGCCACGAGGTCGCAGGTTGCGGCGAGGTCCGTGTCTTTGCGGTATGCGGGGCTTGCGAGGCTCTCGTTGGCGCGGCCCCTGAACGGCTCAAAGACCTCGGTCGACACGGTTGGGTCCATGGGGTTGAGGAAGAGCGTCGGGCTCTGGCGCGTGAGGTCAAAGCGCGTGAACGTTCCCTCGTGCGGAAGCAGCGCGCGATAGGTGGTCGGCTGGTGAACGCTGCCAAGCAGGTCGACGCCGCGGTCGAGCAACAGGCGTGCGACGGGCTCGTTTGCGCAGCGCAGGGCCAGCGCGAGTGCCCATGACTCGTATACGAACTCGGGAAACGCCTCGTATGCGGCTGACACCACACGTGTCGAGCCAAAGACGCAGGCGCGCTCGAGTAGGTCGACTGCCTGTACGGGCGCAACCTGATCGTAGATGGGGGCAAGGGAGGCGAACGCATCGACGGACGCCTGTTCATCGCCGGTGACGATGATCGATCGCGCCTGCGCCGCGAGCTGCTCTGCCGTTTGCTGCGTCATATGCCTGCCCCCAATAATCTGCCAACTATATCCTAGTGCAGTTGCAGGGCATGAGTGTTGTTATCCTTGTGGGACTTTGGATGATTCGTGTGCCACAGCCAGCAATGACGCAGGACGAAAGCATAATCTTCGCGTTATTTGCGTGTCGTATCAGCTGGCGTAGCTTTGTATGCGCTTTTTTAGAGGCATGGATAAATTGCGACAAACAACGCATTTTGGTTGTGCATTTTAGGCTCGATTTCATGTGGTGTCGAAGAGCGGGGCCCTAAAACTGCAAACAACGTTCAAAACGACTGCGGTTTGTGGATTTTTGGCACCTACAAATCATCTTGTTTGCACTTGCTCTCACAGCAGCCGCACCCGTGCATTGGGGACAGGCACCAATGCACACGCGCGTGCATTGGGGACAGGCACCCGTGCACGCTGGCGTGCATCGGGGACAGGCTTTCCTTGGCGTGCACGTCCCCGATGCACGAAATGCGCTTCCTAGCGGTGGTCAGGCACCTTGAGCATGATGGCGAATCCGATGATGAAGAGCAGGGCGATCGAGAGGACTCCGAGTGACGGATTGCCCGTGAGGAAGGTGAACGCCGACACGAGGCCGGTGCCCATGATGGCGGCGTACTTGCCAAAGATGTCAAAGAATCCAAAGTACTCGTTGGCATGCTCCTTGGGGCACAGCTTGCCAAACTCGGAGCGTGACAGCGCCTGGATGCCGCCCTGGAACAGGCCGACGCAGATGGCGAGAATCCAGAACTCGGTGGCGGTCCTGAGGAAGAACGCGGCAAACAGCGTGATGCAGAAGTAGCCGATGACTCCGACGAGGATCATCTTCTTGGTGCCGAACTTGCGCCCGAGCCGCCCATAGATGATCGACGAGGGCCATGCGACAAACTGGGTGACCAACAGTGCGAGGACGAGCTGGGTTCCCTCGATGCCAAGGTTTGCGCCGTAGCTCGTGGCCATCTTGATGACGGTATGGACGCCGTCGATGTAGAAGAAGTAGGCGAGGATGAACCAGCGCAGCGCCTCGTCAGCCCAGATGTTCTTGAGGGTCGTGCCGATGCCCGTGATGGCACGGGCGATGGCGTGCGGCTCATAGGGCTTGTAGCTCTTCTGCTCGACGTTCTTGACCATGGGGATGGTGAAGGCGACCCACCATGCGGTGGTGATGGTGAATGCGATGAGCATGGCGGTCTGCATGGTGAGTCCCAGCTTCTCGGCGTTGAGCACCACGAGCAGGCACACGACGAAGGGGATGCAGCTGCCCACGTAGCCCCAGGCAAAGCCTTGGGACGAGACCTCGTCCATTCGTTCGTCGGTCGTGGCGTCGACCAGGAACGCGTCATAAAACACGAACGACGAGTTGAGCATGACCGCAGAGATGACATAGACAATCAGGAACGGTAGCCAATTGGAGGGAAATCCCATGGCGATGGTGGCAATGGCTCCGATGCCTACCGTGCCGACGATGAACTTCTTGCGCATCCCCTTCATGTCGGCAATCGATCCGAGAATGGGCATGAGCAGTGCGATGATGAGCGAGGCGATGGTCTCGGCGAGACCCCATGCCCCGACAGCCACGTCTTGGACCGATGGGTCTTTGGCTGCAAGATAGTTGAAGTAGATGGGAATGACGCTGGTGGCGAGAAGGACGAGCGCCGAGTTGCCCACGTCGTAGAGAATCCAGCTGATTTCCGCCTTGGTGAACTTTGTGCGTGCCATGGGTCCCCCTATTGGTTGGTATCACCCGATAAGCCATAAGAATATCAATTGGCGAATCCTTCGTTCGAGATACTCCTGCCAAGGGTGGGCAAAGCGTCGGCTGCTGTTATGCGAGCGCGTCCCAACCCAGCCCGAGCCCGCGGCGCAAACGAGTGTGGTGGGGGAGTGCGACCTTTGTCACTTTTGGCTGTGGCGGCTGTGCAAGGCGGTTTGGTTGCGCTACCCTAAACACACATGGAGGCATACTGAACGCAGCGTGAAAGGACATCCGATGCCAGCCATTCTTACGCATGACTTCTTTGGCCGTGATGCGGCAGATACGGTTTCCTCGCAGGTAAACCTTATGTCAAAAGATGCGCGTGATGCGTTCATGCTTGGCAACCAGGGGCCTGACCCGCTGTTCTACCTCCTCATCGATCCGCGCATCGGCAAGCAGAGTCGCGTGGGTGACCTCATGCATCATGCGCGTCCGACAAAGCTGCTGCTCTCGTTGCGCGACGCCCTGACGATGCTCACCAAGTCCGAGCGCCCTGTTGGCGACGCGTATGCGGCGGGGTTCTTGTGCCACTACCTGCTTGACAGCTCCCTGCATCCCTTGGTGTTTGCCGAGCAGTATCGCGTCTGCGATGCGGGGGTCGACGGGCTTGGGCGCAAGGACGGCTCGATCGTCCATGCCGAGATCGAGCGCGACCTAGACGAGATGGTCCTCTACGAGAAGCGGCGCGAGACGGTGGCCACGTACCGTCCGTATCGCGAGGTGCTTCGTGGCTCGGACGCCGTGCTGGCCATCATCGACAAGCTCTACTTCTACATGAATCTCTGGACGTACAGCCGCACGCTCGAGCTTGATACCTACACGCACGCGGTGAAGTCGTTCCGCGTCATGCAGCACGTGTTCTGGTCACCCAAAGGGCGCAAGTCAAAGGCGCTGGATATCATCGAGCGCGTGGGGCGCAGGGGCGGTTACTCGCTGGCACGCGCCATGTCGCACCACGCCCGTGCCTCCGCAGAGTCTCCCTTTGCCAATCAGGACCATAACGAGTGGACCAACCCGTTCACCGGGGCTGTCTCGACGGAGAGCTTCTGGGATCTGTACGAGGAGGCCCTTGGGCGCGTGTTTGATGCGGAGGCGCTGTTCTTCTCGGGCGACTTCGACGCCGAGGCGGCGGAGCGCCTGACCAATAACCTGAACTTCTCGGGTGCCCCGGTCGATCCCGACAGCGCTGACGAGCCGGCCGAGTAACGTCATGCCGCACGAGGTGAGCGTGGCCACACGTCACGTCATGCAGGCGAACCGCTCCAAGAACACCAAGCCCGAGCTGCTGGTCAGGCACAAGTTGCGCGAGGCGGGCCTATCGGGGTATCGCCTGCACTGGAAGAAGGCCCCCGGAAAGCCCGACGTGTGCTATCCGGGTCGCAAGGTGGCGGTATTCGTCAACGGTTGCTACTGGCATCGATGCCCACACTGCGCGCTCCCGCTTCCCAAGACCAACGTCGAGTTCTGGACGCAGAAGTTCGCGCGCAACCGTCTGCGCGATGAGCGCGATCAGCGGTTGCTGGTGGAGCAGGGCTGGACCGTGCTGGTGGTGTGGGAGTGCCGTCTTAAGGGGGCGCACCTCGAGGGGACCATGCGCGAGCTGGTGAGCGAGGTCGAGGGTGCGGCGCACAGGGACGGAGGCAGGCTCGTGGAGGTCGGAGCCACTGCGCCGTGGAAGCTTGCCGTCCGTCGCAAGCGCATGCATGCGCACCGGACCTTGGGCCGCAGGTAACGCCGCGCCCCGATGAGACTATGGCTGGCCTCTGGCCCCGGCTCACGCTGCCGCCATCGGCCGTTGCCGTCCCGCAAGACCTCCGCGCTAGCCCAAACAGACGAATTGGGCTATGCTAGCAAGTTGTTGTAGGAGACGCGTGCATGCGATGCGCGACGTCACTTGGAGGATGCCCAGCATGGCAACATATGTGTTCTCTGACGTACATGGACACTTTGGGACGCTCGACCGTCTGCTCGAGCGTGTGTCTCCGACGTCAGACGACCGCATATTCATGCTTGGCGACATGATCGACCGCGGGCCAGATCCCATCTCGGTGGTGCGCTGTTGCTATCAGCTGCCCAACACGACCGTGCTGATGGGCAACCACGAGGACCTGATGCTGTCGTACTACTCCGACCCAGATGACACCATGGCACGCGTCAACTGGCTGATAAACGGTGGCGAGACGACGCAGGAGGGCCTGCGCTCGCTGCCTGTCGACGAGCGGATCGAGCTTGCGCGTTGGCTCTTTACCCTGCCGTTGTACGCGCAGGCCGAGGTCGGTGGCAGGCGGTATCTCCTTGTTCATGCGGGAATCGACCCGCGGCGCATCCCTTCCAAGGATGTGGCCGAATGGGACGAGATTGCGATAGACGAGGTCGTTGCCGACCAGTATCGCGATGACCTCATGTGGATCCGCGAGGACTTCTGGAGCGTGCCCACTGGGCTTGTCAACGAGAAGGGCGAAGGACCCATCGTCATTGCGGGCCATACCCCGACGCTCTATCTCGAGCACATGGCAGATCTGCCCGACCGCCCGGCCAAAAACGCACGTGGCCTCTGCCAGATGGTGCGGGTCGGTGCCTGCGAGCAGACCGGCGGGGTCGCCGACCGCTGGGACATCGACTGCGGATGTGCGGGTGGCGCAGGCTTTGGCCAGCTGCTCATGCTGCGCCTCGATGACGGCGAGGAGATCTACGAGCCCGTTCGCGAGGGCGAGTAGGCCCACGAGGCGCGCTGCGGGTCTGTGCGTTCCGGGCTATGCGAGCAGGCTGTCGTCCGGTTCGTAGCGTTCGACGAGGTTGAAGATCCCATCCTCATATTCCAGCACGTTGATGGTGCAGTTTTTCGAGACCCGGTTGGGCACGTGTAGCGTGCTGGTCGCATCGCAGGAGCTGATGAAGGCACGCGTGCAGGCGCCATGGCTCACGGCGAGGACCGATTGGTGGCGGGGGCGCTCCATGATGTCGACGAGCGTGGAGCGCATGCGCTCGATGACCTCATCCTCCGAGTTGCCTCCAAAGGGGACGAGGAAGTCGCCGTATGGATTGTAGGTACCGGGAAGAACCAGCTGGTACGAGTTTCCCTCGATGCATCCGTAGTTGAACTCCTTGAGGCCCTTCGTGCGCTCGAAGGGGACCTCGCCGCGCGTGATGATCTCGACGGTGTCGCTCGCGCGCTCGGCGGGAGAGGAGTATGCGTGGTCAAAGGTGATGCCGCGCTCCTCGAACCACGCTCGCGCAAGCTCCGCCTGGTCCCGTCCGAGCTCGGTGAGCGGGGAGTCGCACCAGCCCTGCACGATGCCTCGCGTATTGAAGATGGTCTGTCCGTGGCGGGTGAGGTAGAGCATCTTGGGCATGGGTTCCTCCGGTAGTGCTGTCTTGCCTGTCGCATCAGATAGCATAGCCCAAGTGTGGTCCGGGGGACACGCCCCGAGACCACAGGACTGTGTCCCCCGGGCCACACTTGGGCCTTAACAATCCCAAAATGTGTGGAGTCCCGGCTCACCCGCGCCGCGTGTTCGCGTAGAATGGGAACGCCCATTATCAAAACGCAGCTCAAACAAAGAGGTCCCGATGGGTCTCCGTGAGAAACTGACAGACGAGCAGGCCAGGAGCCTGTTGACGAGTGCTCCGGCGGCGGGGCTGCTCCACGGCGCCGTGAGCGCGGTCGAGCAGGACTTTCGCTGGATGCGCCCGCTGCGGTTCTCCGATGACCAGGTCCGTGCGCTCGGCAGCTGCCAGGCGTGGCACCCGGGGCTGTTCAGGCAGATGGCGCGCACGACTTCGGGGATCTGCATCGAGTTCGAGACGGATGCGTCCGAGGTTGCCCTCGAGGTCCGCGTCGATGCCGAGCCCAAGGGCACGCGTGCGGTGCTTGAGGTCATCGATCGGACCAACCCTCAGGGCGAGATGCCCCACGATGGCCTCTCGATCGATATCGACGGCCGCCATCAGTGGCATGGCATGCCATCGGAGGGTGAGGAGCTGCTGGTCGTAAAGGTGGACGGCAACGATCCCGAGGACGCGTTGGGGCTGCAGCCGCTGCCGGGGATGGCACGCGTTCGCCATGTGCGCGTATGGCTGCCCGCCTTGCGTGGCTGCGTCGTGCGTGACGTGTGGTGCGATGGGACCTTCGTTCGCGCGGTGGCGCATCGCAGGCACCTGCTGGTGCTGGGCGATTCCATCGCGCAGGGCTTCGTGTCGGAGGATCCTGCCTTCAGCTGGCCCTCCCTCCTGGCGGCGAAGCTTGGGCTCGACCTGGTGAACCAGGGGCTTGGCGGACAGGTCTTTCAGCCCGGGTCGCTCTTTGGCCTTGCGGGCTCGATAGACCCCGCTCGCATCGTCATCGCTCTTGGAGAGAACTATCGCTATGAGACCTGTGTGGCGAGGCGCGTTTCCATGGACATACGCGCTTACCTCTCGGAGGTGTCGAGGCTCTGGCCAGACGTTCCCACGCATGTGCTCACGCCGCTGTGGCACGACGAGGAGGCTTGGCCCTCGCACGCCATGAGCTGCCATGAGCAGGTTCCCGAGCTCATCGCCACACAGGTGGCGGCGCATGAGCAGATGAAGCTCATCGATGGCCTCGAGTTGCTTGACCACGACACGGCGCTGCTCGCCGATGGCTACGAGCATCCCAACGAGCGTGGCTGCAGGCAGATCGCCATGCGCCTCAACGGTGTCATTCGAATCCCGAGCCTGAGGCCGTCTTCGGTGGGAAAGCGTCGCAAGCGCAAGGGCAAGCCAAAGGCGAGCGGCAAGTCCGTTGCGAGAAAGACGCTGCCCTCGCTGCCCAAATCCTCCTCTACGACCCCTGACCTCCTGCAGCTTCCTCTGGACGAGCTGCTGTAGGTGCGCCTCGCCGCGTGATGCAGCCGCAAGTCGTGCCATTTGCGCCACGCCGGTGCCACACAAGGGCCGTATGCCCACTGACAGCTTGACGAAGCGAATCGCGTTACCAAGGCGATACGTCGAATCGCTATACTATCCCACGCGAGAGCACGCTGCCCTGTGGAGCGTGCATACCAGACGATGCGCGCGGGCAGATGATGGTGCCCGTAGAGAGGAGCCCCCATGGCAAGGAAGGCCAAGCTTGGCTATCAGGACGAGTACCTGCAAATCCTGCAAGACCTGAAGGGCGATGAGGCTGGACGCGTGGCGGCCAACGAGTATCTTGCCGCGTCCTACCCTCATGGGGAGGCGGATGCCTACCGTGGTGCCATCAACCCAGTCCTGCTCGACGAGGCACAGTATGGCGTCCTGTCGGAGGCCGCCACGACCCTCTCGTCCATCATGGAGAAGGTCATGTCCAAGTACCATCGTGACCGCACCTTCCGCAGCCTGTTTGGCTTCGATTCGGCCATCGAGAGCATGACGCTGGTGCCCTCTGGCTGCAATGCGGCCGTGCCCCTCGCACGCGTGGACCTGTTCTTTGACCCCAAGACCAAGGACTTCAAGATCTGCGGCATCGCCACAGGCGGCATTGACGGCATGGCCGTGTCCTCCGAGGCCGTTCGCGCCA
Source organism: Atopobiaceae bacterium (assembly GCA_017941705.1). Taxonomy (GTDB): domain Bacteria; phylum Actinomycetota; class Coriobacteriia; order Coriobacteriales; family Atopobiaceae; genus UBA1367. Next base: position 11,755 of record JAGAVX010000052.1, read on the forward strand.
TCATGCGAACCAACGCCTATCGCGAGTTTGCCAAGCTCCACGAGGTCGAGTTCTTTGACCCCGTCTCGGCCTGCACCGACCAGTTGCTCCACACGTATCGTACCTGGGTGAATGCCGAGGAGGGCCACAACCATCCCAAGAACCCGTCGCTGGCGATCGTCGATATCGAGGGCTCGCCCCGCGCTGCCGAGACCGAGACCTTCATCAAGCATCTGCACGGCGAGGGCTGCTACGCCAATGCCGCGAGCTTCTCCGAGCTCAAGATCAAGGAGGTCGATGGGCGCGAGCAGCTCGTCGACTCCCATGGCCCTGTGACCTGCGTCTGGCTGCGCGCGACAGCCGACGAGGCTGTGCGTGACGGGGGCAAGGGCGTCCAGGCGCTGTTCTCGGCGACGAGGAGGGGTCTGGTCTGCACCATCGGAGGGTACCGCTCGTGGCCTTGCTGCACCAGGAGCTTCATAGAGGTGCTGCGTACCAAGGAGTGCCGGTCGGTGCTCTCTCGCCCGGAGAACGCGTTTGTCGAGGCGCACTTTGCCGAGACGCACGTGATCACGCCCTACATCGACCTGTCTGACTTCTTTGACCAGGACAAGTGGCTCATCAAGACCACGGATGGCCGTGACTCCGGCGGCATCATCGCGGGGGCCGGCATGAGCAAGGCCGATTGGCGCAAGTGCCTGGTCAAGAGCATCAAGTCGCGCGACGCCGTACAGGAGTACATCCCGCAGCAGTCGATGATGGTGGTCAGCGGCGGCGACAAGCCGGCCGAGATGAATGTCATCCTTGGCCTGTACATCTTTGGCGGCAAGCTCTGCGGCATTCGTGCCAACTGCGGCACGGGCTACACGATTGCCGACTGGGACGACCAGGTCGAGCTTGCGTGTGGAGTCGTCCACTAATCAAGGCTTATCCGTTGAGGGGGCGGGTCCGGACGTGCGCTGTCGTGCGTCTGGACCCGTCCCCTTTGGCGGCACCGGACGCCCATGCATTGTGTCAGAAGGATACGGTAGGGTACTTTAGTGTCGACCTAAGGAGGCGCCATGCCCACGATACTGACTAACGCCTGTGCACCAGACCTGCCCCTCGAGCTCTCGCGGCAGACAGTCGAGCAGGTAAGAGAGATGCGTGCCACAGGCGGGCACAGCCGCTACGCGACGGGTGACCTCGCGGCCATTCGTCGTGATGACGAGCGCGACCAGGACAGTGTGCTCCGGCCGGCCTTCGTGCGTGACACCGAGAAGATCATGCACATGCCAGCCTACAACCGCATGAGCGGAAAGACCCAGGTGTTCTCCTTCCGCGCCAATGACGACCTGTGCCGGCGTGGGTTGCACGTTCAGTTGGTGGGGCGTGTCGCATGCGATATCGGAAGGGCGCTGGGGCTCAACCTCGACCTGATAGAGGCCATCGCGCTCGGGCATGATATCGGCCACACGCCCTTTGGCCACGCGGGGGAGCGGTTCCTCAACGACGTCTACCATGAGCGCACGGGGCGGTGGTTCTTTCATAACGTGCAGAGCGTCCGCGTGCTCGACGTCCTGTACGGCCGCAATATCTCGCTCCAGACGCTCGACGGCGTGATCTGCCACAACGGGGAGTTCGAGCAGCAGCGTTTCGAGACGAGCGGCCTTGCCGACTTCGACACCTTCGACCGCGTGGTCGAAGGCTGCTGGGAGAGGGGCGACGAGGCCATCAGTCGGCTGCGGCCGATGACGCTCGAGGGATGCGTCATGCGCGTGTCCGACATCATCGCGTACGTGGGCAAGGACCGGCAGGATGCGATTCGCGCGGGACTCTGCGGCCAGGACGGGTTCGAGGACGGTCTTGGTGGGGCCTACAACGCTTGGGCGCTCAAGGCGTTTGTCGTCGACATCATCGAGCACAGCATCGGCAAGGACCACCTCGAGATGAGCGAGGCTGGCTTTGCCGAGATGCGTCGGGCCAAGCGCGAGAACTACGAGAAGATCTACGGTGCGAGCGAGGTGAACGGCGAGTTCTCGCATGAGGTGGCTGACCTGTTCGTTCGCCTGTACCAGCATGAGCTGCAGCAGCTCGAGCGTATGGATCGCACAGCGGCCATCTTCAGGCACCACATCGATCCGCTCAACCGTCACCTTGCATACTATGACGGCCGCTACGATTGGCAGGACGACCCCGACCAGTGCGTCTGCGACTTTATCAGCGCCATGACCGATGACTATTTCATGGCGACATGCGAGGCGCTGTTCCCGGAGGCTCGCGAGCTGTTTCCAAGGCGGAGCTACTTTGATGATGGGACGAGGCCGTAAGGCGAGCGGGGGCTGCGGCGTGACTTGATCGGTGCGCAGTCCGTGCTAACGTGCTGCGTCGACGAAGGCCTCGAACAGCTGCGGCATCGACTCGGTCTGCTCGGGATGCCACTGGACGCCGATGAAGAAGCTCTTCTCGCCAAACTCGATCGCCTCGGGTATCCCGTCCGGCGCGAACGCGACGATGCGCCCGTGCGGCGACGGCTCGGCGATGGCCTGATGGTGCATCGAGTTGACCTCGAACTCGAGCCCGCCCAGAATCTGCGCCAACCAGCTTGTCGGCTCGATGCGCACACTGTGCGTGGGGATGTTCCAGGGCTTGGGCTGCAGGTGGTTGATGTTCGAGTCGGGGCGCTGCTCGGCGATGTCGCGCATGAGCGTGCCGCCAAACGACACGTTCATGACCTGCAGTCCGCGGCAGATGCCCAGGCAGGGCTTGTTGGCGTCCCATGCGGCTCGCACGGCCGCCCACTCAAAGACGTCGCGATCGGCACTCATGAACGAGATGCGTGCGACGCAGCCCTCCGCATAGTTGTTGCCTCCGAAGCCCTCTTCGCTGACGTCGCCTCCGCCGGTGAGCAGCAGCCCGTCGATGCGGTCGACGATCTCGTGGGCGATGGCCGCCGCCTCAAAGCCATAGGGGAGCGCCACGGGGATGCCGCCCGCCTCCTGAACCGCCTTGGCATAGTGCGAGTTGATGTACGACAGCTCGGGGTCCTTTTCGCCCGGACGCGAGCAGATGCCAATGAGCGGGCGCCGGCCGGTCGTGTATGCCATGTGCTTGCTCCTTGCGTCGCGGATGGTGGGTTTCTTGCTGGGACCATAGGATACCAAACACCCATGACGGCTTCGCGCTACAATGCTCCCCATGGAAACCCTCTTTTCGAACATCGAACGCTACCAGCGCAAGCTCAACGCGCCGCTTGCCGTGCGCATGCGGCCGCAGACCCTCGATGGGTATGTCGGTCAGACGCAGGCGGTGGGCGAGGGGTCATGGCTTCGTCGCGCCATCGAGCACGACACGCTCTCGTCCGTGATCCTGTACGGGCCGGCAGGCACCGGTAAGACGACGCTCGCGCGCATCATCGCAAACACCTCCCACGCCGAGTTCGTCGAGGTCTCGGCGGTGACGGGAACGGTCAAGGACCTGCGGCGCGAGACCGAGGCGGCCGAGTCGAGGCTGCTGGGGTCGGGACGGCGCACGATCCTGTTTGTCGACGAGATCCATCGCTTCAATCGCTCCCAGCAGGATGCGCTGCTTCATGCCGTGGAGGACCGGATCGTGGTGTTGGTCGGGGCGACGACCGAGAACCCCTATTTTGAGGTGAACTCGGCGCTGCTGTCCCGTTCGCGCGTGGTCGAGCTCCAACCGCTTGACGACGCTGCGATCACCGAGCTCGTGCGCCGTGCGATGGCTGACGAGTTTGGCCTCAAGGGGGCCTTCACCATCGCAGACGATGCGCTGGCCGAGATCGTGACCCTAGCGGGCGGCGATGGTCGCGCGGCTCTGACCTCGCTCGAGCTGGCGAGCCAAATGGCCACGCCCAACGAGGGGGAGCCCACGGCTGACAATCCCGTGGAGATAACCCTCGAGCATGTGCGCGAGGCTAACCCGCGCCGTGGGCTGACCTACGACAAGTCGGGCGACATGCACTACGACATCATCTCGGCCTTCATCAAGTCCATGCGCGGCAGCGATCCCGATGCTGCGCTCTACTGGCTGGCTCGCATGATCGATGCGGGTGAGGATCCCAAGTTCATCGCGCGGCGCATCTTCATTCTGGCGTCGGAGGACATCGGGAATGCGGACCCCCAGGCGCTGCTCATTGCCGAGGCAGCGTTCAAGGCGACCGAGGTCATCGGTTACCCCGAGTGTCGGATCAACCTTGCCCAGGCAGTCATCTACATGTGTCTGACACCCAAGAGCAACGCGGCGGAGGCGGCCATCGACGCGGCGCTCGCCGAGGTGCGCGAGGGTCCGCGTCGCGAGGTGCCCAGCCACCTGCGTGATCGTCATCGCCCCGGATCGGACGAGTACGGTGCCTACCTCTATCCGCACAACTATCCACAGGGATGGGTCGACCAGCAGTACCTGCCGGACGGCCTGGAGCGGGGCGCGTTCTATCATCCCGGTCCCCGCGGCTGGGAGGCCTGGCGTACCGAGGCGACGGGTCGCGACCGCGCAGGGGAGTGACTGGGCAGCAAGCCCCCTCGTGCATCGGGGACAGGCACCGATGCACGCGGGCGTGCATCGGGGACAGGCTTCCTCCGGCTTGAGCGGGCAATCTGTGCTGCTCGCGCCTGTCGGTGCTTTTCGTCATTCGCATGGGTAGAATCAACTACTGTTTGTAAACGGGTAGAATAAGCACATGTATGCCTAACCTGCCGCATGCGGCTCAAAAGAAGGAGTTGGACTATGGATGTGATGGGCATTCTCTTGATGGTGCTCGCTATCGTCGCCGTGTGGGCGGTTGTCGAGCTTGCACTGACGATTCGCAAGGCTCGTACCACCATCGATGAACTCACCCACTCGGCGACTGAGGTTCTCGATCAGACGGCCCCGCTCATCGTGAAGGCTGACGGTGTCATTGACGACCTCCAGCCGACGCTGCGCGACCTCGGTCCCATGGTCGAGCGCGTCAACGTGGTGCTTGACGAGGCTACCATCAGCCTTGATGGCGTGAACAACATCCTGGGTGACGTCTCGTCTGCCACGCACGGGGTTGCCGGCGTGGGCGAGTCCGCCTCCCGTATCGTGAACACCGCCACGAGCGCCGCCGTGGGTGTCGTGTCGAAGGTTGCCAGCCTTGGTGGCATCACCATCCCCGAGGGCCAGCAGCTCATCGGCAAGGGCGTCTCGCAGGAGGACGAGGAGCCGCAGCAGCCGCAGGTCAGCGAGCCCAAGCCCACCAACAAGACCAGCTATGTGACCTACGCTCCCGTCTCGGGCGAGAATGCCGAGGAGTAGGGACATGGCAAAGCAGACCGTCCGCCTGAGCGTTCCTGCCGAGGCGGACTTCGCAAGGACAGTGCGCATGATGGCGGCAAACCTCGCCGTCGTCAGCAACATGAGCGTCGACGACGTCGAGGATGTCCGCATGGCGGCGGAGGAGGGCTTCGTCTACTGTTGCGCGACCAAGCCCGATGCCTGCGAGGTCTCGTTCGACCTTCTGGATGGCGAGATGCACACCACGTTCACGCTTGGCATGAGCGACATCGACGACGAGGACGGCACGCTTGGGCTGGCCGAGCTGCTCCTTTCGGCGGTCTGCGACGAGCACGCGGTGAGCGATGACGGCCTGTACCTGCATCTTGTCAAGCGGACAGGAGTGGCACATGGCGAGTAGCGACCCCGAGGAGCGTCGCCGCCAGAGGGCAAAGCGCCCGCCGCGCGAAGGCAGGGCCGCTTGGGACAAGGAGCGCACGCGCGAGCTCTTTCGCCTGTACAAGGAGGAGGGTGACGAGGAGGCGCGCGAGCAGCTCATTGTGAGCCACCTCAATCTGGTGCGATTCCTCGCGAGCAAGTTCAAGAATCGTGGTGAGCCGCTCGACGACCTCATCCAGGTCGGCACCATCGGCCTGATCAAGGCCATCGACCGCTTTGATCCGTCGCGTGGGCTAGAGTTCACCACCTTCGCGACGCCCACCATCATGGGCGAGATCAAGCGTCACTTCCGCGACAAGGGCTGGTCGGTGCGCGTTCCGCGGCGTCTGCAGGAGCTCTCCGCAAAGGTCAACCAGGCGACTGACGACCTCACGCGCGAGCTTCAGCGCCCACCCTCGGTTGCCGAGGTTGCCGAGCGCCTTGGGGCGAGCGTCGACGAGGTCCTCGAGGCGATGGAATCCTCGACCGCCTACAGCTCGGTGCCGCTCGAGGGCACGAGCCAGGATGCGGATGAGGATACCCCGTCGGTCATCGATCACTACGCCTCCGAAGACAGCGACCTCGAGGCCTCTGACGACCGCATGGTGCTCGAGGACGTCATCGGCAGCTTCACCCCACGCGAGCAGGAGGTCGTGCGCATGCGCTTTGACCAGGGCCTGACGCAGGTGGAGATTGCCGAGAAGCTCGGCATCTCGCAGGTGCAGGTCTCGCGACTGCTGCGCAAGGTGCTCAAGCAGATCCAGGAGCGCTTGGATCCCGAGGGTCTCATGTAATTGCCGGGACAAAACGAAGGCGACGAGCCCCATCGCATGTGCGGTGGGGCTCTTTTGTGTCATCAGCAGGGCGGGTCGTGCGGGAAGCCTGTCCCTTTTGCACGTCCGCGTGCATTGGTGCCTGTCCCCGATGCACGGGCGGCGTGGCGACGGCGCGGGATGTGCAAGCGCCCCAGTGCTCCTTCGTGTGTGCTACGTGGGCGTTTCTCCCATGGGCGTTCAACTGAGTTACAATTACCCAGTTGGAACGTTTCAGCTTCATCATAGGAGAGACATGAGCACCGACTACAAGACCATGACCACGGCCGAGATCCGTGACGACTTCCTCAAGTTCTTCGAGTCCAAGGGGTGCAAGCTTTACCCTTCTTCGTCGCTGGTTCCCGATGACCCTTCGCTGCTGCTCACCAACGCTGGCATGAACCAGTTCAAGGAGTATTACCAGGGTCTCAAGACCATGTCCGAGATTGGTGCCTGCTCGTGCCAGAAGTGCGTGCGCACCGGTGACATCGACAACATTGGCGACTCCCGCCACCTCTCGTTCTTCGAGATGCTGGGCAACTTCTCGTTTGGTGGCTACACCAAGGCCGACGCAATCGCCTGGGCATGGGAGTTCATCACGGCTCCCGAGCACCTCGGCCTGCCCGTCGACCGCCTCTACATGACGGTCTTCGAGGACGACGACGAGGCAATCGAGCTCTGGCATTCCCATGGCGTCGACTATGACCACATCTCGCGCTTGGGCGAGGACGACAACTTCTGGGCGGCCGGTCCCACCGGTCCCTGCGGTCCCTGCTCCGAGATCTACTTCGACCAGGGTCCCGAGTTCGAGGGCGAGGCCCCTGGCGATGACGGCGATCGCTTCCTCGAGTTCTGGAACCTGGTGTTCACGCAGTACGACCGCCAGGAGGACGGCTCGATGCCCGAGCTGCCGCACCGCAACATCGACACGGGCATGGGCCTCGAGCGCATCGCTGCCATCATGCAGCACAAGGGAACCAACTACGACGGCGACGTGCTCACCTCGCTCATCGGTGTGGGCGAGAAGCTCTCGGGCAAGACCTATGGCACCGATGCCCGCGTCGACCGCAGCCTCCGCATCGTGGCCGACCACAGCCGCTCGGTCACCTTCATGATCGGCGACGGAATCCTGCCGGGCAACGAGGGCCGCGGCTACGTGCTGCGCCGCCTGCTGCGCCGTGCCGTCTACCACGGGCGCCTCATGGGCATCGAGGGCACCTTCCTCACGGCATACTCCGAGGAGGTCATGCGCCTCATGGCCGAGGTCTATCCCGAGCTGACCGAGAACAAGGCCCTCATCCTGGGCATCCTCCAGGCCGAGGAGGAGCGCTTCAACGGTACGCTTGACGCTGGCGAGGCGAGCCTCGAGACCGAGCTCGCAAAGCTTCCCGCAGGCGCCGACCTGCCTGGTGAGGTCGCCTTCAAGCTGCACGACACCTACGGCTTCCCCATCGACCTGACGCGCGAGATCTGCGAGGCCGCAGGTCATGGCGTGGTCATGGAGGCCTTCGACCGCTGCATGACCGAGCAGCGCGAGCGCGCACGCGCCAGCGCGAACCGTGACGCATGGGGTACCTTCAACGACGTGTGGACGGCCCTTTCCGACAAGCTTCCCGAGACCGAGTTCTGCGGTTACGAGGAGGACGCCCTTGACGGCGCGACCGTCCTTGCCATCGTGCGCGAGGGCGAGGAAGTCCAGAGCGCCGAGGCGGGCGACAAGGTCGAGCTCGTGCTTGACCGCACCACCTTCTATGCCGAGATGGGCGGCCAGACGGCGGACACCGGCGTCATCGATGCCGACGGCTTCACGCTTGATGTAACCGACGCTCGCCATCACGAGGGTGGCATCGTTGCCCACATCGGTGAGCTGGTCGAGGGCACCGTCAAGGTCGGCGATACCGTCTCGACCACCATCGACCATGGCCGCCGTGAGCTCATCCGCCGCAACCACACCGCGACGCACCTGCTCGACGCAGCCCTCAAGAAGGTCCTCGGCGAGCATGTCAACCAGGCAGGCTCCCTGGTCGCTCCCGATCGCCTGCGCTTCGACTTCACGCACTTCGAGGCCTTGACCGCCGATCAGCTTGCCCGCATCGAGGGCATGGTCAATGCCGAGATCTTCGCCGCAAAGCCGGTCGTGACCCAGGTCATGGGCATCGACGAGGCCAAGGCTGCTGGCGCCGTCGCACTCTTTGGCGAGAAGTATGGCGATGTGGTCCGCGTCGTGTCGACCGATGACGTCGACGATCCCTTCTCCCGTGAGCTCTGCGGTGGCACGCACGCGCGCAACACCGCCGAGATCGGTCTGTTCAAGATTGTCTCCGAGGGCTCCGTGGGCTCCAACGCCCGCCGCATCGAGGCGATGACCTCGGTCGGAGCCATCCAGTATCTCGACGAGTGCCTGGAGCAGCTGCAGGAGGCTGCGCATGCGCTCAAGTGCCGCCCCTCTGAGGTGCCTACGCGCATCGCTCAGCTGCAGCATGACAAGGGCGAGGCCGACAAGAAGCTCCGCGCGGCGCTGACGGGCGGGTCTTCCAACAAGGTCGCCGACGCCGTTGCCTCCGCCATCGACATGGACGGCTACAAGCTCGTCGTCGCTCGCCTTGACGGCATCGACGGCAAGGAGATTCGCGGTGCTTGGGATACCGTCCGCGACCGTCTTGGCGCGGCGTGCGCCTGCGTGCTTGCCTCCGCTACCGCCGACGGCAAGGTCGCCCTGCTTGCGGCTGGCACTGACGCGGCTGTCTCCGCGGGGTTCAAGGCCGGAGACATCATCCGCGGCATCGCCGGGCACGTGGGTGGCCGCGGCGGCGGAAAGCCCACGATGGCGCAGGCGGGCGGCAGTGATGCCCAGGGCATCGACGCCGCCCTCGATGCTGCGCGCGAGCAGCTGGGAGCGTAACGCATCGTGCGGGCGCTGGCACTTGACATAGGCGAGGTGCGTGTTGGCATTGCCGTGAGCGATGCCACGGGTAGCGTTGCCTCGCCGGTCACGGTGCTGCCCGCGCAGGAGGTCCTCTCGCACGCGCGCTCGTTTCGGCGCGTGCTCGAGGACTACGAACCGGACCTTCTGGTGTGCGGAAGGCCCAAGACGATGGCAGGGGAGGATGGCCCGCAGGCCGAGCGCATAATGGCTCAAGGCCAGCAGATAGCCGCGGCATGCGGCCTTCCTCTGGAATTTGCCGATGAACGGCTGTCCTCACGCGAGGCCAGGCGTATCCTACGTGAGGAGGGGATGAGCGAGAAGGCCATGCGCGGCAAGGTCGACATGGTCGCTGCGTCCCTGTTTCTGCAAGCCTGGCTGGATGCCAGAAGGACGTAAGGACATACTATGCCCACTGGTCAGGATTCACCGCGGAGTGGTAGGCGTGCGGCGCACTTCTCCAACTCCTCCGAGGGAACCAAGGCTGTGAGCCCCGCGAGCTCCACCAAGCGCACCGCCACGCCCCGCAGCGCGACCGAGCGCACGACGGCGCGTGCGGCAAATCGTACTGCGAACGGGTCGAACCATATGTCCGAGCGCACCGCTCGGGCGACGCAGCGTGCTGCTGCGGCGCGTCAGCGCAGGTCGCAGAAGAACGCCAAGGGCAATGCCAACAAGCGCCCGTTCCCGTTTGCGGCCGTCTTGGCGCTGGTGGCAGTCCTGGCCGTGGTGGGCATCGGGTTCTTGGTCGTGCCGCACCTGTTCCAGAACAATGCGCCAAAGCAGGAGGAGTATCCCGCTGGCGAAGAGGTCATCGTGACCATTCCCGATGGCGCTGGTGGTGCGCAGATCGCCCAGATCCTCATCGAGAACCACGTGCTCTCCGACGAGTCGTCCTTCTATCAGGAGGCGCAGAAGCAAAACGCCGACGCCAACATGAAGAGTGGCACCTATCAGTTTGTGACGGGTGCCACCGCATCGGAGGTCGTCCGACAGCTGGTCGTCGGCCCCAACGCGACGCAGTACCAGCTCAAGCTTGCCGAGGGTCTCACGGTGACGAAGACCGCTGCGGCGGTCGAGGAGCAGCTCGGCGTCTCTGGAGACGAGTTCATCGAGCAGGCAAAGGCGTCAAACTACGAGAACGACTACGCCTTCCTGCAGGGCGTGTCCGACGACTCGCTGGAGGGATACCTCTTTGCGAAGACCTATGACTTTGGCGGCAAGGACATCAACGCCGACACCGTGATCCGTACGATGCTCGACCAGTATCAGACCGAGGTCGATTCGCTCGACATGGATGCGGCGCGCGACACGCTGCGCGAGCGCTTCAACATCGACATCACCGACTACGGCATCCTCAAGGTCGCTTCCATCATCGAGAAGGAGGCGGTGACCGAGGAGGACCGTCCGCTGGTGGCCTCGGTCATCTACAACCGCCTTTCGCTCGGGATGTACATCCAGAGCGACGCCACGATGATGTACGTCACCGGTGGAGAGGTGACGGCGGACGACCTGCAGACTGACAGTCCGTATAACACGTACAAGAACGCCGGCCTCACGCCGACGCCGATCTGCTCGCCGAGCCTGGCGTCCATTCAGGCGGCGCTCGATCCTGCGGAGACCAAGTACCTCTACTTCTTCATCAACGACAAGGTCCACACCTTCTCGGAGACCTACGAGGAGCATCAGCAGGCCATCAACGAGTCGCTGTACGGCTAGGTCACCATGGGGATCTTCGAGGCTACTCGCTACATTCGCGCGGTCGAGCTTGTCAGCGTCGACTGGCTAAAGGAGCAGGGCATCCGCTGCGTCCTGATAGACCGTGACAACACGTGCGTGCCGCGCGACAGCAAGGTCGCGCCGCCCGCCGTGCTCGACTGGATTCGCCGCGTGCACGAGGCGGGGATAACGACCTGCGTCGTGTCGAACAACTTCCACTCCAAGCAAGTCGAGCAATCGGCTCGCGAGCTTGACAGCGATGTCATCCATCATGCGATGAAGCCTGCGCCCTTTGCCGTCAAGGCCGCCCTCAAGAAGATGGGTGTCAAGCCCGAGGAGGCGATACTCATCGGCGACCAGGTGTACACCGATGTCGTGGCGGGCAACCTGGCAGGCCTGCGGACCATTCTCGTGCGTCCGCAGTCGACCGCCGATCTCTGGTACACCCACATCATGCGCATCGGCGAGCGCCTGATCCTGGGAAACCGCACGTTTGAGGGCGAGTGAGGTTGGTGGACTCGCAGGGTTATGTCGTGCACGACGGTTGCGATCACGTCTTCTTCGTAGGCTTTCTGGGTGCCGGAAAGTCGACCTTGGCGCGCAACCTCGGTAAGCTCTTCCACCGCGCCTACATCGATACCGACCGCCTGGTCGAGCGGCTCGAGTGCAAGTCGGTCATCGACATCTTCGAGGAGGATGGTGAGGAGGCGTTCCGTCGGGGCGAGGAGCGGGCGCTGCGCGAGCTCTCTCAGCGCAAGTCGCTCCTCGTGAGCTGTGGCGGCGGCATCGTCGAGCGTCCCGAATGCTGCGAGCTGATGCACGAGATGGGAACCATCGTCTTTCTTGACGGGAGCCTCGAGGACTCGCTGCGCCAGATCCAACACCCCGAGCGCCGCCCCGACCTGGGGACCCGCGAGGAGGCGGAGCAACTCTATGAGCATCGTCGCCCCCTCTATCAGCGCGAGGCCGACATCACCATAGACATTCGCAACAAGACCTTTGATCAGGTGGCTGCCGAGGCTGGCAGCCTGCTGTGGGAAAGGGGACTCCTATGACCAGCGCCACTGCTCTTCGCAAGCGCCAATGGGTATCGCTTCCGGGTGGTTCTTGTGACGTGCGTCTGGGCACGAACGTGCTCGACGAGTCGTCGGCCATCTTCAAGGGCGCGGTCGGCAAACCGCGTGTGGCGGCGCTCGTCATCGAGCGAGGCGTTGCCGAGGAGCATCTCGAGCTGCTGCGTCGGCAGTTGCGCGATGCGGGGTTCACGGTGGCAGAGGTCGCCCTCCCGTCCGGACCCAGTGCTCGTACGCTGTCTTCCACCGCATCCCTTTTGACCGAGCTCGAGGCAACGGGAGTCACGGCCGATGACCTTATGGTGGCCGTTGGGGGAGTCGACGTGCTTTCGGTCGCATCGTATGTCTGTGCGCAATGGTGCAACTCGATGCCGTTGGTCATGGTTCCGACGAGCTGTGCCGCTCTGCTCGAGGCGCCGGTGACGCCGCGTGGGATCGATGTCGGTGGTCGCGAGCAGGTCCTCTCGTTGAGGCCGGCGGCCAAGCACGTTCTGTTCGACTTTGGCGTGGCGTTGGACGAGGATGACCGTGAGGACGCGCTCATGGCTCGCGTGCTGATGGTTGTCACTGCCATGTGCGACTCGGAGGCCGCCTTCTCGCGCCTGTGGGATCACGCCGACAAGATCTGTTCCTTCGACCATGAGGTGCTCTGCGATCAACTTCAGGACACCGTCAAGCTCCGTGGCAAGACCATCTCGTCGACGGCGATCGCACTGCGTCAGTCGCTATCGTATGGCACGTCGTTTGCGCGTGCTCTCCAGAGGCTTGTGGGAGACGAGTTGCCTGCATCGACGGCGCGCGCAGAGGCGCTGCGCTTCCAGGCGCGCCTGGCTGCAGGCGAGGGCATGTTCGAGGTCGATGACGTGCTGGCGCAGGACGAGCTGCTCGACATGCTCGAGCTTCCCCTGCTGCATGCCACCGTGGACCCAGCCGAGCTGATTGAGGCTGTGCGCAACGAGCGCTTTGCGCGCTCTAATCGCTTTCTGCTGGGGCTGCCACGAAAGCTGGGTCGTGTGAGGCTGGCTGCAGTCTCAGACGAGCTTATCGCCGAGCACGTGGCTGCTTGGTGTGCCTCCCGCGCCTAGCGGCTTCCTCCGAACATCGTTTGCGTGCACTGGTGCCTGTCCCCGATGCACGGCCGCGTGCAACGGTGCCTGTCCCCGATGCACGGCCGCGTGCGCTGGTGCCTGTCCCCGACGCACGGCCGCGTGCGCTGGTGCCTGTCCCCGATGCACCCCAATGCACGGCCAGACGCTCGAATGGTTAGAATGGCTATGCAAATCCAAGGGATGGAAAGGAACGCTATGTCTTTGCAGAATGCCTTTGCTGGTCGTGTCGACCGGCTCCGCAAGCTCATGGAGGAACGCGGGTACGATGCGGTCGTGCTGCGCAACAACCCCGACCTTCGATGGCTGACCGGCGCTCAGGCCGTCTTTGACGACGAGGTGGCCCACACCGCATTCGTGACGGCAGACGGCCTCTGGCTGCATACTGACTCGCGCTATTACAACAGCTTCGTCGAGAGTCTTGGCCCGGAAACTCCCTGGCAGCTCGACATGGACCTGGTCGATCACGCCGCATGGGTTGCCGGGCGGGCGCTCGCGTCTCGGGCTCGCGTGGTCGCCATCGAGGACTCCTGCAGCCTGGCCTTCTATGACGCACTCCAGTACAGGCTTGCACGCAAGTCGATAGCGCCTATGCTGCCGCGCCTGCATGAGGACATCTGCGACCTACGCATGGTGAAGGACGAGGACGAGCTGACCCTCCTGCGTGAGGCGCAGCGCATCACCGACGAGGCCTTCGAGCACATCTGCGGATACATCCGTCCCTGTATGACCGAGCAGCAGATTCGCGCAGAGCTTGAGAACTACATGCTGAGCCATGGCGCAAACGGCCTGTCCTTCGAGACCATCATCGCTTCGGGTCCCAATGGCGCCAATCCGCATGCGCGTCCGAGCGCGCGCTTGGTGGGGGAGGGAGACCTCATCGTCATGGACTACGGCGCGCTGTACTGCGACTACCATGCCGATATGACGCGCACCGTCTGTCTGGGCGAACCGAGCGACGAGCAGCGTGCGGTGTACGACATCGTGCGCTCGGCACATGAGCAGTGCGCCGCGGCCATCAAGCCCGGCGTCATAGGCAGCGACATACACAACCTGTCGGTCAAAGTCATAAGCGATGCCGGATATGGAGCGTACTACGGGCATGGTCTTGGTCACGGTGTGGGTATCGAGATCCACGAGCGCCCCAACTTTGGTCGCCGGTGGGACAAGCCGGTACCCGCAGGATCTGTGGTGACGGTAGAGCCGGGCATCTATCTTCCGGGGAAGTTTGGCATCAGGCTGGAGGACTGTGGCGTGGTGACTGAGGACGGATACGTGCCGTTCACGGCCTCTTCTCATGAGCTGCGTGTGATTCCTGTTTAGGACGAATCGGCATTTGTGCAGGTCATCGTTCTGGTGCAAAGGGTGTGTTGGCGAGGAGGTGCATGGGAGCCATGCGCCTCCTTGTTTATGCGTAAAAAAGTCCGATTGCCAGTTTGTCCAGAGCGAGGAATATGATTTTCTAAATATAGAATATAGTTAGGAAAACAGCGAATAATATACGGGTAACTGAGTAGTTTTGGAGAAATATCCACACATTATTCAGTTGACTGAACTTTATCGAGATTTGAGGGGTTCTGGTGGCAGAAGCGCACTATAATGGTGAGCGTATTGTGGAGCGGATGTGTAGGTTCTGGGGACAAAATATGAACCAACATACCCGCGTCATGTACCCGTTACTGCAGGTAAGACAGGAAAAGGAAGAAAAGGAGGTAGTTTGATGGTCAGTATTATCCTAGCCAGCCACGGAGGCTTCTCCGCGGGCATCAAGGAGTCCGGACAGATGATCTTTGGTCCGCAACAGGACGTCGAGGCAGTCGTCCTGACGCCCGATATGGGCCCGGATGACTTCCGTGCAAAGCTGCTGGCAGCCATCGACACGTTCGAGAACCAGGAGCAGATTCTGTTCTTGGCCGATCTGTGGGGTGGCACCCCGTTCAATCAGATCAGCAAGCTGATCGAAGAGCGCGGTGGGGAAGACTGGGTGTGCGTCACTGGCATGAACCTGCCCATGGTCATCGAGGCTTACGGCGACCGTATGGGTATGGACACCGCCAAGGAGATCGCTCAGGCCATCAAGCCCGAGGCCAAGGCTGGTGTTCGCATCAAGCCTGAGACCTGCGACATCGAGGATGCGGCTCCTGCCGCAGCTGCCGCCCCGGCCAACGTGCCGACCGGCTTCATCCCCGAGGGCACGGTGCTTGGCGACGGCAAGATCGACATCGCTTTCGCCCGTATCGACACGCGTCTGCTGCATGGCCAGGTCGCCACGACCATCACCAAGATGGTCAACCCCGACCGCATCATCGTATGCTCCGACGCCGTTGCCAAGGATGACCTGCGCAAGTCCATGATCGAGCAGGCGGCTCCTCCCGGAGTCAAGGCTCACGTCGTGCCCATCTGGAAGATCGTCGAGGTCGCCAAGGATCCGCGCTTTGGTGACACCCGCGCCATGCTGCTGTTCGAGACCCCGCAGGATCTCGAGCGTGCCCTCGAGGGCGGTGTGGACATCAAGGAGGTCAACCTCGGCTCGATGGCCCACTCTCTGGGCAAGGTCGTCGTGACCAACGCCGTCGCCATGGACCAGGAAGACGTCGACTGCCTGGAGCGCATCGCCGCCAGGGGCGTCAAGGTCGAGGTCTACAAGGTCCCCGCAGACTCGCATGAGTCTCTCGACGCTGTGCTCAAGAAGGCCAAGGCCGAAATCGCGGCTCAGAAGTAGAAGGAGGATAGCGAATGAATCCCATTTCGATCCTGCTCGTCATTGTCGTTGCCTTCTTTGCTGGCATGGAGGGCATCCTGGACGAGTTCCAGTTCCATCAGCCGCTGGTCGCCTGCACGCTCATCGGCATCGTGACCGGCCATCCCACCGAGGGCATCATCCTTGGTGGCTCCCTGCAGATGATCGCCCTTGGTTGGGCAAACGTCGGCGCAGCGGTCGCTCCGGACGCAGCTCTTGCTTCCGTTGCTTCCGCCATCATCATGGTCAAGGGCCTCGGCGATGGTAGCGCCGACGTCCAGACCGCCA
This sequence comes from Atopobiaceae bacterium, assembly GCA_017941705.1. GTDB lineage: Bacteria > Actinomycetota > Coriobacteriia > Coriobacteriales > Atopobiaceae > UBA1367. Next base: position 28,068 of record JAGAVX010000052.1, read on the forward strand.
TCTCCACCTCCATCGCTCTGGCAGTGCCTCTGTCGGTGGCAGGTCTGTTCCTCACCATGCTTTGCCGTACCATCGCCATCCCGATGGTCCACTTCATGGATGCCGCTGCCGAGGAAGGCAACTTCCGCGGCATCGAGATGTGGCAGCTGCTCGCCATTGGCCTGCAGGGCATTCGTATCGCCATCCCCGCTGCCCTGCTTTGCATGATTCCCGCCGAGGCCGTTACCACGATGCTCAACGCCATGCCCGCATGGCTGTCCGGCGGCATGGCCGTCGGCGGTGGCATGGTCGCTGCCGTTGGTTACGCCATGGTTATCAACATGATGGCTACCCCCGAGGTCTGGCCGTTCTTCGCGCTCGGCTTCGTCCTCGCTGCCATCGGTGACCTCACGCTCATCGCTCTCGGCGCCATCGGCGTCTCCCTTGCCCTCATCTACCTCGGCCTCAAGGACCTCGCCAAGCAGGGTGGCGGCGCTGGTGGTGGCTCGGGCGACCCGCTCGGCGACATCCTCAACGACTACTAAGATCTAAGAGCCATAAAGGAGTGTGATAAACAATGGCAGAGAACGAAATCAAGCTTTCTGTTGCTGATCGTCGTGCAGTGTGCTGGCGTCACCAGTTCCTGCAGGGCTCTTGGAACTACGAGCGTATGCAGAACGGCGGTTGGTGCTACGCCATGATCCCCGCCATCAAGGCGCTGTACTCTTCCAAGGAGGAGCAGTCCGCTGCTCTTAAGCGTCACCTTGAGTTCTACAACACCCATCCGTACGTCTCCGCCCCCATCATCGGCGTCACGCTGGCACTCGAGGAGGAGCGCGCCAACGGTGCTCAGGTCGAGGACCAGGCCATCCAGGGCGTTAAGGTCGGTATGATGGGCCCGCTGGCCGGCGTCGGCGACCCCGTCTTCTGGTTCACGGTACGCCCGATCCTGGGCGCCCTCGGTGCCTCCATGGCCATGGGCGGTTCCATCATCGGCCCCATCCTGTTCTTCGTCCTGTGGAACCTCATCCGCCTCGCCTTCCTGTGGTACACGCAGGAGTTCGGCTATAGCGTGGGCACCACCATCGCCAAGGACCTCTCCGGCGGCATGCTCGGCAAGATCACCGAGGGCGCTTCGATTCTGGGTATGTTCATTATCGGCGCGCTGGTGCAGCGCTGGGTGTCCATCTCCTTCACCCCGGTCGTCTCCACGGTCACGCAGGCTGAGGGTGCCTACATCGACTGGTCGACCCTGCCCGCTGGCGCCGAGGGCATCAAGTCTGCGCTCGAGCAGTACAGCGCGCTTGGTCCCGCAGGCCTTAACGTCGAAAAGGTCACCACGCTTCAGGGCAACCTCGACCAGCTCATCCCTGGCCTGGCCGCCGTCTGCCTGACCCTGCTCTGCTGCCAGCTGCTCAAGAAGAACGTCTCCCCGATCACCATCATTCTGGCGCTCTTCGCAGTCGGCATCATTGGCCGCGTCATCGGCTTCATGTAAGCCATTCGTCTTCGCATCATGCGAACGTTGGGTTAGCATGTACTAGCTGATCTGCCGGACCGCATCCTTATCCGCTCTGGCGCCTTGCGCACGTGGGTGAGGATGCGGTCCTCGTTTTAAGGAAGGGGAGTGCCTCATGGCACAGTCAATGAACACCAAGGTCGATTTGACCATACGGGCGACCTCGTTTCATAGTCTCACGGTCTATGGGGACATGATGATTGGCGACAAGGCCATCGAGTTCTATAACGAGAAGAACGTGGAGGACTACGTCCAGATTCCGTGGACCGAGGTAGACAAGGTTGCTGCCGAGGTGCTCTTTGGCAAGTATATCCCCCGTTTTGCGATCATGACTAAGCAGAACGGCAACTTCTCCTTCTCCACGCGCGACAACAAAAAGACGCTGCGTGCCATCCGGGAGTACGTGCCGGCAGATCGCATGGTCAAGTCGACAACGTTCTTCCAGGTGATCAAGCTGGGGCTTGCGCGCCTCTGGAAGATCATCACGTTTCGTGGAGGAGAGTAGGTAATCAGTCTACGGCTGATACACATTAGGGCGCGTGGCATCACTCGACTCGTACGAAGACGCGCTATTATGAGACATGCTGCAAGCACCTACAACTAGATTTGTAGGTGCCAATTCCTTACTGATTGAGATCGTTTCACACTTCTGTTGTAGTTTATACAGCTTCCTTGAAACAGGACCTCATCCCGCGTACATAATGCACCTACATAGTAGGTTATAGATGTATAAATATGCGACGTTTATGCTTTGCTGGACAATCATTGGATGCATTCGTGTAAACTTTCAGTATACATGGGCAAAAGCACTGATGCAATCAGATATCAGGCAATAGAGACTGCATGTAGTCAATTACGAAGGGAGCATGTAATGGAGAACGTCGTTACCGTCATCTTCAACGTCGAGAGCGAGGCCTATCAGGCTTATGCGCAGATCTGCCGCAAGCCGTTCGGCGAGGGCTACAAGATCGCAGAGGCTGCCCAGCTCAAGCGTGAGGGTGACGAGATCAAGATTATCGACGTGCACGATGCCGCTGCCGTCACCGCTAACGACACCGCCATGGGTATGGTCATCGGCTCGGTCGTGGGCATCCTTGGTGGACCGCTGGGCGTCCTGCTTGGTGCCTATGCTGGCGGCGCGACGGGCGCTGCCTTCGATACGGCCGACGCCATCGACAGCCTCTCGCTGCTCGAGGTCACCGCTGCCAAGCTGTATGACGGCGATGTCGCTATCGTCGCTCTGGTCCAGGAGGACGAGCCTGCCTTTGACGCCGCCTTCGAGGGCTTCGATGTCACCATTATCCGTCACTTCGCCGTTGACGTTATGGACGAGGTCGACCGCGCCATCGAGGTCGAAGCCGAGATCGCCAACGTTGCCAAGCAGCAGCTGCGCGCTGAGCGCAAGGCTGAGCTCGCCGCGAAGCGCGACGATCGCAAGGCTTCCGTGAAGGAGTACTTCTCCACTCTTCAGGATCAGTATGACGACAACAAGGCCGAGCGCGAAGCCGAGCGCGACGCCCGTCTCGATTCCTTCAACGCAAGGGTCGAGGCCATCAAGGCCGAGGCAAGGGCTAAGAAGGCCAAGCATGATGCCGAGAAGGCAGTTCTCGACGAGGCCGTCGCCGACGCCGAGGCTGAGTTCGTTGCACAGAACAAGGAGTACATGGGCGAGAAGTAGTCCACGTCGTTTGTTCTCGTAGAAACGTGTTGCGCGCACGACTCCCGTGGTCGCGCGCGCTTCTCTTACCTGGTGTATGCTTTTCATGCCGGTCTTTGTTATGCCAGTGTATGAGTTAGCAGAATGCACGAGATAGTTAAGATGGGAGTCACCATGCGATTCAAGACGAAGGTGCTGCTTGTGGCGGTACCCGCTGCTGCTGCTGTCGTCGTCGCTGGAACGGCGGTTGCGGTAGGCCTGCATATCCGACGGTCCCGTCGCAAGAGGGAGTCGAGCTTCCTTCCCGACGAAGTGCGTAGCTCGCTAGAAGACTTGTGCCTCCTCAAGGGCGAGGACTTTGTGCCCGACAAGATGGGCAACTCCCGTTACCAGCGCAAGCTGGAGTTTCTTACCGACCGACAGCTCATCGGGGTGTACGTTGTCCTCAATGCGGTGAAGGTCCTGCACGACAGGGGAGTGAACGTCCACGACCTGTCGAAACAGGACGTTGCCCGCGAGATTGTCGCGCTGCACAATGCGGCACATGGCAAGCACGACCGGCGTGCGTTGCTTTAGCGTCTTGGATCGTTTGGGGCAGATACCGCTCGCAGCATGATGTCAGACGGCCTGGTGCTTGCCGGGATGGCGATGCAGACCGCGTAGCGGCAGACTTGCGTGCAGGATGCATGGTGAGGCAACATCGACGGTTGACATGCCTATCCCAAATTGCGACAATGACTCACGCACTCAACAAACGGGGATGTAGCTCAGTTGGGAGAGCGCTGCCTTCGCAAGGCAGAGGCCGAGGGTTCGAATCCCTTCATCTCCACCATGTAATATCAGCGCCCCAGCAGTGGGGCGCTTTCTTGTTAGGAAAGAGTGCATGGATTCGTACCGCAAGGCCGCCAAATGTGTGCGTGTCCCCCAGAGCACATGCGCACCCAGCTCGCCTGATTGCGTAACCGTGATGTAACAATACTCATCACCAAAATCCCGCAACATCAATTTGTGTTACTCTTGTTCGCTGTATCTATATATCCATAGGCAAGGAGTCATTGCGTGAATCCCCTGAACATCATCATGCTCGTTCTCATGTTTGCTTCGGGCATTGCGACCGTCCTGCTCGTTCTCATGCATTCCGGCAAGGGCACCGGTGTCTCGGACATGATCGCCTCTTCGATGTACAACTCCGCCGCTGGCGCAGGCGTGTGGGAGAAGAACCTCGATCGTCTGAGCGTCATTACCAGCGTCGTCTTTGTCGTGAGCATCTGCGTCATGATGCTTACGTTCCCGCTGGGCACCATCTAGACATAAGGTACCAATAGGCCATCTTTGTGCGTAACGAAGGTGGCCTTTTTCTACTCTATTGGACATTCGACAAGGTGGGCAGAGCATGGACTCTAAAACGTTGCGGTACATCGTTAAGAGAATATTTTTCTCTCTTGTCACGATCTGGGCGGTCATCACGATCACCTTCTTCGTGATGCATGCCGTTCCGGGTGGCCCCTTTACCCGCGAGAAGGCAATCTCGGCAGAGGCGCAGGCTGCGCTCAACGCCAAGTATGGCTTGGACAAGCCGCTGTTCGAGCAGTACACCACCTATCTCACCGACGCGATCCACGGCAACTTTGGCCCGTCCATCAAGCAGCGTGGCCGCATGGTGACTGACGTCATCCTCGATGGCATGAAGACCTCTGCCAAGATCGGCGTCATCGCGCTGATCATCGCCACGGTTGCGGGCGTGTTGTTGGGTGCGCTGGCAGCCCTGCGAAGAAACTCGCTGGCAGACCGAATAATCATGGTAATGACGACCGCGTTCGTGTCGATGCCATCGTTCATCATGGGATCGTTGCTGCTCATCCTATTCTGCGTGAAGCTCAACGTGCTGCCGGCCAACGGCGCCGCAAAGGGCGGCCTGATCCTGCCGGTCATCACGCTGGCGCTGTATCCGATGTCCTACATCACGCGCCTTACGCGCTCGTCGATGCTTGACGTGCTCGGCCAGGACTACATCCGCACCGCAAAGGCCAAGGGTGTCTCCGAGCGCAACGTCATCCTCAAGCACGCGCTCAAGAACTCGCTCATCCCGGTCATCACCTACTTTGGCCCCGAGCTTGCCTACATCGTCACAGGCTCGCTCGTCGTCGAGCAGATCTTTGCCGTGCCGGGTATCGGTCGCTACTTCGTGAACTCCATCACAGGCCGCGACTACACCCTCATCATGGGTACCACGATCGTGCTGGCCACCCTCATCGTCGTCATGAACCTCGTGTCCGACATCCTGTACAAGGTTGTCGACCCGCGCATCAATCTTGAGTAGGAGGTGTGATCATGGCTAACAACCCACTCCGCATGCAGGTCGACCTCAACGACTTCCTCCCCGCAAGCGAGGAAGAGAAGGAATACATGGTGCAGATGCGTCCGTCGTCGACGTTCTTCCGCGACGGCTGCAAGCGCCTCTACAAGAACAAGGTCGCCTTCGTCTCGATGATCGTGATCATTCTCATCACGGTCGCCTCAATCGTTCTTCCCATGGTCTGGCCGTACTCCTACGCCAAGCAGCTGGGCAACCAGCCTGGACGCCCGGTCGACCCGTCGTTCAACAACCTCGCCCCCATGGAGTACTCGCTCTCCGAGCAGGAGCGCATGGCTAACGGCGAGAGCGTCTTCCCGCATATCTTTGGCACCGACTCCTCGGGCCGCGACTACTTCATCCGCGTGGTCTATGGTACCCGCATCTCCCTGGCCGTCGGCTTCTTCGCCTCGATCATCGTCCTGGTCATCGGCATGACGCTGGGCTCGGTCGCCGGCTTTGCGGGCGGTCGCGTCGACATGATCATCATGCGCATAGTCGACATCATCTACTCGCTGCCGGACATGCTGATGGTGATTCTTTTGGCCAGCGTCCTGCGCGAGACGCTCGGGCCTGCCATCGAGGGCACGTTCCTGCAGACCATCGGCTCCAACATCATCGCGCTCTTCGTCATCTTCGCACTGCTCTACTGGTGCTCGATGGCACGTCTCATCCGCGGCCAGATCCTGTCGCTGCGCGAGCAGGAGTACGTGCTTGCCGCCGAGACGGCCGGCGCCGGTGCGGGCTGGATCATCAGGCGCCACCTGATCCCCAACTGCATCTCGGTCATCATCATCTCGACCGCACTGCAGATCCCCAGCGCCATCTTCACCGAGAGCTTCCTGTCGTTCCTCGGCTTGGGCGTCAACGCCCCCGTGCCTTCGCTCGGCTCGCTGGCGTCCGAGGCGCTCAACGGCGTCACCAGCTACAGCTATCGCCTGGTCATCCCCGCCCTCGTCATTTCGCTCATCGTGCTTGGCCTCAACCTCTTTGGCGACGGCCTGCGCGACGCGTTCGATCCCAAGCTCAACCAGTAGAAAGGAGGCACCCATGGCACTTTTGGAGGTAAAAGACCTGCATACGTCGTTCTTCACCGATGCAGGCGAGGTAAAGGCCGTCAATGGCGTCTCCTTCAACCTCGACAGGGGAGAGACGCTTGGTATCGTGGGCGAGTCCGGTTCCGGCAAGTCGGTCACGGTCTACTCGATCATGCAGATTCTGGCGCCTGCCGGCAGGATCGTCTCTGGCTCGGTCAAGCTCGACGGCCAGGAGCTCGTCGGCGCCGGCGAGAAGGTCATGCGTGACGTCCGTGGCAACAAGATCAGCATCATCTTCCAGGACCCGATGACCTCGCTCAACCCGACCTACACCATCGGTGACCAGCTGATGGAGGCCATCCTGCTGCACACCGACCGCACCAAGCAGCAGGCCTGGGACCGCGCGGTCGAGATGCTTCGCCTCGTCAACGTCAACGAGCCCGAGAAGCGCATGAAGCAGTACCCGCACGAGTTCTCGGGCGGCATGCGCCAGCGCGTCATGATCGCCATGGCGCTCGCCTGCGAGCCTGACATCCTGGTGGCGGACGAGCCGACCACGGCACTCGACGTGACCATCCAGGCCCAGATCCTCGAGCTCATGCAGAAGCTCCAGAAGGAGCTCGGCATGGCCATCATCATGATCACCCACGACCTTGGCGTGGTCGCGCAGATGTGTGACGAGATTGTCGTCATGTACGCCGGCTCGTACTGCGAGCGCGGCACGGCCGACGAGATCTTCTACAACCCCAAGCACGAGTACACCAAGGGCCTGCTGCGCTCTATCCCCACGATGAGCACCATGGGCCAGAAGCTCCAGCCCATCACCGGCACCCCCATCGACCTGCTCAACCTGCCCAAGGGTTGCCCGTTTGCCCCGCGCTGCGAGGCGGCGATGAAGGTCTGCATCCGTCAGGCGCCCGAGTCGATGGTCATCAATGCGGATCACAAGGCATCCTGCTGGATGAACGTCAAGGCCATGGCGGAGAAGCTCGGCGCGGACGCCACGTCCAACGCACTCGAGCAGGGTCTGAGCCTCGAAGAGGCGCTTGCCCAAGGCGCCGAGGCCGAGAAACAGGGACTCGAGGCCACCGTTACCTATGTCGAGGAGAGCTCCTACATCCGCGACGAGGAGCTGCGTAGCGCTCGTACGCAGGCAGCCGAGGACGTTGCGCGCAGTGCCGGCGATCCCAACCACCCCTTTGGCGACCACGGTGCCGACCTCATCGGAGACGCCGGTCTCATGGATGCCAGAGGCGCGGGCTCGCGCATACTGAAGCAGAGCGAACGTGCCGCATCGCATGGCGAGAAAGGCGGTGAGGAGTAATGGCCGACACCACGACCAACGAGACGCCGCTCGTCGACGTCCGTCACCTCAAGGAGTACTTCCCCGTAAACACCGGCTTCTTCAAGTCAACGCCGCTCAAGGCCGTTGATGACGTGAGCTTCCAGATCAAGCGCGGCGAGACGCTCGGTCTGGTCGGCGAGTCCGGCTGCGGCAAGACGACCGTCGGCCGCACCATCCTGCACCTCTACGAGCCCACCGACGGCGAGGTCGTCTACGACGGCCGTCCCATCAAGACCAAGGAAGACATCAAGTGGTTCCGCACCAAGTCGACGATGGTCTTCCAGGACCCCTACTCCTCGCTCAACCCGCGCATGACGGTCTCCGACATCATCGGCGAGCCGCTTGACGTGCACCACATGTGCTCAAACGCCAAGGAGCGCGAGGAGAGGATCCTCAAGCTCATGGACCGCGTGGGCCTCAACTCCGAGCACGCCAGCCGCTATGCGCACGAGTTCTCGGGTGGCCAGCGTCAGCGCATCGGCATCGCGCGCTCGCTTGCCGTCGACCCCGAGTTCATCGTCTGCGACGAGCCGGTCTCGGCGCTCGACGTGTCCATCCAGGCGCAGGTCATCAACATGTTCGACGAGCTGCAGGACCAGATGGGCCTGACCTACCTGTTCATCGCCCATGACCTGCTGGTCGTGCGCCACATCTCGGACCGCATCGCCGTCATGTACCTGGGCAAGATGGTCGAGCTGGCTGACGCCGGCGAGATCTACGACCATCCGCTGCATCCGTACACCAAGTCGCTCATCTCGGCAGTGCCGATTCCCGATCCTAAGATCGCGCGCGCCAACAAGCGCATCCCGCTGCAGGGCGACATCCCAAGCCCCCTCAATGCGCCATCTGGCTGCCCGTTCCGCACGCGCTGCCCGTACGCGCAGGAGAAGTGCGGCGAGACGATGCCGGCGTTCGACGAGGTCTCGCCCGGTCACTTCGTGGCGTGCCACCGCGTCGCCGAGATCAACGGCTAGCATCCGCGGCGCATCCATAGACGCCTGTTGCAGACGTGCCTGCCAATCGCGGCAGGCACTTTTTTTGTATGCGGCAGGTAGGGGGCGTGCAAACAGCGAGGCCGACCTTCCTGCAGTTGCGAAAGGGCTTCTCGTGGCATGAGCGCGGTACTCCCAAAATAGCAACGTTTATTGGATAGGAATCGCAATTTGCCACATACAACACGTTAAACAACTTGCAACAGTGGTAGCATTAGCACGTTCGTGTATTTCTCTAGTGTGTTTCCGAAAGGGGAGAGAACCAATGTCCAACGTTACGCGTAGGAACTTCCTGAGGGGCATCGGCGGCATGGTCGTCATCGGTGGTCTGAGCGCCTGTGGTGGCGGCTCTGGATCCTCCGACTCCGGCGCTGGCGCAGCTGCTTCCGGCATGGCTCCTGAGGAGGCCGAGGCCGCAAAGATGGAGATCCGCAAGGCCATCCGTCTGCTCTTCGACCGTCAGTACATCGTTGACGAGATCGCCCAGGCCAACCAGATTCCTGCGAGCACCTTCGTCTGCCAGGGCGTCGGCGAGCCCGACGGCTCCGACTTCATGGAGAACGCCGGCCGCGGCGAGGGCAAGGGCTACTATGACGTCGCTCAGGACGCCCTCGAGTCCAACTATGCCGAGGCCCTCGAGATCCTCAAGAAGTACTACGACTATGACGAGACCAACGAGGTCTTCACCAACTTCCCGACGATGACCTACCTCTACAACACCGACGAGGGCCACAAGGCCATCGGCGAGTACCTGCAGAGCACCCTGGCCGCCATCGGCATCACCATGAACATGGAGAACCAGGAGTGGGCAACGTTCCTGAACACCCGTAAGGCCGGCGACTACTCCATCGCCCGTAACGGCTGGATCATGGACTACACCGACCCCATCTCGATGCTCGACATGTGGACCTCCGGCTCCGGCAACAACGACGTCCAGTTTGGCAAGGGCGACCACGAGTCCCTGGCCATCTACGACCTCGACCTCACCAAGTGGGGCTACGAGACCAAGGTCGAGAAGGGCACCTGGGCAGAGACCTTCGACGTGCTGATCGACACGATCAACAAGGAGTCCGACCAGGAGAAGCGCTTTGAGATGATGCACCTCGCCGAGGACATCCTCATGGACACCGGCTGCCTGTGCCCGCTCTACTACTACACGATGGTCTACCTGCGCAACAAGGATGTCCAGGGCCACTTCAGCACCCCGCTGGGCTTCAACATCTTCAAGCACGCCACCTACGGCGACGGCTCGATCAACGTCTGCATCGCCTCCGAGCCCGACACGATCGACCCCGCTCTCAACTCTGCCGTTGACGGCGCCACCATGCTGACCCACCTCTTCTCCGGCATCGCCAAGTGGGAGAAGCAGGAGGACGGCACCTTCGCCATCGAGCCCGACCTGGTCGAGGAGATGGTCGAGGGCGTCCAGAACGACGACGGCACCGTGACCTACACCTACACCCTGCGCGACGGCCTCACCTGGTCCGACGGCAAGCCCCTCACCGCTGGCGACTTCGAGTTCGCTTGGAAGCGTGCTGCCTCCGACGAGCTGGGCGCCGACTACGGCGAGATGTACTCCGTGGTCAAGGGCTATGAGGACGGCGACCTTGCCGTCAAGGCCATCGACGACAAGACCCTCGAGGTGACCACCACCAACCTCATCGCCTACTGGAACGAGCTCATGGCCTTCCCCGTGTTCTTCCCGACGCGCGAGGATGTCGTCTCCAACGAGTCCTGGGCAACCGACCCCAAGACCTACGTCTGCAGTGGCGCCTACAGCCTCGACGGCTGGAAGCACAACTCCCTCATCACCCTCAAGAAGCGTGCTGACTACTGGGATGCTGACAACATCAGCATGGACACCATCAACTTCTACCTGTCCGACGACCAGAACACCACGCTCACCAACTTCGAGAAGGGCGACTGGCAGTTCATCGAGGGCATCCCGACCAACGAGATGGCTCGCGTCAAGTCCGAGTACACCGACGAGTTCCACGTAGATCCCTACGCTGGCACTTACTACGTGTGCTGGAACGTCAACGAGAACATCCTGCCCGCGTAAGTCGCACGGCACAAGTTCTTGCAAGCAAGGAGCCTGTCCCTCGTCGGGGCAGGCTCCTTTTGGTGCGCCCCCACCCGCGCTGTGGTCTTGGGGCGTGTCCCTTGGACCACAGCGCGGGTGGGGGCGTAGAAGGCGTGTCTGTTCGATGCGCGTTCTGGTAGATTAGTTGCTAGTGGCGCCACGGCTGGTCGGCATGGCACGGGCGTCTCAGCCAAAAGGGGGTCTGATGTTCGAGCGGGCAGGCAAACAGATTGCGGCAGTTTCAAAGAAGGCTTTGGACTTCATCCCCGTAAGGTTTGTCTTGCGCGTGCTCAAAAAGTCCTCTGACGACCATGTTGGCGCCTACTCTGCCCAGATCGCCTTCTACATCCTGATGACCGTTTTCCCCATGGTCATACTCTTTCTCCAACTCATCAGGATTGCCCCCATCAGCCAGGAGAGCATCCTCTACGCAATCGACAGCGTCTTTCCCGACTACCTGCTCACCTCCTTGCATGGCCTGCTTCAGGAGGTCTACTCAGCCTCAACCGAGCTGGTGCCGATCACCATCGTCACGACGCTCTGGACCACCTCCAAGGTCATGCATGCCATGGTGCAATGCCTCGACGCCATCTGCAGCAAGGAGAATGCGCGCAACTGGGTGGTCGTACGGCTCTGGTCGATGGCTTGTACTGGCCTCGCCTTTGTCGTGGCGGTCTTCATCGCGGGCAGCACCATAGCCTGGCGTCCTCTCAAGGTCTTTCTCATCCGCAATCGACCGGTCGGCATATCGCTCTCCGCCTTCTCGGGAACCATCGACATCGCGTACACCATGCTCATCGGGGTCATTTCTATCTCGGTCCTCTACAAGATCCTTCCCCGGCGCAACCTCAACTTCGTCGCGCAGATCCCCGGCGCGCTCTTTGCCGTCTTCGCAATCATGATGCTCTCGAGCGTGCTAACCGTATACGTGGGACAATTCAATGGATTCTCGGCCTATGGGAGCCTCACTACGCTCACGCTCGTGATGTTCTGGCTGTACTTTAGCTGCTACTTCCTCATGCTGGGCGCCGTGGTCAACGAGGTCCTGCAGGAGTTCGAGGCACAGGGCACGCTCCGTTGGGGTCTTGCTCATCGCAGGGCTCCGCACGAGGCCACCGCAGCGTAGCGCCTACTCTTTGTTCGTGACGGCATCGTCGGGGCTATAGATCGAGTACGGCAAAAGAACCATGCGCTTCCGGCCGTACTCGGTGTCGCGCGGATAGGAATCCATGCCCTGGAGCAGGTCGCGTCCGTCTTGCGCGTTTTTGACCATCTGGCAGATGCAGTCAGCCATGGCCTGGGCATCTTGGGCGATGGTGCCCGTCATGATGCCGGAAGCGATGAGCTGACGTCCCGCGTCGGTCGCATCCACGCCAAAGACCGGAATGGTGGTGCAGTCATCCGTGCCTAGGTTATACCCGTAGGTCTGCAAGGCGGCGATGGCTCCCTCCGCCATCGCATCGCTGTTGGCAATCACCAGCTCGATCATGTTGCCGTTGTCCTCGTTGTAGCGGGACAGGTCGGTGAGCAGGTAGTTCTGCGCCGATTCCTTGGTCCAGGATCCCGTGAGGTCGAGTTGGAACTTGTCGACGCTCGAGGCGTCAAAGTAGGCGAGGGGCGGATAGCCCCTTTCGGCCAGTATGGCATCGGCGTCCTCGACAGAATACTTGGTGCGATAGATGGCCTCGACGTTTGCCGCCTCGCCCTTGAAGAGGGCATAGGAGATGCGGCCATCTCCGTTGAGGTCGGTCTCGTCATAGTGATCCACGAGGTATTGGCCAATCATCTGTCCCTGGAGGTGGCCCGCCTCGGCCGAGTCGGTGCCCACAAAGGCGATGTCGTCGTAGTAGTCGAGAATGACCCCCTCGTAGCCCTCCTCCTCGATGGGGCGATTGAAGAAGATGACGGGGATGCCTGCACGATTTGCCTTTTGGCAGATGACGTCGGTCTTCTCGGCGCTGCCGCTGTTGACGATGTTGACCACCAAGGCGTCCGCGCCATTGCTGATGGCCTTGTCGACCTGGGTGTTCTGGGTCATCTGGTTATGGTCCGCGTCGTATTCCTGATAGGTGATCTGGCGGGAAGCGAGGTCGGCGGTGAGAGCGTTGCGGACCGAGCTGATGTAGACGTCGTCGTAGTCATAGTAGAAGACGGCGGCCCTGAAGGAGCTTTTCTCAGGGTCCGTCGAGCTCGCGTCGCTTGGCTTGTGTAGGTTTGAGCAGGAACTCAGCGCAGAGACAAGTGCGACCATGACTGCCATGGCAAGGAGCGCGCGGATGGGTGCGTTGCGTCGGTTAGCCAGCATGTGAGTTCGCTCCAGCGTCGCAGGGGGTTACTTCAGTGCTGTATTATCCGCCAAGGCAGCCCTCTGGTCCGCGGCAAATCGACTCGGTGGTCGATTGCCGGTCGGGCCAACCGTTGGGCTGCTGGCGAGCCGCCCGATGGGTTCCGGGTGAGGTTCCGGACTACTTTGTCAAAATACGTCCAAAAAAGTTGTTGCGCTAAGTCGACGAGCGTGCTAATGTATCTCTTGCGCTTAACGCACGTCGGAGTGGCGGAATTGGCAGACGCGCTAGCTTGAGGTGCTAGTGCCTAACTAAAAGGGCGTGCGGGTTCAAGTCCCGCCTCCGACACCACGCAAGATCAGACGGGCTCCTTCGGGAGCCCGTCTTCTGTTATAGCGACCCAGTATGTCGCGAGGGGAGTTGCTATGGCACGCGATTCAGAGTTGGTACCAGAGCAGGGCCTGGGCGAGTACGGCGCGGACGGCACGCTGTCTGCGCTCTTGGCCTTGACGGGCGACGCGGTGGTCTGCTTTGACGAGACGGGAACCATCCTGCTCGCCAACGACGAGGCGCTCCGCCTGCTAGCTCCCGTGGACGTCCTGCATGCGCCGCGCGCGCTGGTGGGTGCCGACGTACGGCTGCTATTCCCGCCTGCGGTGGGGGTCGTTCCCGATGCGCCCTTCTCGCCCAGCGCGCTTCCGCTCCCACTCGACGGGAGCACGACGCGCTTGCTGCGAACCGATGGTGCGGGCCATGTCATCCCGTTGGTGGCGCGCTGCACGCGCGTTGGCGCGCCTGAGGGCCTGTATCTTTTGGTCGCACGGCCTGACGCCAGCGCGATGGCGGCGGACAGCGAGCGCGAGCGGCTGGTGGACGAGCTCTCCCGCGCCAATCGCCGCCTTTCCGGGACGCTCGACATCGTCTTGGGCACGCTTGATTCTCCCAGCGTCAGCACGCTCTTCGAGCGCGTGCTCGAGGAGCTGCGCACGACGATGGACGCCACGGGTACCACGGTCTACCTCAACGAGCGCGATGGCTTTCACCTGCGCGGCACGAGTGCGTCGCTCGACGGGGCACACGTGCCACGGTTCCTCCCTCGCGGCAACGGCCTCATCGCGGCCATCTCGAGCAGCGAGCACACGTTGCGCCTGCGCGTCCTGCCACCCGACACTGACAGCCTCCGCAAGGGGCGGCTCTCGAGTCGCCTTGTCATGAACGAGGAGACCCGCGAGCAGCATAGGCTGGGTGTGGGGCAGGTGCCGCCGTTCACGAGCTTCATGGCCGTTCCCGTGCGCTTTGGCGGCCAGGTCATCGCGCTCATACAGGTCGGCTGGCGCAACGTCCGCAGCATTCCTCGCGATGACGCCGACTTGCTCGACGCGGTGACGCGCTACTTGGCTGTGCAGCTGGTGGGGGCGTTCAGCGCCCTTCGCACGCAACGCAGCGAGCAGCTCTCGCGCAGGGCCAATGACCTGCGCGACGCCCTGGTCGCCGAGCCCTTCTCAAACGAGACGTGGGCGCACGTGTTTGATGCCGTGGCGCATGACCTCGACTGCCTGTGCGCGCCGCTTGACGAGCCGACCGCAATGGACGACCATGCCGTTCTCCATCTGCCGGTTTCGCAGGAGGAGGTGGCGGTGCCCGTCGAGCTCCTGGGCCACGAACTTGGCGTGACGTCGCTCCTGCCCGACTCGCCCCTTGGCTCGTGGCTGCGCGAGCATGGGGAGCCGTGCCTGGGCGCTCTCGTCGACACGGGCACCATCGCCGAGGTGCGCACGCGCTTCCTGGCGCTCAGATCGCCCGATGCCGAGCCCTTTGATGACCTTGAGCTTGGCTACCTCAGGCAGGTGGCTGACACGATTATGGCCATCGCCTCGGGCGAGCAGGGACGCCGCCGCGACCATCGCATCTCGCAGGCGCTGCAAAACGGCATGCGCAGCGAGTTGCAGCAGGTGGACGGCATTTCGGCTCAGGGAATCTACTCATCCGCGACCGAGGCGGCCTTCGTAGGCGGGGACTTCTATGACCTCATCCGCCTGCCAAACCGACGCGCCTGCGTGATCATGGGCGACGTGTCGGGAAAGGGCGTCGAGGCTGCGTCGGTCTCGGCAGCCGTGCGCACTGCCCTGGGCGCCTACTCATGGGAGGGGCTCGCGCCAGCGTACATGGTCGAGCTGCTTAATGACTTCCTGTTGGGGTTCTCGCGCGTCGAGACCTTCGCCACGCTCTTCGTGGGCATCATCGACCTGGCCGAGGGGACGCTGGCCTACTGCTCGGCGGGCCATCCGCCTGCGATCATGCGTCATGCCCAGACCGGCGAGCTCGAGTGGCTTGGCGAGCAGTCGGGGGTCGTCGGGGCCTTTCATGACATGGTCTACCGCGACGGTCATGTGGCGATTGCCGCAGGCGACGTGCTGGTGCTCTATACCGACGGCACGACTGAGGCCCGCGCGCGCGATGGCCGCTTCTTTGGCGAGGAGGGCCTGCGTGACGCGTTGATGCGCGAGGGAGCCCGGGGCTTTGACGGTCTGCTTGACCGCTTGCTTGCCACGGTCGAGGACTTTACCGGCAACAACCTCGAGGACGACGTGGCGATGGTCACCCTGCGCTTCGACGAGGTGGGTGATCCCGCGTGATCGACGACTCCCTCACGCGCGAGGAGACGCTCGCCCAGCGTAATCGCGAGATCCGCTGGGTTCTGTGGCTCGTGCTCATCCTCAACCTTCTGGTTGCGGTGGCCAAGTTTGCCTACGGTACGTTCACAAGGTCAGTTTCGATGCGCGCCGACGGCATCGCCTCGATGTTCGACACGGTGTCCAACCTGGTGGGAATCCTGGGCATGATGCTGGCTGCCCGCCCCGCTGACGCAAACCACCCCTATGGCCATGCCAAGTTCGAGACCTACGCGTCGGCTGTCATCGGCTTCATGCTGCTCATGGCGGCCTTTAACGTGGGCAGGGACGCATATGTCGCGCTGGCCTCGGGCGTGAGTGACATGCGTGTGGACGTGGGAAGCTACGTGGTCATGCTTGCGACGCTGGCGATCAACATCTGCGTCTCGCACTACGAGCGGTGGGAGGGCGCCAGGCTACGCTCTGAGGTGCTGAGTGCAGACGCGCTCCATACGATGAGCGATGCGCTTGTGTCCGTTTCGGTCGTGGTGGCGCTCATTCTGGTGCAACTGGGCTTTACACGCGCCGATGCACTGTGCTCGTGCGTGGTGGCGGTGGCCATCCTCAAGTCGGCGTTTGAGGTGCTGAGGCAGGTCAACAAGACCCTGTCAGACGAGGCTCGCATCGATCCTGCCGAGGTCAAGGCGCTCGTGCTGGAAGTTCCTTGCGTGCGCGACTGCCACAGGATCAGGACTCGCGGCACTGAGGCCGAGGTGTACCTGGACTTGCATGTGCTGGTCGACCCCTCGATGCCCATCCTGCAGGCGCACGAGGTGGGGGAGCGCGTGGAGCGGGCGCTTGCCGCCAACTACCCTGAGGTCGTCGAGGTAATGGTCCATCTGGAGCCCGACACTGACGAAGAGCGCTCCGAGACGTGATGTGTGTGCGACAAGATGGAGCTCCAGATTTTTTCTGGGGTAGATAGGGCTTTGAGCTGGGTATTCGTTCGTCGGTGCCTATCAATCGAAAAATTGTCCAAAAAAGTTCTTGCATTGTTGGGCGACTTTCCGTATATTAATTCCTGCACGCGGGCTTAGCGCAGTTGGTAGCGCGCAACCTTGCCAAGGTTGAGGTCGCGGGTTCGAACCCCGTAGCCCGCTCCATGAATTACCGAGGGCCGGCCAGTCCGGCCCTTCGCATATATGGCGACGTGGCCAAGTGGTAAGGCAGAGGCCTGCAAAGCCTTTATCTCCGGTTCGAATCCGGACGTCGCCTCCAATGACTAACGAGGGCCGGCTTAGCCGGTCCTTTTTCATATCGGTGGGATGTGTGTATCTTCCCCGTCCGGAGTTTGTAGGTGCGTTTTCGAACGGGCCTGTGAAAACGCACCTACAACGCAACTTGTATGCGCGTTTTGGGCCCCAAATCGAGTGGTCTCACGCGCGGGGTGCCAAAATGTGCAACCAAACGGCGAAATTGCCTTGGGTCAGGCAGATTTGGCACCTACGAAATGATTTGTAGGTACTCGTAGTCAGCCTGCGTATTTCTGATTTCTGAGATGAATTACGCCCGAAGAAGACGATACATACGATTCACTTTGTAGGTGCGTGGTTTGGCTCTTTTTGGCTCGAATCTCACTTTGTAGGTAGTTTTGGGGCATGCGATTTTGCAGGCACGTGATTTCGCGTCTAAAGTGCACCTGCAAAGCAGGTTGTAGGTGCACTTTTTTGCGGCGCCGAAAAATTACGCTGACAAAGTGTAGGGCCTGCCATGCTGGTGCGGTCGACAAGGCCCTCAGTCTGTGGCGGCATGCGCTAGCTTGACGATGCGGACCTTCATCCCCGGACCGGAGGGCTTGTGCGAAATGGTAAGGGAATCAGCCAGCAGGCTCATGAGGCGAATGCCACGCCCGCGCTTGGCCTGCGCGTCCACCTTCTTCTGCAGCACCTTACTGGGGTCAAATCCGGGACCGGTATCGCTGACCTCGATGATCGCACGGTCAGGGTAGCCAGTTACGGTGACTACGGCACCTTTGCCATCGGTGTGGTCGACGGCGTTTCCCACCGCCTCGCCCGCAGCCAGAACCGCGTCAAAGAGCTCGTCGGGGGAGAGCGGTATCTGCTCGAGCAGCCGCTCGATGGTGGCGCGCGTGCATGACAGGTCGTCGCGCTTGACTGGCACCACCGTGCGCCAGAGTGGCTGGATCGACGGGTCAAGCTCGTTGGCCCGCTCGCGCGAGGCGGCGCTCGACACGGGTACAAAATCGACCAGGCGTGCCCGCTTGAGAAGGGCCAGCACCTGGTCGGAGACGTTGGTGAGCGAAATGAGCCCATGGAGGTCCCGCATGCGCCTGATCTCGGCGAGCAGCATGGCCATCCCGGCAGAGTCGACATAGGTCGCACCCGTCATGTTGAGGATGATGCGCCGACAGCCCTCGTCGATGAGGCCGTTGATGACCGAGCGCAGCGAATCGACGGTGGTCACGTCAACGTCCGTCTCGATGGGAACCAGTGCTATGTCGGGTGTCTGCTTCATATCAACCTTGTTCCCAAAACAGCCTGAAAGTATCGCGCCACAATGCGCGGAACCCACGTGCGGTGCCCTCACGCCATCATCTGTGCACAAGCTTTATTCCGGGCGCGGCGGGACAAGTTGCACTACCATGGTCAGATGCATCTACTGCGCGGCGGCCCTGCGGGGTCCAGGCGATCGCAAAGGACGTGAGCGGTGTGACAGACAGGCAGGTTTACCTCGACTATGGCGCAGCGACACCCGTGCTGCCAGAGGTGTTCGATGCCATGGCTCCCTATCTCACGGACCAGTTCTACAATCCCTCGGCGCCCTATGCGCTGGCGCGCCAGGCTCGTGCGGACCTCGAGGCTGCGCGGGCGACGCTTGCGCGCCTGATCGGCGCCCGTCCCGGCCAGGTCACGCTCACCGCAGGGGCTACCGAAGCCAACAACTTGGCCTTTGCCACGGTGGACGGTCCGGTGGTGACCGATGCCGCCGAGCACGAGAGCGTCCTTGCCTGCGCCGAGGCGCACGACCACGTGCTGGTCGGCGTGGGTCCTGATGCCCGCGTGAATCCGGCTGCGGTCCGCAGCGCCCTTACGCCTATGACGGAACTCGTCTCGGTTGAGCTCGCAAATGGCGAGGTGGGGACCATGCAGCCCCTGCGCGAGATTGCCGCGGTGGTTGCCGCCGAACGCGCCCGGCGCCTCGAGGCTGGCGAGCACACGCCCCTGTACCTCCATACCGACGCCTCACAGGCGGTCCTGACGCACGCGGTCAACGTGAGCTCGCTCGGGGCGGACCTCGTCACGCTCTCGGCCGCAAAGGTGTACGGCCCCAAGCAGGTGGGCCTGCTGTGGTCCTCCGATGACGTGCGCCTGCGTCCGCTCGTGCGCGGGGGAGGACAGGAGGGCGGCGTGCGTTCGGGCACCGAGAACGTGGCCGGCGTCGTGGGTTTTGCCCGCGCGCTGCAGATCG
This sequence comes from Atopobiaceae bacterium, assembly GCA_017941705.1. Lineage (GTDB taxonomy): Bacteria > Actinomycetota > Coriobacteriia > Coriobacteriales > Atopobiaceae > UBA1367. Next base: position 47,419 of record JAGAVX010000052.1, read on the forward strand.
CCTCGGGGCGCCGCAAGGATGAGGCGCGGCGGCTTGCCGCGCTGCGCAACCGCCTGCAGAGGCGACTGGAGACCGCGTTTCCCACCATGGTGGTCTCTGGCCCCAAAAAGGACAAACAACGCCTTCCCGGGCTGCTCCACGTGTCGTTTCCGGGGCTCGACGCGGCCCGGCTGGTAATCCAGCTCGAACGCCGCGGCGTCAGCGTCGGCACGGGAAGCGCCTGCGCGGCCAGCCGCATGCAGGTGAGCCATGTACTGCAGGCGATGGGGGTGCCCGACGAGGTGGCGCGCGGCAGTCTGCGCATCACGCTGGGCCTCCCGACCAGTCAGGATGACATCGACTACGCCGCCGCGCAGATCGAGCAGGTGGTGGCCGCCGAGGGCGAGCGCGTGGGGGTGACGCTATGAGCAGGGTCTTTGTGGGCATGAGCGGCGGAGTCGACTCGGCGCTTGCGGCGGCGCTTCTCGTCGAGCAGGGCCACGACGTGCTTGGCGTGTACATGCGCAACTGGTCGCAGGACCTTCCGGGGTTCAAGTGCCCCTGGGCGGATGACCTTGCCGACGCCGAGCGCGTGGCAGTGACGTTGGGCATCGACCTCGAGGTTTGGGACTGCGAGAAGGAGTACCGCGAGACGGTCGTCGACTACCTGGTGGACGCGTATCGCCGGGGCCTCACGCCCAACCCGGACGTGATGTGCAACCAGACCGTCAAGTTTGGGACCTTTGCCGAGCGTGCGTTTGCGCAGGGTGCGGACCTTGTGGCCACCGGGCATTACGCGCGGGTCGAGCATGGTGCCGGCGGGGACCCCGCGCGCCTGCTGCGCTCGTGCGACGAGCACAAGGACCAGACCTACTTCATGTGGCGCGTTCCGGGGGAGGTCTACAACCGCGCTGTCTTTCCCATCGGCGGCTACCACACCAAGGCCGAGGTTCGCGCCGCCTGTGCGGAGCGAGGCCTTGGCATCGAGCAGAAGCCCGACTCAGACGGCATCTGCTTCATCGGGCCGGTGGGGCTGCGTACCTTCTTGCTCGACTCGTTGGAGCGCCGTCCGGGCGACGTGATCGACTGGAAGACGGGCGAGGTCCTGGGTCGTCACGAGGGTGCGTTCCTCTTCACCGTGGGCCAGCGGCGCGGGCTCGATCTGGGTGGCGGCCCCGCGCGCTACGTGGTCTCAACCGACACCGACGCCAATGTGGTGTACGTGACCGACGACACCAGCTGCCCTGCGCTTTGGACGCAGACGCTGGTTGTGGACGACACGCACTGGGTGGCGGGCGAGGCGCCGCGCGAGGGCTCGTACCTGGTGCGCACGCGCCACACAGGCCCGCTGCGCGAGGCGCATGTCGTGGCGCGGGACGGCGAGGCAACGATCACGTTCGCCGAGCCGGTGCGGACTGTTGCCCCAGGGCAGAGCGCTGTCATCTACGACGACATCTGCTGCCTGGGAGGCGGCATCGTGACCAAGGAGGAGAGGGCGTAATGGCAGGCTTTTCCATCGTGATGCTCACGTTGCTCCTTATGCCGTTGTTCGTGGTGATAGGGCTTGTGATGCTCGTGCTTGCGGCCGCGGTCGAGTTTGTGCAGAGCGCGGCATTTCCGCTGCTCATCGTGTGTATCATCTGCAACTGCCTGGCGTTTGTGGACGTCGCGCGCATCGCGTGGCTGTGGTTTCGCGCGCGCGACACCTTTGTGGTGTCGTGGAGGCTGCTCGTGCGTCCGGCGGTGCTGTGCGCGATCGGATTTGCGTTCTTCGTGGCCATGAGCGTGGTCGCGGGTGGCATGCTGCTGGACTGGTACCACTCGATGGAGAGCGCGGCGGCGTCGCTTTTGCTGTAGAGGAGGGTTCATGTCGATAGACAAGGCGCGTGCCTACCTCGCCCAGTGGGGCATGGACGGGCGCGTCATCGAGTTCGAGACATCGAGCGCGACGGTCGAGCTGGCGGCTCAGGCGGCGGGCACCGAGCCGGCGCGCATCGCCAAGACGCTGTCGTTCATGATCGACGGCGTGCCGTCGCTGGTGGTTTGCGCGGGCGACACGCGCATCGACAATCGCCGCTTTAAGGACACGTTCCACACCAAGCCACGCATGATTGCGCGCGACCAGGTCGAGAAGCTGGTGGGTCACGGCGTGGGTGGCGTCTGTCCGTTTGGCGTCAACGAGGGCGTGCGCGTGTACTTGGACGAGTCGCTGCGCCGCTTTGAGACGGTGTTTCCTGCGGCGGGAAGCTCCAACAGCGCTATCGAGCTCACCTGTGACGAGCTTGATCGGGTGGCGCGTCCGGCGGCGTGGGTCGACATCTGCAAGGACTGGGAACGCTAGGGGATCGGGCGATGACGCGCGAGGAGCTCGAGCGTGCGGCGCAGCACAACCGGTGGGCGTTTGACGAGGTACTTTGCCCATATGTGCAGCAAAAGCTGGAGGCGACGGTCGGACGTGGGCGCACGGGGCAAGCCGGTTGGTTTGATGCGTCGGGCTGCGTGTGGTGCCTGTTTGACGATGAGGCGTTCGAGCGCACGGGGTCTGCGGCAAGTGAGCTGCGCGAGCAGCCTGGCGGGTGTGGCCTGCAGGTCTATTGGAGCGTCGAGGATGTGGTGATGCCCGGCGAGTGCGATGAGACGTGGGTTGCGCGTCGTATTGCTGCAGAGGCGGCGAAGCAGCTTGTCGCGCAGGGGCTCGTGTGCAAGGAAGAGTGGCGCGACACCGCGGAGGGCAGGCATTTAGGCGTGACGTATCGGCGCGGAAGCCTGCTGGATGCGCTACAGGCACGCGTGCGAGGGGCGCAACGGCGCTTATTTAGCGGTGCTGTGGACGTTGTTGGGGCTATGCGTGAATTTTGAGCCACCCATCGAGTATCGGAGCTCTGCGACCTGCGGTTTTGTTGTCTGAATACTCGAGGGGTATCCCAAAATTCACGCATAGCCCCAACAACGTCCACGGGAGATCGTCAGATGCGCATCGTCGCTGTGTGGTCCAAGGGACACGCCCCTGCACCACAGTTCTGTTGCGCCAGGGCGTGTCCCCTGGACCGCACGGCCGCGCTAACTCGAGCTCAAAAGCAAATCAAAAAAGTTGTTGCGCTGTGCCAAGGCTTCCGCTATAGTGTTCTTTGCTGCGCGAGCGGCACCCAAAGCTAAGGGCGTTTAGCTCAGGGGGAGAGCGCTTCCCTGACACGGAAGAGGTCACAAGTTCAAATCTTGTAACGCCCACCA
>JAGAVX010000053.1 GCA_017941705.1 Atopobiaceae bacterium
AACGAGGTCGCTGACATCAGTGACCGCGTGGCGGTGCTGCGCAAGGGCGAGTTCGTGGGCGACATGGTGACTGCGGAGAGCACGACCGAGGAGATGACCACCATGATGGTCGGTCACCAGGTCAAGCTCAACATCGACCGCCCGCGCCCGGTCAATCCCAAGCGCCGCGTGCGCGTGCATGGCCTCACGGTGCGCAACGCCGAAGGCATCCTCAAGCTCGACAACGTCTCGTTCTCGGTCTACTCGGGCGAGATCCTGGGCATTGCCGGCATCTCGGGCTCCGGCCAGAAGGAGCTGCTCGAGGCCATCGCAGGCCTGCAGCCGGTCGAGATCGGCAGCATCGAGTACATCAAGGACGACGGATCCATCGAGCAGCTGATCGGCAAGGATCCGCAGGAGATCTCCGACCTCGGCGTCATGCTCTCGTTCGTGCCTGAGGACCGCCTGGGCATGGGCCTTGTGGCGAGCATGGACCTCACCGACAACATGATGCTTCGCTCGTTCCGCGAGGGCCCCTCGCCCTTCACGGACCGTCGCACCCCAAAGGAGCTCGCCGAGAAGGTCGTCGACCAACTCGAGGTCAACACCCAGAGCATCTCCACGCCCGTACGCCGCCTCTCCGGCGGCAACGTGCAGAAGGTGCTCGTCGGCCGCGAGATCTCGTCGAACCCCACCGTGCTGCTCACGGCCTACGCGGTGCGCGGCCTTGACGTCAACTCCTCGTACATGATCTACGACCTCATCAACCAGCAGAAGGCCGCCGGCACTGCAGTGGTGTACGTCGGCGAGGACCTCGACGTGCTGTTGGAGCTCTGCGACCGCATCCTGGTGCTCTGCGGCGGCAAGGTCAGCGGCATCGTCGACGGCCGCTACACCTCCAAGAACGAGGTCGGCCTCATGATGACGAAGCTCGGAGGAGGTGAGGGTCGATGATCCATATCGCCAAACGCAAGGAAATGTCGCTCGCACAGGCGAGCCTCATTCGCGCCATCGCCATCGCCTTGGCTCTGGTGACCTGCGGCATCATCACGACGTTCACTACGGGACTCAACCCCATCAGCGTGTACGCGACGATGTTCGAGGGCGCCTTTGGGTCGGCGCGCAAGGTCTGGATCCTGCTGCAGGAGCTCTCCATCCTGCTCTGCGTCTCGATTGCACTGACGCCCGCGTTCCGCATGCGCTTCTGGAACCTGGGCGGCGAGGGGCAGATCCTCGTCGGTTGTCTCGCGGCGGCGTCATGCATGATCATCCTCGGCGACCGGCTTCCCAACGCCGTGCTGATTCTCGTCATGCTCCTCGCGTCGATTGCGGCGGGAGCCGTCTGGGCTGTGATCCCCGCCTTCTTCAAGGCGCGCTGGAACACCAACGAGACGCTCTTCACCCTCATGATGAACTACGTTGCGACCCAGCTCGTGGCCTACTTCGTCATCGTCTGGGAGGTTCCCAAGGGCTCGGGCAACATCGGCATCATCAACCAGTCCACCGAGGCAGGCTGGTTCCCGCAGGTCGCAGGCAACAAGTACCTGCTCAACATCCTGCTCGTCGCGTTTTTGACGGTAGCGATGTACGTCTACCTCACACGCAGCAAGCACGGTTACGAGATCTCGGTCGTGGGCGAAAGCACCAACACGGCCCGCTACGTCGGCATCAAGGTCGAGCAGGTCATCCTGCGCACGCTGCTGCTCTCCGGCGCCATCTGCGGCTTCGCCGGTCTCCTGCTGGTGGCAGGCACCAACCACACGCTCACCACCACACTGGCGGGCGGACGCGGCTTCACGGCCGTCATGGTGGCATGGCTGGCCAAGTTCAACCCGCTCGTCATGGTCGCGAGTAGTCTTCTGCTCGTCTTCATGGAATGCGGTGCGGGCGAGATCTCGACCGCATTTGGACTCAACCACAGCTTTGGTGACATCCTTACGGGCATCATCCTGTTCTTCATCATCGGTAGCGAGTTCTTCATCACCTATCAGGTCAGGTTCACCCGTAAGGAGAAGGGAGGCGAGGAGCATGTTTGATCTTGCGGCATTCATCCCCCGCGCCGTCGCCCAGGGCATTCCCCTGCTCTTTGGCAGCACCGGTGAGATCATCACCGAGAAGTCCGGCAACCTCAACCTCGGCATTCCCGGTGTCATGTACGTCGGCGGCATCTGCGGCGTCATCGGGTCGTTCCTGTACGAGAACAGCCTCGCTGACCCTGCCGACATGAACTCGTTCCTCGCTGTGCTGATCCCCGTCGTCTGCTGCCTGATCGGCTCGCTGCTCATGGGGCTGCTGTACTGCTTCCTGACTGTTAACCTGCGCAGCAACCAGAACGTCACCGGCCTCGCCATGACCACCTTTGGCGTGGGATTCGGCAACTTCTTTGGAGGCTCGCTCATCAAGCTGACGGGCACCGACGTCCCCACCATCTCGCTGGGCGCCACAAGTCGCGTGTTCCGCACGACCCTGCCCTTCGCAAACTCGCTGGGCTGGTTTGGCAAGATCTTCTTCTCGTACGGCTTCCTGGCGTATGTGGCGGTTCTCATCGCACTGCTCGCGTCCTACGTGCTCGACCGCACGCGCATCGGCCTGCAGCTGCGCGCCGTGGGCGAGGATCCCGCCACGGCAGACGCGGCCGGCATCAACATCACGCGCTACAAGTACATCGCAACCTGCCTTGGCTGCATGATCGCCGGCTTGGGTGGCCTGTACTACGTCATGGACTACGCCAATGGCATCTGGAGCAACGACGCCTTTGGCGACCGCGGCTGGCTCGCCATCGCGCTGGTCATCTTCACGATCTGGCGCCCCAACGTGAGCGTTCCCGCATCAATCCTGTTTGGCGGCCTGTACATCCTGTACCTCTTCATCCCCACCGGCAAGAACCTTGCGGTCAAGGAGCTCTACAAGATGCTTCCGTACGTGGTCACCATCGTCGTGTTGATCATCACCAGCATGCGCAGCAAACGCGAGAACCAGCCTCCGGAGAGTCTGGGACTCCCCTACTTCCGCGAGGACCGCTAGCGCGCCCTTCTCGCGCATCGCAACTCTGCAGGCGAGCCAACCACATCCGGTTGGCTCGCCTTTTTTCTTTGAGGCAAGCAGAGGACACCCGTTCATGCGCGGCAATCGCCGCAACGCAACGTCAAACTTGCGATTTCAGGCAGACGGTACGTCAAACTGACCGTTTTCAGACTGATTCTTGCCAGATTCTCGTCACTTTAACGTACTGAAGAGACGAAACTGCAAGTTTGACGTAGCGTCCGAGCACGCGAACCAATCACTCCCATCCAATCGCAGCCCTCCGTCTGCTTATCAAATCTTGAAATGGGTACCCTGTCTCCACAGAGCAACGAACCTAGCATGCGTACAGCAGTCATCGTCTTCACAGGCGAAGTCAGCCGATCCGAGGTGATCAAATGCCTAGACCAATGCGAGCGGACCTTGTGCAGCGCTTTGATGAAGCGGAGCGAGCTGGCATGTGCGTCACGCCAGCCTCGACCAACGAGGCGCGGAGGCTGCGCCGAGCGGCAGATCACGGCAATCTGGTCGAAGTCGCCCATCGCGTCTACGCGCGCCCCGAATACTGGGTGACCCTCAAACAGGCCCAACGGTCCCTTCATATCATACGAACACTGTCTGCGGCACATCCAACCTGGGTGTTCTGCGGCCCCTCTGCCGCAATGGTCTATGGATTGGCCGTCTCGTACAAACTGCTCTACAAAGTGCATGTGCTCACCAGCAAAAAGGCTCACTCGCAGAGCAAGAATGGCATCCAGCGACATGTTTTGGACAATTGCACGTCAACTGTTGTGGAGGGCATTCCAGTCACGACGCTCGAGCGGACGGTCTATGACTGTTTGCGCTCGACTGACTTCAAACATGGTCTGGCTATCGCGGACTCAGCGCTGCGCCTTGGACGCGTCACCAAGCAAGAGTTGCTGCAGTTTATCGAGCGTCAGGGAATGCGGTCAGACGGCTCCGAGCAGGCCCTTGCCACCATACGCCACGCCGATGCACGTGCCGAGAGTGGCGGTGAGTCGATTGCCCGTGCGATCATCATGGAGCAAGGCTTCATGCTCCCCGAACTGCAACACGTCGTACGCGATCCCGTGGATAACTCGGTCGCGTTCCGCGTCGACTTTTGGTGGGCGATCGAGGGTCAGCCACCAATCATCGGAGAGCTCGACGGACACGAGAAGTACATCGATCCGGAGATGACCGTTGGCAGGAGTATCGTCGACATAATGACTGGCGAGCGCCTGCGAGAGTCGCACATCAGCGGTACTGGAGCCAAGGTCATGCGCTTCTCGTTTGCCGACGTGCTCAACACAGCCTACTTCGTCCACCTGCTCGAGAGCTTTGGCGTCCCTCGCGCAAGCGACGTCGGCGAGCTCCCCACACAACGTCCGTCGATACCCGAGGCTCGCTTTCTCGAAACGGTCCGCAACGAAGCGCTGCGCTACTGGGAGCTGTATCAGAGCGCAGAGGTTTTGACGGAGCCGCAACCGCGTGCTCTGGAGTGCCTGACGCACGGGTGACAGGACGTCATTCTTGCGATTTGCTCACGACGATACGTTGAACTTGCCGTTTCAATCGACATTTGTACGAGTTAATTGCCAGTTTGGCGTACAGTCCCTCTGAAATCGCACTTTTGACGTATCGTCTGCCGTCCAGCGCACGGCTCTCCCGTCACCCAGCGGTATCGAACCAGCCTATACCAAAAAAGGAGGGGTTCCCGAAGGAGCCCCTCCCGCACAGAGCTATGGAGCAGTGCTTACTTGGCAGCAGCCTGCAGGGCAGCCTTGACCTCAGCGTCGGTCTTGAACTGCATGATCTTGGCGACCAGAGCGTCAGCCTCTTCCTTGGTCCACTGGGAGATGATGCGGCGGGCCTTGAGGATGGAAGGAGCGGAGACGGAGAACTCGTCCAGACCAAAGCCGATGAGGACCGGGATGAACAGAGGATCGGCAGCAGCCTCGCCGCACATACCGACCATGATGCCAGCCTTGTTGGCCTCGCCGATGATGCGCTGCAGCGAGCGCAGGACGGCCGGCTGATACGGGTTGTACAGATAGGCGACCTTGTCCTGGCCACGGTCGGCGCACATGGTGTAGCCGATGAGGTCGTTGGTGCCGATGGAGAAGAAGTCGCACTCAGAAGCGAGGACGTCAGCGATGAGCGAGGCAGCGGGGGTCTCGACCATGGTGCCGATCTCGATGTCGGGGTTGTACTTGATGCCACGCTCGTCGAGCTCGGCCTTGCACTCCTCGACCAGAGCCTTGACCTTGCGGATCTCGTCGATGCAGGTCACCAGCGGGACCATGATCTTGACGTCACCAAAGGCGGAGGCACGCAGGAGGGCGCGCAGCTGGACCTTGTACTCCTCGGGGTTGTTGAGGCAGTAACGGATGGCGCGGTAGCCGAGGAACGGGTTCTCTTCCTTCGGAAGATCCATGTACGGGATCTCCTTGTCGCCGCCCACGTCGAGCGTACGGATGATGACCGGCTGGTCCTTCATGCGCAGGGCGACCTTCTGATAGGCGGCAAACTGCTCGTCCTCGGACGGGAGCTCCTGGGCGTCCATGAACAGGAACTCGGAACGGAACAGGCCGACACCCTCGGCGTCATGCTCGACGGCTGCGTTGGCGTCGTTGGGGTTGCCGATGTTGGCGACGAGGATCTTTTCGATGCCGTCAGCGGTCTTGGTCGGAACGCCACGGAAGGCCTCGAGGGCTGCCTTCTCCTCGGCCAGCTTCTTGGCCTGCTGGCGATAGGTCTCGAGCTCGTCGGCACTCGGGTCGACGATGACGGTGCCCTTGGCGCCGTCGACGACGCACAGGTCACCGGTGGCGATGTTCTTGGTGGCGCCAGCAACGGACAGGACGGCAGGAATCTCGAGGGCGCGGCAGATGATGGCGGCGTGGGACGTGCGGCCACCGGTCTCGGTGACGATAGCGGCAACGTTGTCCTTGTCGATGTCGGCGGTCATCGAGGGGGTGAGCTCCTCAACGACGACAATCGAGTTCTCGGGCAGCGAGGAGAGGTCGACGACCTCCTTGCCCAGCAGGTCAGCAAGCAGGCCAACCTTGACGTCGGCGACGTCGGCGGCGCGCTCGCGGAAGAGCTCGTCCTCCATGGCGGAGAACATGTTGTAGTACATGTCGTAGGCCTCGGTCACGGCCTGCTCGGCGCACATGCCACCGTCAATGGAGCCCTCCACCATGTCCTTGATGCCGTCATCGGTACCAAACTCGATGTGAGCCGTCATGATGCCGGCTTCCTTCTCGAGGCCGTTGGCCTTCATACGCTCGATCTGAGCGTTGGTGGCATCGACGAACTTGTCGCGAGCGGCAAGGAAGCGAGCCTTCTCGGCCTCGGGATCCTCGGGCTTGGTCGGAACGAAGGACAGATCCGGAGCGATTGCGACGCGTGCAACGCCAATGCCAATACCGTCGGAAGCGTTAACGCCCTCGTACATGTGATACCTCCTGTCAAAAAACACTTTCCTGTCGTTGCAAGCCTCTCAGCTATGCAAAAGCGGGGCCGAAGCCCCGCGTAGTACCAAATATGAGCCTTACTTGTTCATGGAGGCGATCAGCTTCTCCTGAGCGTTGAAGACCCTCATGATCGTGCTGTGCTTTGCGATGCCCTTGGACGCCGCGGTCGCGGAGCCACAGGCGGATGCGAAGCGCAGTGCCGTCTCGTAATCCTCGCCAGCATCGGTCTTGGCAACGAAGCCTGCGACCATCGAGTCGCCTGCGCCAGTAGCGTTGACCAGACGAATCTTTGCCGTCGGGGTCGTGTGGATGTTGCCGAACTCGTCGTAGAGCAGCGAGCCGTAGCCACCGCAGGAGACGATGACGTTCTGAGCGCCGCGCTCATGCAGCTCCTTGGCGAACGGGATGCACTCCTCGGGGGTCTCGGGGTTGGCGCCAAAGATGCGGCCGACCTCGTGGTTGTTGGGCTTGATCAGGAACGGCTGGCGATCGAGCGACTCCATCAGCAGCGAACCCGGGGCGTCGACGACGAAGCGAATGCCGCGACCCTCAAGGGTCTTCATGATGATGTTGTACATGTCCTCGGGCAGCGATGCGGGAATGGATCCCGTAAGCACCAGCGTGTCGCCAGGGGCGAGACCGTCGATACGACCGAGCAGCTCGTCGACCTTCTTCAGCGGGATCTTGGGACCCATGCCGTTGACGATGGTCATGACGATGCCGTTCATCTTGACGTTAATACGGGTGTAGCCGCGGTCAAGCTTCACGAAGTTGCAGGAAATGCCCTTCTCCTGCAAGCGGTTTACGAGATACTCTCCCGTAAAGCCCGCAACGATGCCGAACGCGACGTTAATCACGCCCAACTCGTTGAGCAGCGTAGAAACGTTAATACCGTTTCCACCGCAATGGATCTCTTCGCTTGAAGACCTGTTGGTGAACCCCATGTCCAGCGTCAACGGATGCATCACGTAGTCGATGGCCGGGTTCAAAGTCACGGTGTAAATCAACGTAAGCTCCTTCCAGCGCTCCAGTGGCATTTATTATGCTGCAAGCCATTGGGGTGGAAAGACAAAAACCTAGCGAGTGACGGGATAGGCTAGCCAAGTGGTATCGATACCGCCCCAAACCGCCCGCACGGATGGTCGAAATCTCTGATTTAACGATATTCCTTGTGCACTAATTATTTGTGTGTTATATTTAATCCATCAACTCGGACAAGGAGGACAATATGGCTCAGAGCATCTACGACTTTACCGTCAAGGCACAGGACGGAACCGACAGGAGCCTTTCCGACTTTCGCGGAAAGGTGCTCCTCATCGTCAATACGGCAACCGGCTGCGGCTTCACGCCCCAATACGTAGGCCTGCAGGAGCTGTATGACAAGTACAAGGACCAAGGCTTTGAGATTCTCGACTTCCCGTGCAACCAGTTTGGCAATCAGGCCCCGGGCAGCGACGACGAGATTCACGAGTTCTGCGTCGGCAGATTCTCGATGACCTTCCCTCAGTTCTCGAAGATCGACGTCAACGGCGCCAACGAGGACCCGCTCTATACCTGGCTGAAGTCTCAAAAGGGTGGTCTGGGTGGCAAGAAGATCAAGTGGAACTTCACCAAGTTCCTCGTGGACCGCGACGGGCAGGTCGTAGCACGCTTTGTCCCCACCAAGACCCCGGAGCAGATCGAGGAAAGCATCACCGCACTCCTGTAAGCGACATGCGCAACTAAGCGTGCGCCCAAAGCGGGGAGCCCCAGCTCATCACTGGGACTCCCCGCTTCGCGTTGTATTTACTTGGGGATGCTCTTCCCGGCTACTCGGGGATGCTCTTCCCGGCGAAGCTCGCCCTTCCCTAGCTCCAGTCGACGTCGATGCGCTCGACCTCACCGCCGCATTCCGGGCAGCCTTCCGACCAGATGCGGTCGACGTAGCGCTGGATTCCCTTTGAACGCACGCGAACGCCCGACGCCTCGTTGTCGACGACGGTATTGCAGAACGGGCAGCGGGCGGGCGCGATCGTGTGCCTGAAGATCGCCCCCGAGTCGTCCTGCACGTAAGCCACCTTGCCACTGTAGATTCTCTGGCAGTAGGGGCAATGGAAGTGCGCACCGCGCATGCGGACGTCGACATGGATCGGTGAGTCATCGCTCATCAGCGTCTTGAGCAGCGTGCCGTGGACACCCTGAGCCGCTTCTTGGACAAACTCAGGCGGATTGAGCGCGTTTGCACCGTAGCCCAAATGGAATATCTCGCCCTTACCGCAGTTTTCGCAGTGCCAGCCAAGCTTTCTACCCACAAGATCACGCTCCCTTCCGATACCCCGTGGGAATTCGACTTCATGTATATAGGATACGTTATGCACATTGCCACGGAGCTTGTGCGTGTGTCCCAGTCGGCAATTGGTGCGCCACGCGCAGCTTTCGAAGCAAGAGCGCATTGGCCATGGGCACGGCGTGGGCACGGCGTGGCCGCAGCGAGCGCAGTAATTGCCAGTTTTGACAACATTTGTCCATACGATAGATTCGTACATGGCCGCAATGTGAAGAAAATCTTGCTAAGCACCACTTTTTTCTGCACTTATTGTTGTGTCGTCATATCAATGACGTTAAAGTAAGAACGTGCTCTGTCAATCAAACGCAGCTAAAACAAGGTAGGGTGACAGAGGTCCACCATTTTGGAGCCTCATGCCATTTCGACCTCATGCGATACGTAGGAGTGTGGAAAGGTAGACCATGACTGATCACGCACGCGCGGGGAAGTCCCTCGGACTCGTACTCGCCTCTGCATCGCTCTGCTCGATGCTCGTCATGCCAGCGACCCAGGCAGTCGCAACCGAGGCGGGCCAAGGCGGACTCCTGCAGAACCTGTTCTCAAGCAACCGCAGCAACGCTCCTGTACCCGAGGCGAAGCACGAGGTTGTACGGGCACGTACGGACGCCACGGGCGCCATCAGGAACGTCGAGGTGACGACGACGCTCAAGACCAACGGCAAGGCAAACGTCGCCGACGTCTCGAGCCTCAACAAGATCACGCCGGTCGACCAGGACGTGTATATCACCAACGAGGGCGATATCGTCTGGCACTCCAACGACGGTCGCGACATCACCTACACGGGGACCACCAACGCCACCCTGCCAATAAAGGTCAAGGTCACCTACACCCTTGACGGTGAGGAACTCACCCCGCGTGAGCTGCTCGGCAAGAGCGGACACCTGAGCATCCGCTATGACTACATCGACACCGAGCAGGAATCGTCGAGCAAGATGTCGCACGAGCCCTTCACCGCAGTCACCAGCATCGCGCTTGACCCCGCCGTTTTCTCCAACATCGAGGTTACTAACGGCAAGACCATTACCGAGAGCGGCCTCAACATGGCCTTCGGTTGTGGGATTGCCAAGAAGTCGACCAAGAAGACCGAAATCCCCAACTTCTTCCAGGTCGATGCCGATGTCACCAACTTCAAGCTCGGCCAGACGGTGACCATCGCCGCATCGAACGCCTCCGCAGCGCTGCATGGCGACGTCAAGGTGGCGCGTGACCTGTCGAGCCAGCTCAACAAGGAGCTCGAGAACTACCTCACGGACATGGAGCAGTTCAGGGCGCACCTCTCCGACGTCAACGATGACGCGTTCTCGGTGGCGGGAGACCTTGACATCGTGCGGAGTGTCGCAGATCAGCTCGAAGGCGCCTTCAACGAAATCGAAGGGGTCAACAGCCATATCACCGACATATCGAACCAGACCTACGTCGTTGCCGATGCCGCGGAGACCGTCTCGGTCAACGCGCAGGCGTTCATCTCCTCCATCTCCAGCATGGACGGGCTCAGCGAGGAGCAGAAGTCCGCAATCATCGCCGAGTGGGACGCCACGGGCATGGATTCGATGATCGGTGACCTGTCAGCCCAGGCCCAGGCCCTGCGCGACACCGCATCGACCGTGAGCGTGAACGCTTCCGAGCAGGCGCTCGCCGACATGCGCGGCATCGACTTCGCCGGCATCGACGACAGGGCCCGCAGCGTCTCCGACAGGCTGACCGAGCTTCTCGGCACCTGGCTCGGCGAGATGGACGCTTCGGACGACGACACTATGATGGCAAGCGCCAACAGGCTCAAGGCGGACCTCGCCAAGTTCGACCGTGGTCTGGCGGTGGCCGAGACCTCGTCGGGTGGTATGGCCACCGGCGTGCTCGAATTCGCATCGCAGGAAAATGCGAGCGGCAACACCGCCAACCAGACCTCAAGCAACACCGGATTCGGCAAGCTGGTCAAGGAGGTCAACGACGCGCTGACCGCCCTGGGCAAGAACATCAGCTCCTCCGCAGAGGACAAGGACGCTTACAGCAACTTTGCCGGCATTCTCGAGGGCACCGAAGGCTCGACCGAATTCGTCTTCGAGACGCAGGGCATCATGTAACGCATTCGCCAGATACATAGGACAAGGCGGCCAGCTGCACGAGTCAGTTGGCCGCCTTTTCTGTTTTGCGCCACGCGCTGCGGCAGGCGCTTTCGAGGCTGCTCACTCCCCCGCTTGCCCCTGACGTGCGTTATAACTCTTTGATGCCTCGAGCAGGTTAACCAGCGCATCGTACTTGTCGTCAAGCATGTCAGGCACGCATGTAAAGACATACACCCATACATTCTGCTTGTATTTGATGTCTGCATAGACGTCGGCATTGCCGCTTGGCACGATGACCGCCGCAATGCCATCGCCCACGCACGTTGCCTTGCCAACATATATGCCGTGATAGTCGGTGGGATCCCCGCCCAGGTCAAACTTCCCGTAGGTGGCAATCGCAAAGCAGCCGGGGGCGTCAAGCACGCCCATGTTGGCAAGGCGCACCGCATCGTCATCGCTGTTGAGCTGCTCCACGAGCTTGGTCAGGGACATCTTGATGCTCGCACCATTCAAAACCGTCCTCTTGGCGTCATGGACCTTCTTGCGCAGCGCCTGCTCGTCCCTCCATCTGCTCACGTCCGAGATGCGATCGTCCCTGAAGGCAACGGCCTTGTCCATGGCAACTCGCAAGAACCCGGGGTCCTTCGTCTTCTTTGGCTCACCGGGATCCTCGTCGCCCGCGATGTTGACCACCTCGACTTCAAGCGCCTCGGTCGAGGGATCCTGCTTGAGAGCGTTCGCGCTGACAACATCCCCCGCCGTGTCCAGCAGGGTCTTGGCCGACCTAAGCATGGCGACGAGATTGTCCAGGTTCTTCCTAATGTCGTCCGCATGCTCGAACAGGTACTTGACACCACCGCCCACGGCACCTGCCAGCTCGACGGCAGCCGTGATCGTCTCCACGTAGCCCATGTGACCTCCCATAGCCTGGTACGCCTAACGCTATCGTACCCAATAGCCGGCAAAACCTACGGTACTGATGCCTTTGGATGCCATTGCCGAGCGACGCCACGGGATCCCTGCCAGCAAGACTCGACGCCACGCCAAGAGTGGGTGTAGGGTAATCTCTGAGTAGCGCCTGCCGCTAGACATGCTATCGTAGCCACGTTTGACACGGGCACGCGCCACCATCCGTCTTAAGGGGAGGAGCACGTTTTATGGGTACGGGATACAACGCGGCGGAAGGTCCCATGGAGGCCGCCAGCCAGAGCATGGCGAGCATCAGGGCGGCTATCGGCAACGGGGATGATGCCCTTGCGCTGCGCCTGCTGGAGCGGAGCGCCGCCGACGCATGCGGGCCTTCCCCCGATGGCGGCTCGCAGGCACTTGACGCGTATGACCACCTGCTCGACGAGCTTCTCGATGGCATCACACGCCCCGAAGACCTCGCCTGCTACCATCGTGCAAAGGGGCTACTCGCGCTGGCGCAGGGAGACGACCGGCTTGCGGCGGCGCATCTTTCCGTTAGCCTACGCTTTGGGGCCTCGGACGCTGCGCGCTCGACGCTGCTGCAGATTCGCGAGCGCAACGGCTCGCGCTTTGACATCGGTTCGTACAACGAGGCCCTCGAGCTGCTCCTCGCGTCGCATCGCAGCATAGGGCCCGTTCAGGGGATCACGCAGCTTTTGGAGAAGCAGCTCGATCAGGAGTGCGCCGCGGGAAACGACGCGGCTGCGACATGGACGGCCCAGGAGCTCTATAACCTGACCCTCGACAAGCGGTACCTGATGTAAACGCATTCCGCTAGGGGGATCAAAGCAATAGTCGGAGAGGGACACAGTATGGACAACGTACGAGTCATCGAGGTAAAACGCTCGGTGTTCGAGAACAACGACCGCGACGCGGACCGCCTGCGCGCCGAGCTCAAGCAGCGGGGCACCTTCTTGCTCAACCTGATGAGCTCGCCGGGATCTGGCAAGACCACCACACTCGAGCGCACCATCGAGGCGCTTTCCAGCGAGCTTCGCATTGCCGTGATGGAGGCTGACATCGACTCTGACGTCGACACGCGTCGCGTGCTCGCAAAGGGGGTGCGGGCCATCCAGCTCCATACGGGCGGCATGTGCCATCTCGACGCGGACATGTGCCGACAGGGGGTGCGCGAGCTGGGCGATGAGCAGATCGACCTGGCATTTCTCGAGAACGTGGGCAACCTCGTGTGCCCCGCGGAGTTCGACACGGGCGCCAGCGCCAACGCCATGATTCTCTCGGTGCCCGAGGGTGACGACAAGCCGCTCAAGTATCCCCTCATGTTCCAGGTCTGCAACGTGGTGCTCGTCAACAAGATCGACGTGGCACCATACTTCGACTTCGACCTCGACAAGCTTCGCGAGAACGTCGCCATGCGCAACCCCATGGCGCGCGTCATCCCCATCTGCGCCAAGACGGGCGAGGGAATGGACGAGTGGTACGACTGGCTGCGCCAGCAGTTAGCCAACTGGAAGGCGTAGTACTATCGCCTCAAGACG
>JAGAVX010000054.1 GCA_017941705.1 Atopobiaceae bacterium
AACGTGGAGGACGACTTTGCCCTGGTACCCGGCAAGAAGGCCGTCTATCGCGTGACCGTCACCATTCCCGAGGACTGGGAGGGCGAGAAGTTCATCTCCTTCGTTGCGAGCGACCCGATCGTTGTGCCTGATGGCACCCTCAATGCCATGGGCGAGGAGTATGTCGAGGAGGCCGTTGAGTTTGCCGTCGAGCCGGGTACCTACTGCGTGTTCCCGCAGGCGGTCAATCCCGACACGGATACGAAGCGCACCTACATGGACAGCTTCACGGTGGGCGGATCCAACCTGATCTACGGTGGCATGGCTGACGCTCCGGTACGCGTGTGGACGAATGTGCCAGAGGGTGAGGACCCTGTCGTGCCGGGTGGTGGCGGAGGCTCTAACGGCGGAGGCGGGGCGTCCGGACGGACGCAGACTGCCAAGACCGGTGGCTCCACCTCGAGCAAGTTGCCCAAGATGGGCGACGACTCGGTGCCTGGTCCGATGGCAGCTGGCATGGCCCTTGCAGGGGCGGCACTGCTTGCCTACGAGCGCCGTCGCTCCGAGAACGAAGAGGCCGAATAGCAGGGAGGCTAGCGTGACTGGGCCTGCGTGCGGCGGCATGTGGGCTCCCGGTTCGCTCATTGACACGCTTGGGAAGGGTTGACCCATGCCTGGGAATGCAGAGCATACGAGCTGGCGTCCGAGCAGGCTGCATTGCCTGTTCGTGGTTCTTGCCATGATGGGGGCACTCGTGACGATGGTCCCCGCCTTTGCTTGGGCGGAGGCGGAGAACGAAGGAGCCGCCGAAGCCGTTTCGCAGGAGCCAGGTGATGTCTCCGGCGAGGGCGCTCTGCAAGCCGGGGGAGACGGGTCCGATGACGCTGGCTCGCAAGGCGCGTATGACGAAGACGGCGGGCCTGACCTGGAAGACGCGGGCGACTTGCCCGCCGCGAACCTGCAGGCCGCTGAGACGAAGCAGAACGTAATCTACGTATACCAGCACTCTGGCCTGCAGAACTATGCAGACAGGTATGCGAACATTCCCGCCCAAGACGGGGTTGAGAACGTTCTTCGGCTCGGCGAGGACTTCACGATCGACAAGCGACTCGAGCTGCGTGGCACCTTCACGCTCGACCTGAACGGGCACAAGCTCATACGGGACAATGGCTTCGGTTGGGAAGACGGCCAGGTGGTATACGTGGCGAGCGGCGCGAAGATCACCATCACCGACCTCAACACAGCCGGCGCCATCACAGGCGGTGATGCTACCGAGGGTGGCGGCATCTACAATGCTGGTGCGTTGACCCTCACGGGCGCCGCCGTCACGGGGAACAAGGCGGCGCGCGGCGGCGGCATCTACAACGTGGGTACACTCACGATGAACGGGTGCAACATCGCCAAGAACGAGGTGTCTGGCGTAAAGGCCAACTACTCGCCAAAGGGTGGCGGCATCTACAACAACCAGGGTGTCGTGACCGCCATTGGGTGTCAGATCTCGAACAACACCTGCACGGGTGGCAGCGGCTGGATCGATGCCCAAAATGGCGTGGGCGGGGGAGTCCTGAACGAAAGGGGCTCTGTTACCCTCACGACCTGTCGCATCATCGGCAATAGCGCGACCAGCGGCGCAGGCATATTCTGGCTGATGGGTCAGGGCACCTCGTGGTCACCACGCCAGCACCTCTCGGTCGACGGCTGCACCATCATGAGGAACGTCGCCTCGCTGTACGGGGGAGGCCTCTGCGTGGAGGCGCCCTACGGCGACGTGACGCTGGGAAGCGCCTCTCGCCTGACGAGCATCCAGTACAACCAGGCCGGCACGGGTGGTGGCATCTACATCGAAGGCAGCTGTGCCGTCGCGATCACGAACGCCTCCGTCATGAGCAACACGGCTAGCGCGAGCGGCGCAAACGCTGCGGGCATCTTCTGCACCGGCAGCACCGACCTCAGGATGTCCGGGTCGGTCGCAGTCGCGGGCAACACCATCGATGGTGATGAGTGCAACCTCTATATCTGGGGAAATGGCCGTCCGGGAAACAAGCCCATCTCGATCACCGGGACACTCACGGGTGATGAGGCGACCCTGATCGGCCTGCACCGGTTTGGCGGCACACCACTGCCCACGACCTCGTTGACGAGCGGTTATGGTGCCAATAACTCCGATGACCCGAGCCTGCACTTCTATAGTGACGACGACAGCCTCGAGGTGTTCCTCAACGATCAAGGGGAGGTTGCGCTGCGCACGGCGGTTGCCGCTCACGACCACGACGGGGGCGTGACGAGCTATGAGAACGTCGTGCCTTCCACCTGCACCAATACGGGCAGTCACGACGAGGTCCTGTATTGCGAGGAGTGCGACGAGGAGCTGAGCCGCGAGACGGTCATCGACCCCGCGCTCGGCCACGACTGGTCTGCAGTGGCGTATGTTTGGTCGGACGACAACTCGACGGTCACGGCGACACGCGTGTGCACGCGGGATGCCACCCACGTGGAGACCGAGACCGTGCGGACGACAGCCGTACGCCTTGCCGCGGGAGCCGTGACCTACCGGGCGGTATTCGCCAACCCAGCCTTTGCCGCACAGGAGAAGGCGGTGACGGCGAAAGCCCAGACCCAGACAAGGCGGGGAGGTGCGGCTACACGTACCGCTGGCACGAAGGCGCCCTTGCCTGCGACGGGCGACGCCCTCTTGCCAGAATGGCTGACGTGCCTTGCCGTTGCGGGAGTCTCGGTCCTCGTGACTGGCATGTCTCTTCGACGCGGCGCGCATTATCCCGGCAAATCTGAGCCGGCGGACCACTCGAAATCGTAGCTTTTGCGTGTCGCGCGTCTCCTTGGCACAGAACTGCCGGGGAACCGTGTGCCGCGAGTGTCGACGCTGGGCAAACAGAGGTATACTTTTCAAGTTGTGCGCATATCCACAGGCAGAAGAACCTGTGGCTCAGATAGAAAGGTAAGCGGATGGCAGACGAGAAGACCATTCCGGCATACGATGCCGAGGCGATAGAGCTCAAGTGGCAGAAGGTCTGGGAGGAGCAGGATACCTTCAAGGCCAGCGATGACTCCGATCGCCCCAAGAAGTACGTGCTCGAGATGTTCCCGTATCCCTCGGGCGACCTTCACATGGGTCATGCCCGCAACTACACCATCGGCGACGCCATGGCGCGCCAGGCACGCATGCGCGGCTTTGAGGTCCTGCATCCCATGGGCTTTGACGCCTTTGGCCTTCCTGCCGAAAACGCCGCCATCAAGCACAACACCCAGGCGGGTGCCTGGACCTACAAGAACATGGACCAGGCCATCGCCACGATGAAGCGCATGGGCTTCTCCTACGACTACGACCGCCTGGTGCGCACGTGCGACCCCGACTACTACAAGTGGGGCCAGTGGGCCTTCCTCAAGATGTGGGAGAAGGGTCTGGCGTATCGCGCCACCTCGCCGGTCAACTGGTGCCCCAGCTGCAACACGGTGCTCGCAAACGAGCAGGTCGTCGATGGCAAATGCTGGCGTTGCGGCTCGGTTCCCGAGAAGCGCGAGCTCTCTCAGTGGTACCTCAAGATCACCGACTACGCGCAGGAGCTGCTCGACGACCTTGACAAGCTGGAAGGTTGGCCCGAGAACGTCAAGGCCCAGCAGCGCAACTGGATCGGCCGCTCCGAGGGCGCCGAGATCGACTTCGCCCTTGCCGCCGAGGACGGCGTGACCCCGACGGACCGCCTGATCACCGTGTTCACCACGCGTGCCGACACGCTGTACGGCACCACGTTCTTCCTGCTGCCGCCCGAAAGCGCGCTTGCCGCCGAGTTGGTCGCCGGGACCGAGCACGAGGCTGCCTACCTTGAGCTCAAGAAGAGCGTCGAGCAGGTCTCCTCGGTCGACCGTCAGGGCTCCGAGCGCGAGAAGCACGGCGTCTTCACTGGCCGCTACGTCATCAACCCGCTTACCGGCAAGCCTCTGCCCATCTGGGTCGCCGATTACATCCTGCTCGACTACGGCACGGGTGCCGTCATGGGCGTCCCCTGCGGCGACCAGCGCGACTTTGACTTTGCCCGCAAGTACGGCCTCCCCATCCCGCCCATCATCGCCGAGAAGGACGATCCGCTCTACGAGCAGCTCAAGGATGAGCAGAACATGGTCGTCACCAACGTCGACTGGGATCACGCCATGGTCGCCGAGGGCTACCTCATCCAATCCGGTCCCTTTACCGGCATGCGCGGCGGCAAGCACTCCGAGGCCGTCGACGCGATCATCGACTACCTGGGCGAGCGTGGTGTTGGCCGCAAGACCGTGCAGTTCCGCCTGCGTGACTGGCTGATCAGCCGCCAGCGCTACTGGGGCAACCCCATCCCCATGATCCACTGCGACTGCTGTGGCGACGTGCCGGTGCCCTACGAGGACCTGCCCGTCACGCTGCCCGAGGACCTCGACCTTGGCGCGGGCGAGACGCTTGCCGAGTACGCCCCCTTCTACGAGACGACCTGCCCCAAGTGCGGCAAGCCCGCAAAGCGCATCACCGACACCATGGACACCTTCACGTGCTCGAGCTGGTACTTCCTGCGTTACTGCGATCCGCACAACACCGAGCTGCCCTTCTCCAAGGAGTCGGTGGACCACTGGATGGCCGTCGACAACTACATCGGTGGCATCGAGCATGCCATCCTGCACCTGCTCTACTCGCGCTTCTGGACCAAGGTCATGCGCGACCTGGGCATGATCGACATCGACGAGCCGTTCTCCAACCTGCTGTGCCAGGGCATGGTCAAGGACGCCAACGGTGACACGATGAGCAAGTCCAAGGGCAACGTGGTGCCGCCCTCCAGCGTCATCGGCCCCTACGGTGCCGACACGATGCGTCTCGCCATCCTCTTCATCGCCCCGTCCGAGAAGGACTTCAACTGGGACGAGGAGGTCGTGGCTGGCGCCAACCGCTTCATCAAGCGTGCCTGGCGCACGGTGTGGGGTCTGGCACAGTCTGCCGACTTTGCGGCATCGGTCGATGCGGGCTCGCTGGACGCCGCCGGAGCCGAGCTCTTCCGCCGCATGCACGAGATGGGACTCAAGTGCACTGCCGACTTCGACCGCTATCAGTTCAACACGGCCATCTCCGCCGTGATGGAGCTGGTCAACGACGCGAGCAAGTATCTGGTGGACGTGCCTGCCGACAAGCGCGACGGCGCACTCTGCGCGGTGGTGGCGCGCAGCATCGTCGCCATGCTGTCGCCGATCTGCCCGCACTGGGGCGAGGAGCTGTTCCACGAGGCGCTCGGCCTCGAGGGCTCGGTCTACGACGAGCCCTGGCCCACCTTTGACGAGGAGCTCGCCAAGAGCAACACCGTCGAAATCGCGGTGCAGGTCAAGGGCAAGCTGCGCGGCCGCATCCAGGTTGCCGCCGATGCGAGCAAGGCTGAGCTCGAGGCTGCGGCCAAGGAGGCCGTCGCGAGCTACATCGAGGGCAAGGACATCAAAAAGGTCATTGTCGTGCCTGGGCGCCTGGTCAACATCGTCGCCATATAGGCTCGGTAGACATACCCGCTACAACAAGAGCGGCCTTCCTCGCGGAAGGTCGCTCTCTTTAGCTCTGCCGTGCTGGACGATTGCACAATTGGCTTCCATGCCCGACGAGAAGCTTTGAATTGCCATCCATTGCTCCAAAGCGGTGCCCCCTCCAAACTGCTAGATAGGATGTTTGGCAACCGGAGGCGCGTGCCTCCCCGTGAAAGGAGACCACCATGGATGAGGATCGTCAGGAAGTATTTGACGCGCTGTGCGAGCGCGCCAGCCAGCTCTTTGGCAAGGATGCCTCTGAGTTCACGCTTGAGACCAAGTTCGCCGACCTCAACATCAAGTCGGTTCAGGTCTCCCAGATCACCACGTATCTCGAGGACGAGCTTGACATCGAGGTTCCCTACATGAAGTTCCGTCGCTGCGAGACCTTTGGTGACGCGGTCGACTTCGTGGCCGACCTGCTCGACGAGTAGTGATGTCTGCGCCCTGTTACGAAAGGATGTGATCTGATGCTCGAGCCCCGCATTCCCGAGGATTGGGTACCGGTAACCGACAAAAAGCTCCACGACCTGGTTCAGATGACCGGCGAGCTCGCCAGCTTCGACGAGGACGAGGTCCCCATCTACTGGGATCCCGACACCGAGGGCTACATCTTCCTGCATAAGGAGGAGTTCGGCGGCGTCGAGATGATGGCCGCATACCGCGTTGCACGCCAGCCCAATGACAACCAGGCCGATGTCGACCTGGCCAAGTCCGACGACCCCATGGCTCGCATGGGCCAGGGCTTCTGCCCTCCGTTCAACCCCCACACCTATGAGGTCGAGCCGGGCATCATCTGCATGCAGGACCAGGAAGTCGTCATGCGTGACGGCACCAAGATCTACGCCGACATCTATCGCCCCGCCGGCGATGACGTCAAGTGCCCCACCATCGTGAGCTGGTCGTGGTTTGGCAAGCGTCCGGGCGACGGCATGAGCGAGTGGCAGATCATGGGCGTTCCGCCCCAGACGGTCTCCAAGTGCGCCAAGTTCGAGTCTCCCGACCCGCTGTACTGGTGCCACTATGGCTACGCCGTGGCGAACGTCGACGTGCGTGGCGCCGGCCACTCCGAGGGTTCGGTGCACATGTTCACGCACCAGGACCGCGAGGACGGCTACGACTTCGTCGAGTGGGTTGCACAGCAGCCCTGGTCCAATGGCAAGGTCGGCATGTCCGGTAACTCCGGTGTCGCCATGCACCAGTGGGGCATTGCCTCCACGCAGCCGCCTCACCTCGCCTGCATCGCTCCGTGGGAGAGCACGACCGACCTCTATCGCGAGAGCTTCTTTGAGGGTGGCGTTCCGGCCCTGTCGTTCAACAAGTTCATTGCCGCACAGGTGACCGGCCCCAATGGCGTGGACGACCAGGTCGCCATGGCCAAGATGTACCCCGACATGAACCCGTACTGGGAGGACAAGCGCCCCGACTTCAAGAAGGTCAAGCTTCCCGTTTACCAGACGGCTGGCTGGTCGCACTTCCACCTGCCGGGCTCCATCAACGCCTACAACCGCTGCCGCTCGCACTTCAAGTGGCTGCGCGCCCATCGCGACTTCGAGTGGCCCGACACCTACAACCCCTACAACCTCGACGAGCTGCGCAAGTTCTATGACCGTTACCTCAAGGGCATCCACAATGGCTGGGAGATGATGCCCAAGGTGCGCATCGACGTCATGGATGGCTATGACGTGGACTACCAGGAGCGGCGTGCCGAGAAGGCGTGGCCCATCAAGCGCACCGAGTACCGCAAGCTCTACCTCGACGCGTCCCAGACGCTCGAGAGCGTCGAGACCGACCACGTGCAGACCTTCGTCGCTGGCACCGAGCCTGTCGCGACCGAGGCTGTGGCCAAGTACAACCCGGTCGACGAGGAAGTCCGCTTCGAGTGGGTCCTGCCCGAGGACACCGAGATTACCGGTCACATGACGCTGCACCTCTGGCTCTCCTGCGAGGGCTGGGACGACATGGACCTCTTCATCAACATCCAGAAGGCGGCAGCCGACGGCACTTGGGTGCCTTGGCTCACGCTTGACGAGCCGCATCCTGGCGCATGGGGCAAGTGCCGCGTCTCGCGCCGCGAGCTCGACACCAAGCTCAGTCGCGCGCATCGTCCGGTGCTCAAGAACACGAGCAGCCAGAAGCTCTCCGAGGGCGAGGTCGTGCCGGTGGACATCGCCATCGTTCCCACTGCCCGCGTTTACCACAAGGGCGAGCGCTTCCGCATCCAGATTGCCGGCCGCTACATCCGCGAGGGCTGGTTCGAGCCGCTGGCATGGGACGAGGAGGCCAAGGGCACGCACGTGGTTCACACGGGCGGCCAGTACGACTCCTGGATCGAGATCCCTGTCATTCCGCCGCGCTACCAGGCGGGGGAGTACATCCGTCGCTAGTCAGCGAGCCAGACACGTGCGCGAGCACATCTGACAGGCAAGACAGGGGAGCCTCGGCTTTGGCCGGGGCTCCTTTCTTCGTGGCTCGAGCGTTTGCAGGTGATTGCGGGATGCGTTTGCGCGTGGCGAAGGCATTCTGTCGGCTTGTGGCGGTATTACCCGACCAGAGTTGCGCGTCTGTGCGGCAATTTGTGACCAAGACCGTACCAAAGCTGAAAGAAATCGGCGATATGGCAATCTTGTCTTCTCGTTAGTCAGCTTTCGGTCGTCTTGCGTTAATCGCCTTCATCTCTTCAAGTCATTTACCTGCGGTTATCTAAATTGGCATTGAACAAAAAATGTACAAAGAGAAACAATGATTGCCATATCGCCGATTTCTTTCAGCTTTGGTACGGTCTTGCCTACAAGGGTCTCCCTTACGACAGAATGCGTGGCGCTCCATTGTGAGAACGACCAACGTGCCTTAGCTTGGCGCTTAGGGCTTTCGGGCGCATGGACGTAGTTGGCCTGTGGATCTCTTCATACGATTTCACTACTGATATCTGTGCTCTTTTGGCACAGCAATGGAGAGGAGCTACACATGAAGGTTATGGCCATCTGCGCCGGTCGCAAGAACGGCAACGGAGAGATTCTCGCCAAGGAGGCCCTGAGTGCGGCGCAGGCCGCTGGCGCCGAGGTCGAGATGATCAACCTCTTTGACTACAACATCCTTCCCTGCACCGGTTGCGAGGGCTGCACCATGCAGATGGGCGAGGTCGCCATGGACCCGACCAAGAAGTACCACGGTTGCGTCCTCAAGAACAAGGACGACGTGGACGCGCTCATCGCCGAGATGCACACCTGCGAGGGTGTCATCTTCTCCGTGCCCACCTACGACCTGACTCCCAGCTCGCTCTACACTCGCTTCGCACAGCGCTTCCTGGCCTACGAGCTCTCCTTCCTGCTGGAGATCGGCGTCGTTGACCACAACCCGCACACCGTTGCTGGCCTTATCGCCGTCGGCGGATCCATGCATGACTGGCAGACCCTTGCCCTCGAGAGCCTGCAGGCCACGATGTTCACCATGTCGTTGACTGTCGTCGACCGCTTCATGAGCCAGCGCGTCGGCCGCCCGGGCAATGTCCTGCTGCATCAGGAGCAGCTCGATCGTGCGCACCAGATGGGCGAAAGCATCGTCAAGGCCATCCAGACGCCTGTCGAGGAGCGCACCTGGCTGGGCGATCCCAACGACGGCGTGTGCCCCGTGTGCCACTCCAGCCTGGTGTACCCCGGCGATCCGCATTGGGACGGCATCGAGTTCCCCTACGAGTGCGCCGTCTGTGGCTGCGGTGGTGACATGGGCACCAATCCCGAGACCGGAAAGCCCATGCTCGTCATCGACCCCGAGAACGGCAAGATCCGTGATCGCAACAACGACAAGGCGCGCGCCGAGCACCTCAACGAGATCATCCAGACTCGTATCGGCTTCTTCCAGAAGGCCGACGAGGTCAAGCCGCTCATGAAGAAGTATCGCGAGATGACCTTCCCGACCTTCACCATCGAGCGCTAAAAGACACAGTTAGCCGGTGCGCTTGGGGGACAGTCCCCCAAGCGCACCTTTAATCTCCCAGTTGCGCGCGGGTGAGGCGTAGGCGAGGCGTGAACAGACCGAGGTTCATGAGAATCCTAAAGCTCGCTTGGAGCATGAACAGGTCCTCGCCGCTGGTCAGGTCCATGCCCAGCTGCTTGCGGATGCGCCCGAGCCGGTAGAGCATCGTGTTCTTGTGCAGGCTGAGCAGCTCGGCCGCGCGTGCCGTGGAACCGGCAACCTGCAGGTAGCAGAAGAGCGTCTCGATGAGCTCGCTCTTGTGCTCCTCATCGTACTCAAGCAGCGAGAGCAGCGCCGGATGGCAGAGCGACAGCAGGTCAATGCGTCGTCCGGTGATATCGAGCATGTGCATGTAGGCGTAGTCGCAATAGCGGTAGAGCCCACCGTCATCAAGCGCGTTCGAAGCCATCTCCCCATAGCGGACGGCGGCGCGAGCCTGCTCGTATGCCTTGCGGGTGTCGACGATGGACGTGAAGATGTTCGACACGCCGACCGTGAGCCTATTGAGCGCGGCAACCTCGCGGAGCTTGCGTTCGGCTGCCGCTGAGAATCCCACATCCGGATCGCGGGAGAGCAGCGCCACGAACTGCTGGTGATGGCGCGTGTACAGCGCATGGTGCAGGACCGGGCGCAGCTGGCCGGCCACATACTCTGCCTGTACTTGCGACAGCCCCTCACCCGGCGCGTGCAGGCACACGACGTACATCAGCTCCTTGGGATGAAAGTTGAGCGCCTTCATGCGCCTTCGTGTGACGGCGACGCTGGGGGAGCGGTCGTTGAGCAGGTTCTCGAGGAAGTACGATCCCATTTCGCCGCTCGTCGGACCCCAGACCTCCGACTTCTGCATCTCCTGCGACACGAAGCTGCAGAGGCGCACGAACACCTCGCGGTCGAGGTCGCCAAAGGGATGGGCGCTCTCCATCATCATGACGTGCGCGATGCAGACGCCGCGCACCATCACGGCAAGCGTCATCGTGTTGCAGTCGAGAATCGTGTTGTGCTGTTCGTAGGGCCCCTTGCTCCGGGCTATCTCGGAGTCGATGTGGCTGTCGCGGATGTAGGTAACGGCCTCGTCGAGTACGGTCTCGTTGGCGATTTCCTCGCACATCACGCGGGCGAGCTGCGAATCGTCCTCGGGGAGGTCTCCCAGGTGATAGGCAACGTAACGATAGGTCGGGTCGACCACCACGATGGGGTTGCCAAGCGCCGTGGCCGCCTCCTCGATGAGGTACTGCAGGCCCTGGTTGGAGAAGTGCGCCGCCAGTAGCCTCCGGACGATTCCCATCAGCTCCTGGTCCTCGAGGAAGGCCGACTGCAGGGCGTTGTAGCAGGCAAAGAGGTTCGCGCCCTGCTCCAGCCAGCAGAGGTTGACGTTGGGTTGGTTGGCCAGCCCGTCCGGGGCAGGCGACCCGTCGACGATGACGCAGCTGAACTGCCTCGAGTCGGGAATCGCCTTGGGAAGCAGCTCGCTGTCAGTGAAGTACAGTACGTCGCCACGGGGCACCTTGCTCGCCTCACTTGTGAGGAAGGAAAGGTTGTAGATGTCACAGGCGGGGTCGGCAAGCGAAAGTGAGGAGACGGCGTCTTCGGGCAAGCGTGAAATCAGCTCGTCAAGTCTCATGATCGGACCTCCTAGGCTGTTGTGCAAACACACAAGAGGATACGTCGTTTTGCTCAGAAACATCGGGTAAATAGACCTCTTTTCTTTGTATGGAAGATAAGAAGATATATTCAACGCAAATCTTCTCCACCTACGGAAGGAGCATGAGCAATGAAGGTAGGCAAGTACGCACGCAGCGTGTCCATCGTGGGCGTCGGCTGCACCCCGTTCACCAACTTCGAGGATCATCCCGAGACCAAGGGCATGTCCGAGGGTGACGCATTTGGCTATGCGGCACTCGAGGCCATCGCTGACGCAGGGCTCGAGCCTCGCGACATCCAGTATTTCTATCATGGTGCCGCGAACCCGTTCATGATCGGCGATTCCCTGACCCCCAACATGCAGGTTGCCGACTGGTTCGGCGTCCGTGGCATCGGCTCGGTGCATCATTCCGAGGCTTGCTGCACCGGCTACGTTGCCATGCAGGAGGCCGCCATGGCCATCGCCTCCGGCGAGTTCGACATCGTGCTCTCCGGCGCCGTCGACCTGGCCGCGAGCCTGCCCGTGGTTGGCGCCCCCGGCCACATGCGCCGCGACTTCCCGCTCGAGGAGATGCTCCCCTCGATCCCGATGGTCTATGACCGCGCCTATGGTCGTCCTCTCGACTCCGCCTTCGGCATCTCGTTCGACAACTGGATCAACGAGTACCGCTGGACCTACGGCCTCTCGGCTGACGACATCGACCGCGCCCTGAACAGCGTTGCCAAGAGCCTGCGTCGTGCCTCCGTGCTCAACCCGCGCGGCTTCTATGACGTGGACTTCGACCAGGTCGCCGCAGCCAACAACCTGCCCGACGCCGACGCCTTCCTGACCTCCATGATGAACCCCAAGGTCACCCAGTACCTGCGCGTCACCGGCTTCGAGACCAAGTGCGACGGCGCTGCCGCCATGGTTCTCATGCCCACCGAGATGGCTGTCGCCCGTGGCCTCGACCACAAGATCATCGACATCCTGGGCACCGGCTCCGCTGCCTACGAGGGCGCCACGCTTGCCAACGAGAAGACGGGCACCATCCGTGGCACCAAGCAGGTCTACGATCTCACCGGCGTTTCCCCGGACGAGGTCGACCTGCTCTTCATCAACGACTTCTTCATGGCCGGCGACATCGTGGTTCCCGAGGAGGTCGGCTACGTCCCCCGCGGCGAGGCCTGGCAGTACGCCATCGACGGCCGCTTTGCCTTTGACGGCGACAAGCCCATCAACACCCACGGCGGCCGCTGCAACTTTGGCCATGCGCACGGTGCCTCCGGCATCGCCGACATCGTCGAGGCCGTCTGGCAGATGCGCGGCGAGGCTGGCGCAACCCAGATGAAGAAGCTTCCGCGCACCACGATGTTCCGCGGCTTCGGCGGCGGCCAGAACATCCGCGTCCAGCTGATCCGTACGCACGAGTAGCGCTACGCGCAGAACAGGAGATAACCATGCCTCTGCTCAAGGATATGGAGCCCATCGTCAAGAAGTTCTACGACGGTGTTGCCGAGGGTAAGTACTATGGTCGCAAGTGCAAGGAGTGCGGCGCCATCGAGTTCCCGCCGCACCTGGGCTGCAACAGCTGCGGCTACCACGAGACCGAGTGGGTCGAGCTTTCTGGTCACGGCACGCTGAAGAGCTTCGTTGTCCCTGGCATCCAGAACGACAAGCCCTATCTCAAGGCCATCGCCCCGTACGGCTACGGTGCGGTCGAGCTGGACGAGGGTCCCATCTACACCTTCGTCGTGTTCGCTGGCAAGAAGAAGGTCGTCAAGGGCCTGCAGCAGCGTCTGGCTGACGGCGAGGTCATCGGCGTCCATGCCAAGCCCATCGACCGTGAGGTTCCCCTCAAGCCGGGCGAGCCCGAGATGGTCCACTTCTCCGAGCTCTGCTTCGAGCTCGACGAGGTCGCCGAGTAACAGACGTAATGGCGGGGCAGGGGAGTGTCTCCTGCCCCGCGACATGCATGACGAAGACCGAAGGTCCGCACAGGAAGGAAACGACCATGAACCAGGAACTGCTCGAGCAGCTTGCCGGTTTTGCCAAGGCTGCCTATCAGTACGACGGCGAGATCACCGCTGACACCACCTTCGACGAGCTCGGCAAGGGCTCGATGAAGATGATCGCCCTCACCTCCACCATCGAGAACGAGCTCGACGCCGAGGTCACCATTCACGAGGTCATGAAGATGAAGACCTTCGGTGAGCTCGTCGAGCGCGTCGAGGAGGAGATGGAGGACTAGCACCTCTGTATCCCTATATTTGGGCGATAGTCCAATACTGCTGTAATGGAGGCAGAGGCTTTTCATGCTGTTGCACGAAAAGTCTCTGCTAACTTTTATAGTTGATATTGTGCGATATCACAAAACCGCAGCTGTGATTCAGAACTCCAAGCTTTGTGCCATCGGGTCTGCCGGCCGGGGTCCGCGTGCCATCCTGGCGGATATACTTGAGCCAAGTCCAAGACAGCGAGATCAACAGGGGACCAATGAAGCTACTGAGCGTGCGCAATATCGAGAAGCGCTACGGACACAAGTTCAATGTCACGAAGGCGATCGACGGCGTTTCCTTTGGGGTCGATGCCGGTGAGTTCGTGGCTATCATGGGACCCTCTGGCAGTGGCAAGACGACACTGCTCAACTGCATCTCGACCATTGACACTGTGTCATCGGGACAGATCCTGCTGGAAGGCACCGACATCACGAAGCTCAAGGGTGCGGCCCTCAGCGACTTTCGCCGCAAGAACCTAGGGTTCATCTTTCAGGACTTCAATCTGCTCGACACGCTGACAGCCTACGAGAACATTGCGCTTGCATTGTCCATCCAAAAGATCGTGCCCGACCGCATCGACGAGCGCGTCAACGCCGTTGCCAAGCAGCTTGGCATCGCCGATGTGCTCGAGAAGTATCCCTACCAGATGTCCGGTGGCCAAAAGCAGCGCGTTGCCGCAGCCCGCGCCGTCGTCACCAGCCCGAGGATGATCCTTGCGGACGAGCCGACCGGCGCGCTCGACTCCAAGTCGGCGAAGATGCTGCTCGAGCGCCTGTCGTACCTCAATCAGAGGCGTGGGGCCACCATCCTGATGGTCACGCACGACAGCCTCTCGGCGAGCTATGCCTCCCGCATCATCTTCCTCAAGGACGGCAAGCTCTTCTATCAACTCAAGCGCGGGCAGGCAAGCAGGAAGCAGCTCTTTGGAAAGATCCTGCGCGTCGTGGCGACACTCGAGGAGGGGCAGGGCGATGCTCGCTAGACTCTCCCTTGCCAACATTCGGCGGAGCCTTCGCGACTATGCCATCTACTTCTGCACGCTCGTCATCGGCGTTGCGGTGTTCTACGTGTTCAACGCCGTGAGTAGCCAGGCAGCGGCATTGCCTCTGACGGCCGGGGGAAGCCATGTCGCCAAGGTCCTCGGGGACGCCCTTGCCGCCATAAGCCTGTTCGTGGCAGCTGTGCTGGGCCTGCTCATCGTCTACGCGAGCCGCTTCCTGATGAAGCGGCGCAACCGGGAGTTCGCTCTGTACCTGTTGCTCGGCATGAGCAAGCGCCAGGTTTCGACAATCCTTCTGGTCGAGACCCTGATCATCGGCATCGGGTCTCTTGGCGTCGGGCTCGTGGTGGGCGTTCTGCTTTCGCAGCTGATGAGCGGCCTCGTGGCCAGTCTCTTTGATGCGAGCATGGGCGCCTATCGTTTTACGGTGTCGCACGATGCCATCACCAAGGCCGTGCGAAACTTTGCCATCATGTATGCGATCGTCATGCTCCTCAACAGGCGGGCGGTCGCACGCATGAAGCTCATCGACCTCATGCAGTCGGAAAGGCGTTCCGAGCAGGTCAGGCTCAAGAATCCCGTTCTGTGCGTGGTGGTGTTTGTGATAGGGGTCGCGCTTCTGGCGCTTGCCTATATCGCGGTGACGCTGGAGCCCCTGGCCATCACGGGCGCTGCCCTGACGATCCACATCATCATCGGAATCATCGGCACTTTTTTGGTGTTCTGGTCGGTTTCGGGTCTGTTCCTGCGCATTGTCATGTCCATGAGGGACGTCTACTACCGTGACCTGAACTGCTTCACGTTCAGGCAGGTGAGCAGCAAGATCAATACGGTCGTGTTCTCGATGACCGTCATCTGCATCATGCTCTTCTTCACCATCTGCATGCTTTCGAGTGCGTTTGCCCTGCGCAACGGGATGTATGCCAACTTTCGTGATCGTTGTCCTGCCGACTTTGAGGTCCGTCACGCGCCGATCGCCATGGGGTCGGAGGAGCATGTCGCCTACGATGACGTGGTCGAACGCTATGCCCGCTATGGGTTTGACGTGAGGGCGCCGTTGGCTGATTGCGTGCACTTTCACACCTATTCCGACCCGTCCCTGAGCTTCGTGGGCGGGAGGTCTGCGGCGTCGGGGATGGCGCCTGAGGCCTATGGCTCGGGCGGTGACACCGAAATCATCCGTGTGAGCGACTACAACGCACTCAGGGCACTCTTTGGAAGGGAGCAGCTTGAGCTGGGGGAGGGCGAGTTTGCCATCATTTGCGACTTTGACAAAGGCAGGGCCTTCTATGACCGCATGCTGAAGGATGGTTCCCAGCTCGAGGTGTTTGGACGTACGCTCTCATCGCGGTACCGCCAGTCGCAGGACGGCTTTGTCGATCTCTCGTCCATGCGGTCGAACGCGGGCATCGTCGTCGTGCCTGACGATGCGGTCGATGAGGCTGGCGCGTCAATCGATCGGGTCATAGGAAACTACGCCGTTCAAGATGGCGGGCAGCGTCAGGGCATCGAGGAGCAATGCCGGGCGGAGCGCGATGCGGTCGAAGGGCAGATGGATGCCGAGGCCGATGCCGGCACGCTGCAGGGGAGCTACTTCATCCGTCTGATCACCAAGGATCAGATCGTGAGCGAGTCCATAACGTCGGGTGCGCTCATGACCTTTGTCTGTCTGTATATTGGCCTGGTCTTCTTGGTTGCCAGCGGGGCGATCCTCGCGCTCAGGGCGCTGACCGACAGCGTGGATAGCGTCTCGCGCTACGAGACCCTCCGCAAAATAGGCGTCGACGATCGTGACATCGACAGGTCGCTCCTCATACAAACGGGCCTCTTCTTCCTGCTGCCGCTTCTGGTCGCTTGCGTGCATGCGGTTTTTGGCATGCGGTTCATGATGGCCTTCATAACCCTCGTTGGCGTGGAGAGCGTGTTTGGCTCCATCGCCTTGACCGTCCTCATCATTCTGCTGGTCTATGGCGGTTATTTCGTGGCGACCCTCGCCGGCAGCAAGCGCATCATAGAGGCAGGCGTACGCTCCGCCTGACATGCACGCAACAGCAAGTGTGGGTTCGTGAACTACCGTGAGCACGCTCAGAGTTCACGTGCCCGGAAGCTTTTCATTGTTGAAGCGTCTTATCAGGCATTTTTAGTCGGTTCACTCATCACTTTTGGGGCACGTGAACTTTTGGAACGCGGCAAAAGTTCACGTGCCCCAAACCTGGACATCAAGGGCGCTCGTTTCCTGCGGTTTTTCCAATATGGGAGGCCAGCCTGCGCGGCTCGTGAACCATAGCTGGATGAGGAGCCTACCACCGGAACACGGCGATGCGGTTGTTGACTCTCTTTCCAATGGTTGCCGCGAACAGTTTGCCTCGAATCGTGTGCTTGCGCATCTCTTCGTTGTAACTGTGCTCCGAGAGCAGGGTCATGCGCGGTTCCAGTTCGACGAACTCCGCTCCGCTCTCGGTACCCCACTTGAAGGTAGCGTTGGTGTTCTTGATGGCATCGTGCTGCTTCGAGTGCTTGACGATGAACATCGAGTTCATCTCAGCCACCAAATAGCCATGTTCAAAGCAGTCGCAGAGCATGTGAAGGCATGTAGCCGTCTGCTCCTTGGTGAAGTACTCGAGCACGCCCTCCATCACGATGATGTTGGCCGAGCGGTCTTTTGGCAAAACTGCCGTCCAGCTGCCGTCAAGCGCGTCTCCGTCCATCATGGTGCAGCGCGGGCGATCCTCGTAGACCTTGCGGCGTACGGCGATCTGATCAGGAAGGTCCACGTCATACCACTCGATCTGCCCGTTGTCCACCTGACTGAACTTGTCGTCAAAGCCGCATCCCAGGTTGACACACAGTGCGTCGGGATACTGGACGATGAGCCCACGTATGGTGTCGGCAAACATGATGGTCCGTGCGACCACGCCCTCATGCGAGAGGAAGGGGTCGAACTTGCTTACGTCCACTCCCAGCGTGTCGATGATCTCCTTCGCCTTCTCGTCACGAATGCGGGGGTTGGGCCGCGAGGTCTCGCTTGCGCGAATGGCCAGTGTGACCAGCGCTGTCTCTTGGATGTCTCCAAATTGCAGGTCCATGGGTCGTCCTTTGTTCGGGTGAATGACACTGCTATTATAAGTTAGATTAGGCAAACTATAATTGCGAAACCGAATGTCGCGAGCGGCGTGTTCGGTGGGGAAGTGAGAGAGATGCAGTTTACCGAGATGGGTCTCGACGATGGAAAGACGATGGTGCTTCTGCCGGGTACGGCATGCACTTGGCAGGTCAACTTTGCGCGCGTCATTGACTCGCTGGCCGAGCGCTATCATCTGGTCTGCGTAAACTACGATGGCTTCGAAGGCGATCCGTCCATCTGCTTTACCAGTGTGCCCGAGGTCTGCGCCAAGATAGAGGACTATCTCATAGAGCATCACGGCGGTCACGTGGATGGTGCCTATGGCAGCTCCCTTGGCGGTAGCTTCTCGGCGCTCCTCGTGCAAAATGGTCGCGTGCATGTTGACCATGCCTTCGTTGGGAGCTCCGACCTCGACCAGGGAAGCCCTATCGTGGCCGGACTCATGACGGCGATTGTGGGACCCATGCTCTCTGGCGCGGCCAAGAGCGAGAAAAAGCGCCAGAAGCTCGTGGACAGGCTGGTAAAGTCGCTCTATGCCGACGAGGACAACGACGAGATGCGCACCTTCTTGGAGGGATTCTCGAACAGCTTTGCCAACATGCACCCCAAGACCATCTCGCGCGAGTTCTACTCCGACTACGTGACGCCGTTGGAAAACGACATCCACCAGGACGGAACCACCATCCACGTGATCTACGCGCTTCGCATGGACCCCAAGGGCAAGTACCTCAAGCGCTACCAGCGGCACTTCCGCGACCCCGACCTCATGCGCTTTGACATGCAGCATGAGGAGTGGCTCTTTGGCAGCAAGTGGACCGACACCGTGCTCGCTGCCATCGACGAGCGGATGGGCACCGTGCCCGTCGGCCTGGAACGGGAGGTGTAGGGCGCCATGCCTCAGAAGCTGCTGGCCGAGACGCTCGTCATCTGGGCGCTGTTCTTCCTGTACGTGTGGTTGAGCACGGTTCCGCTGGGGCCTGTAGGCGGTGCTTTCTACTACGAGCAGGACATCCAGGACCGCCTCGTCGAACTGGGGCTGATCACGCGCGAGCGCATCGAGCGTCGCCGCCGCGTGGCGGTCGCGGCGGGTTTGGTAGCGGTGCTGGTCATGCTCTTCGTGTGCGTCTGCGTCGTCAATGGCGCGCGGCACTATCTTGATATCGTCTGGCAGACCTATGTGCTCTACGCATTGATGGAGGCCTTTGACTGCGTGGTCATCGACACGCTGTGGGTCGCGCTTTCCGGCTGGTGGGACATCCCCGGCACCGAGGGGCTTCGAGGAAGCTACAAGGACTGGCGCTCCCGCATGCGCGCCAAGATGCCGCGAGCCTTCTTGGGAGGCATCCCGCTGGCGTTCATCCTGGCAGGCCTCTTCTGGCTTGTGGCACATCTGCTGTAGGCTGGCACGGGCGTACGACCGGCTATGGGTTCGCGGGCATGCTGCGGGACCCATGCGCCTGCCGACAGGCTACCATGTGCTTAGAGTTTCGCTCGTGAGAGGGGTCATGCCATGGCAAAGGTCGTCTGCAACTTCCTGTCGTATTCGCTCAATCGTGCGGTGGACATCACGGTGGTGCTTCCGTCCGTTACCTGCCCCGAAGCCCTTGGCATGGGTGACGGACCGGCCACGCACGTGCTTCCGGCCAAGTTCCCTGTGGTCTACCTGCTGCACGGCTTTGCCAACAACCACGCGCAGTGGACCGGTTACACCAACGTTGAGCTCTATGCCGAGGAACGGCGCATAGCCATCGTCAACATCTCGGCCGAGAACAAGGCCTACGCCAAGATCGGTGCCGACGATTTCAAGCGCTTTGTGGAGGAGGAGCTGCCGGAGTTCGTGTGCAACTACTTCCCGGTCTCCGACAAGCCCGAGGACACCTACATCGCGGGCCTCTCGATGGGTGGCTATGGCGCCTTCGTGCATGGGCTCGCGCACCCTGAGCGCTATCGTGCCATCGGCGCCTTCTCTGCCGGCGTGCATATCAACCCGGCGAAGTTCGCGGAAGATCCCATGGCTGCCGATCAAGGCGAGACCGACCCCGAATACGACGTGCATGTCCTGGCCAAGGCCGTTGCCGCATCAGGTGCTGCCTTCCCGCCCATCTATGACTCCTGTGGCACCGAGGACTT
The DNA here is from genome assembly GCA_017941705.1 of Atopobiaceae bacterium. Lineage (GTDB taxonomy): Bacteria > Actinomycetota > Coriobacteriia > Coriobacteriales > Atopobiaceae > UBA1367. The sequence goes on from JAGAVX010000054.1 coordinate 19,656, forward strand.
CCTGCTTGCTCCCAACCAGGCCTTTGCTGCCGAGCTTGCCGAGCTGGGCGCTGACGTCACCTGGAAGGAGGTCCCGGGCTTTGGGCACGAGTGGCGCTTCTGGGACCAGCAGGTCGAGCAGTTCCTCGACTGGCTCCCGCGAGATGATGCCTACGCCAAGATGGGAAAGCGCTCATGCTAATGGGTCGCAGGGTTTCTGGACCGCGAGGAGGATCCTGTTCGAGGAGGTCCTTCCTGCATGTCTTGCCCGTAGCTTTGGGAGTATCGCTGCTGACGACTTCGTGTGGTCGGGTCGAGGATGCTTCGGATGGGTCCGCGGTGGGAGCGAGCGGGGCCTCGGCCTTGGAAGGCGTGCGCGTGACTTGTATCGACGTGGGCAAGGGAGACTGCATCCTTTTGCAGTCGGGCGCCTCGGTTGTGCTCATCGACACGGGCTATCAGGAAACGGCCGATGAGGTGCTCTCCTGTTTGGCAAAACGGGGCGTCGGGCGGCTTGACGCGCTTGTGCTCACGCACTACGACAAGGACCATGTGGGCGGCCTTCGCGCCATTGCGGAGGCGCTCGAAGTCGGAGCGGTCTATCTGCCCAGCTACGAAGGCGCAGACAAGAACTACGCGATGACCATGGAAGCGGTCGAAGACCTGGGGCTTGGGGGAGAGCGGGTCACTGCCGAGCGGTCGCTGCGGCTTGGTGACGCGCGGCTGACCATCTACCCATCGGGCGTGGCATACGTAGATGACGCAAACGGGGACGAGGGAAACGACAACGACGCATCGCTTGTGGCTACCCTGACCTGCGGCGATGACTCATATCTCTTTGCCGGCGACCTTGAGGAGGATGGCATCGACGCGTACCTTGCGGCCGGCCATGGCCACTTCGATGTGATCAAGATGCCTCACCATGGCGAGAAGGGTGGCAACGTCGACGAGCTCATCGATAGCGTGGAGCCCAGGATTGCCCTCATCACCGATAGCGCGGATGACCCTGCGGACAAGAAGACGCTCAAGCTGCTCAAGAAACGCGATGTGGACACCTACCGCACGAGTGACTGCGGTACCATCGTCGTCGAGGGTGACGGATCGGGAGGCTACGCGGTCTCGACCGAGAGGTGACGACAGCGGCAGCAAGCCATTACTATGCGAGCAATCTCCTTCGCAGCACGCTGTGACGATAAGCCCACTGGGGATCCGCGCGGCGTGACCGTATGCCAAGCATCCTGCGCAGCCCTTGGGCAAACGCATCAAAGTCCTCTGCGCTCATGACCTGCGATCTCGTGAGCGGCAACACTTTGATGTCTGCCACCGTGAGCTCGACCTCTCGTTTCGAGTCACGGTACCGGGACCATTCGCCACTATGTGCGGCGTCGCTGTTGTACTCTACGTCGATGCTACGCTCTGGCCAGAAGAGGTCGGGGAAGCGCACAACGGTGCCATTAGGGTTACTCACTATGAGCTTTGGGTTGAGCACCGGCTTTGGCAGCCCGTACCCGCCAAGGCGTTTTGGCAGGCAAAGAAGCAGGTAAATTGCCGTTTCCATGGGTGATGCCGAGCCTTCGACAACCCAGCGCAGCGCGGCTCGTGCGCCAACCACTCCGCGTTGCCCTTGCTGGCGATTGGCGATGGAGTGCAGCAGCTTGAGGTCCATGACCTTGGGAAGTTCAAAGGTGCAGCTAGCGGTTTCTGGATTGCTTTGATAAAGGCCGAGCGGCCTCGGTGCGTCGGCAAGCTTCCACTTGCTGTATGTTCCACACAGCTCCATTGCCATGAGGACCGAGTCAATCAGGTCGATATCGGCAGCCGATAGGAGAAACGTGTAGTGTGGTGCACATATACACAGGTCATGCCCAAGATCGAGTATCGCTCCATATGGCATGGGCGCACTATGGACGTGGGTGACGAGGCGCTGAGTGCTCGTTCCCCTTGTACGGTCGGCGACCAAAGCATGAATTGGGGTGCCAACGTGGGCAAGCCATCGCTGGGCAGTCTCGTCCAACTCATCGATTGCGTTCACGGTATTGATGGCGTCGATGATGGACCTCTTACGCATGGGGGTGCCAGCCAAGCCCTCATCACCGCCAACCGAACGCAGGTAGCGGGTGAGTTCGAGTGATGGTTGCGGTGCGAGATAGAGTTTCATTCGATCCCAATCTGCTCATCGAAATGAATCGATGAGTAACTACCAAAATTTTGAGGAATTCTGAAGATTATAGGTCTGATTTCTCAACCGGGGAAGTAGGACACTTGTAAACGGCCTGCTTCGATGCTGCGTTCTTTCTCTCATGATCATCGTAGAAGTGATATCTTTCAGAAAAACTCAAAATTATGGAATCAAAACGCGTTTTCACTTCAATCTCCCTGTACAAAAGTCAGTTGGCGCACTGTTGAACTGGCAACTGAGATTCGTATACGTATGCCAGCGGGGCTCGGATGTGCTCCGACTAACTAGTCAGTTCGAGATGCGCTGCCAGGCCTTTTGCCGTATGCTTCAGAAAAAGACCAACTTGTGTGGCTGTCTGGAAAGGCTGCGACGTGAGGCATATCGGGACACAAAGGATCGAGACGAATCGCCTGGTGCTGCGACGGTTTGCGCTCGATGACGCCCGGGCGATGTTCGCGAACTGGGCGTCAGACGGTGAGGTGACGAGGTTCCTGACCTGGCCCGCCCATCAAAACGTTGACGTGAGCAAGGCCGTGCTCGAGGATTGGGTTGCCCGCTATCGGGATGACTCCTTCTACCAGTGGGCGATCGCGCCCAAGGAGCTGGGGGACGAGCCCATCGGTTCCATCTCGGTGGTCAAGTTGGATGACGGCATAGACATGGCGCACATCGGCTACTGCATTGGCAGGCGCTGGTGGCATCAGGGGATCGTGTCGGAGGCCCTGCGTGCCGTGATGGACTTCCTCTTTGTTGAGGTTGGAGCCAACCGCGTCGAGGCCTACCACGACACGAACAACCCGCGCTCGGGGTCTGTCATGAGAAGGTGCGGCATGAGCTACGAGGGCACCATGAGGGCTGCCGCGCGGAATAACCAAGGCATATGTGATATATGCTGCTATGCTGCGCTCAGGGCCGATCGTCAGGTCTAGCGCGCATTTGGTCCAAACAAGACGAATCAGCACAGCCGAGAGGCCAATCGAGGCTCACGGGACCCTCGCTGGCACTCATGTGGCATCCGAGGGGTTGTGCAAACACACAAGCAATCATCAACAGAACAAAAGAATGATTGGCACGGCACCCATGGTCGTATGTGTCTCCCCATGAAAGAATGAAGCACATGTAAACGTGTGCCCAAATCAGGCGAGAGGAGCATCACATGGACCTTATGGAGCAGTTGCGCGACAAGGCGCGTGCCGATGTGCAGAAGGTGGCCTTCTTCGAGGCCGACGATCCCAAGATGATGGAGGTCGTGGGCGAGCTCACCAAGGAGGGTCTGGCCGAGTGCTACATCGTTGGCGATGGCGAGGTCCTTCGTGCCACCGCCGAGCAGGCTGGGGTCGACCTTGCAGGCATCAACGTCGTAGACCTGAGCGACGAGGAGGCCAACGAGGCTTTTGCCCAGCGCTTCGAGGCCACTCCCGACTGCCCGTTCAAGCCCAAGGCCATCCGTCGCCGTGCCAAGCGTCCCATGGACCGTTGCCTCATGATGCAGCGCATCGATGACGTCGACATCACCTTTGGCGGCCTTTGCTGCTCCACCGGCGAGGTCATCATTGGAGGCCAGACCATCATCGGCCTTGCTGACGGCATCGAGACCATCTCCAGCCTCGGCATCTTCAACATCCCCGGCTGGGAGGGCCCCGAGGGTCATCTCATGGGCTTTGGTGACGCGGCCGTCTGCGTGAACCCCGACCCCGAGCAGCTCGCCTCCATCGCCATCACCTCCGCCGAGACGGTCCACGCCCTCATGGGCTGGGAGCCGCGCGTGGCCATGCTCAGCTACTCCACCGACGGCTCCGCCGAGTCCGAGATGGTCGACAAGGTCCGCGAGGCCGTTCGCATCGCCAACGAGAAGCGTCCCGATCTCGCCATCGACGGTGAGTTCCAGCTCGACTCCGCCATCGTGCCCGCCGTTGCCGCCAAGAAGGTTCGTCGCGAGAGCGCCGTTGCCGGCAAGGCCAACGTCCTCATCTGCCCCGACATCAACGTGGGCAACATCGGCGTCAAGCTCGTCCAGAACTTCGCGCACGCCGACGCCTACGGTCCCATGCTCCAGGGCTTCAAGAAGATCGTGTGCGACTGCAGCCGTTCCGCGCCCGTCTCCGAGCTCGTCGGCAACGTCGTCATGAGCTGCGTCCGCAGCCAGGCCCTCAAGGCGTAGCAGATAACCGTTGTGGCACACTCGCTCCCCGGGAAAAGGTGTGCCATCAGACACACGGCACACCTTTTCCCGGGGAGCGAGTGTGCCACCTCTTGACAAGGAGTAGATGATGGCAGACAAGACCTACCGCATCCTGGTCATCAACCCCGGTTCGACCTCGACCAAGGTCGGCGTCTTTGACGGAGAGACCGAGGTCTTCACCAAGAACGTCGCCCACGAGGCGTCCAAGCTCGCCGAGTTCGCCGGCGTGTCCGAGCAGATGCCCTACCGTCGCGACATGATCCTCGCGGCGCTCGAGGAGAACGGCGTCGACCTCGCGACCATCGACGCGTTCGTCGGTCGCGGCGGCGGCCTGCTCGCCCTCGAGGGCGGCACCTACGCCGTCAACGACGTCATGCTCGACCATGCCTTCCGTGGGGCCAATGGCGTGCAGCATCCCGCGCAGCTGGGCAGCCAGCTCGCCCACGAGTTCGCGGCGGCCCAAGGCAAGCCCGCCTTCGTGGTCAACCCGCCCGACACCGACGAGCTCTGCGACCTCGCGCGCATGACCGGCATCAAGGGCGTGTACCGCAACGTGCACCTGCACGCCCTGAACCTCAAGGAGACCGCCATCCGTCACGCCAATGGCATGGGCAAGCGCTACGACGAGTGCAACTTCATCGTCTGCCACATCGGCGGCGGCATCTCCATCAGCGCTCACCAGCAGGGCAAGATGATCGACGGCTATGACATCGTCGGCGGCGAGGGCATGATGGCCCCCACGCGCTGCGGCGCCGTGCCGGTGGCCGAGGTCCTCAACTACCTCGAGGCCGGCCACTCCATCAAGGAGGTTCGCGGCATGTGCATGAAGACCGGCGGGTTCGTCGACCTGCTCGGCACCTCCGACGCCATCGAGGTCTGCGATCGCGCCGCGGCCGGCGATGCGGCTGCTGCCCGCGCCTGGGATGCCATGGTCTACCAGATCAACAAGTACATCGGTTCGATGGCCACCGTCCTTGGCGGCAAGGTCGACGGAATCCTCCTTGGCGGTGGCATGGTCCACAACAAGGACCTCGTCAAGTCCATCGAGGACAACTGCGGTTGGATCGCGCCTGTTTCCGCCTACCCCGGCGAGTTCGAGCTCGAGGCCATGGCCGCCGGCGCCATCCGCGTCCTCACGGGCGAGGAGGAGCCCAAGACCTACACGGGCGTGCCGGTGTTCACCGGATTCGATGACTAGTTCTGTTTGTACGTACGAAAGGAAGCAATGACATGGAAGAGAAGAGTCTTGGCCAGAAGCTCGGTGGCGCATTCGTCGTCGGTGGCCTGATTGCTGTCGTTGCCCAGGCCATCATGATGGTCATGGGCATGATCCTTCCCGTCAAGGACCTCACTGCCCCTGCGATGCTGGTGGTTCTCGGTCTGATTGGCATGGTTCTCGTGCTCAACGGCACCTACGCAAAGCTCAACGAGGTCGGCGGCTTTGGTGCCGGCATCATGTTCTGCGGTCTGGTCGATGCGGTTGCCGGCGTGTACATGGGCGGCGCCATGGAGGACGGCGGAAACCCCTCGAGCGGTGTGAAGGCTGCCATCAAGTTTGCCATCGCCATCCTCGGCTCGCTGGTCGTTGTCGGCACGGTTCTCGGTGTGGTGTTCGCCCGCAGCGCGGGCGTGCTCGCCTCGATGCAGGCGCCCACTTCCGACCCTGGCATGCTCGTCTTCCTGTATGCCTTCCTAATGGGTGGCCTCATCTCCATCATCGGCGAGGCACTGCTCGACCTGACGCCGCTGCCGCTGCCCGTCGTCATCCTGGGCAACGCAGCCGCTGGCATGATCATGGCTCTCATGGGCGTCTCCACGCAGCTTGAGGTTCTCACGGGCGGCGGCCTCTGCGCGACGGTCGTCGACGCTGGTGCGGGCGCTGTCCTCGGCGGTGCGACCTTCGTGCTCGCAGGAACCCCCATCCGCTCGATCATCCTCGTGCTGGTCATGGTCTTCGTCGTGGTCATCGGCATCGTCACGGGTAGCATCCTGCTCAAGCGTGCCAAGGCAGCCAAGTAACGACACGCAAGCTAGAATCGCGTGAGCTAGAATCGTTTGACGGGTCCGGCGCCTGGTGACGCTGGGCCCGTCTTCTTGTTGGGCTTTCATAAGGAGAGGGCATGACTGCGGGTTTTGAGGTAAGCGGGATCTGCGAGGGGCTGTATCGGATCGTCGACGTGCTGGGCAACCATTGTTATCTGGTGGTGGGCGAGCGACAGGCGCTGCTGGTGGATACGTGCGGCGGCCTTGGAAACCTGCGCTCCTGCGTGGAGGAGTTGACCGACCTGCCCGTCATGGTTGCGCTGACCCACGGCCATGAGGATCACATGATGGGCTCCTTTTGGTTCGACGAGGTCCGCATCTCGGAGCTGGACGGAGGCATACAGCGCTGGGAGCTTGCCGAGGAGCATACCGGTCGCATTCACGAGCAGGCCGTGGGGGAGGGCATCGTCTCGGATGATGCGCCGTTTTCGCTGCGCGACGGCGCTCGTCCGTGCGAGCTGCCCGTGTTCGACGGCGATGTCTTCGACCTCGGTGGACGCACGGTGCGTGCGGTGTCGCTTCCGGGGCACACCGCTGGCTCGATGGGATATCTGGTCGATGACCTGCGTGTCCTGCTCTCCGGTGATGCCGTGACGCCCATCATGTGCCTCTTCTTCGACGACTCGCTCACCATCCAGGAATGGCGTGACAAGACGCTCGCGCGTATGGCAGAGATTCCCTTTGACCGCTTCTATACCGGGCATCACGACCATGGGTTCTCTCGGTCAGACCTTGCCTCGTTCGATGCAGCCGCCGCCTTTGCCCTCACCGACCGCGGCATGGAATGGGAGCACAACCGGCTGCACGAGTTTCGTGGGATCATCCATCTGTGTCCGAGCGACACCTTTGACGCGGACAGCGTGGACTTTCGTGCGGTGATTGACCACTGGCACGAGCTCCCGCCGCGCAAGAGACGCAAGCGTAGCGCGTAGAGCCCGTTGAGAGTGAGAGTCACTCTGCGGTTCTCGAGCCCCGCTAGAGAGCCTCGCTCAGGTCGAGATTGAGGTCGGCGGTCGAGCTGAAGCCGTCGACCGAGCCGCTCTCGCTGTACTGCCAGATTGAGAAGGCACCAGTGCGCGACGGCGTGTTTCCATACTCCGCATACCAGATCTGGCAGTCATCGAGCTGCGAGAGGTCGAGCGGTCGCAGGTCATAGCCGTTGCCATACAGCATGGGCTCGTATCCGGCCTCGATGATGACGTCGCAGAACGCTCGCGCGCAGGCTGACGCGGTCTCATCGTCCACATTGGCAATCCTGTTGCCGTCGTTGAGCTCGTAGTCAAACACGACAGGGTACTCGAGCCTACGGCTGCCCAGCTGGTCGAGGACGAAGTGTGCCTCCTCGCGGGCCTCTTCAACGCTGACAGCCTGTGAGTAGAAGTAAACGCCGCACTCGAGTCCGGCATCCCTAGCCCCGGTGAGGTTCTGCTCAAAGAGCTCGTCGGCATGGATGTTGCCCTCGGTGTTGCCGCGATACCCCACGCGGACTATCGCAAAGCTGACACCGTCGTTGGCGACAGCCTCCCAGTCGATATGACCCTTGTGATCCGAAACGTCGACGCCTGTCTTCGTAATGACGAGCGACCCATCCTGGTACGAGTAGCGTCCGTCGGAGTAGACGAAGCAGTCCCGGTCAAAGGGCGAAGTGCCCGTGGCGCTTCCGCTCCATGACGAGTCGAGTCGGTGGCTTGCCACGACGCACGCGCGTACCACGCCGAAAAGTACGACGGCCAATACGACCAGGATTGGAATAATGGGGCGTTTTGCCTTACTGCGGGCATGCTTTGGTTGCTTTGCGGGCATGGACACCTCGGGGATCGTGGATTGGCGGCCTGGTCGGGTTGACTCTCAGATGGTAGTCGAAATGCTGCGGCATTGCTTTCGGCGCTCAGTAAAAGTGTGGTCCGGGGGACACGCCCCAACGCAACAGAACTGTGGTCCGGGGGACACGCCCC
>JAGAVX010000055.1 GCA_017941705.1 Atopobiaceae bacterium
ACGGACCCAGACTGCCCCTACCCGCCATGCCGGAACACCGATGTGCGGGCCATGCGCGGCGTGGTATCCGCGGATGTGAGAATGAGCGGGAAGCTCGTCCGTCTCACTCGCAGGACGTGTCCCCGGGGGCATTCAAAGAGCGACCGTCACTGACCGGAAGGCGAGGAGTTTTTCGGACTGGTACGACACTGCCACTTGACAGGGTTCGGGACATATGAGGGGACAGTCCCTTAGCTGCACTGCGACGACTGCCGCCGCCGCGGTGCAGCTAAGGGACTGTCCCCTGGGCGCACCCTGCGCAAGGTTAAAGGGAAACGCCCTCCCACCTGTTGGTACAGGTGGGAGAGCGTTTGCTTGTCAGTGTGCTCTGAGACTCAGACTTAGAGCTTGATCTCGATGTCGACGCCGGCGGGCAGGTCGAGGCGCATCAGGCTGTCGACCGTGCTGGAGCTGGGGTCGAGGATGTCGATAAGACGCTTGTGGGTGCGCATCTCGAACTCCTCGCGGCTGTCCTTGTCCTTGTGCGGCGAGCGGATGACCGTGTACAGGTTGCGCTCGGTGGGCAGGGGGATGGGGCCGGAGACGCGGGCGCCGGTGTTCTGCGCGGTCTCGACGATCTTCTTGGCCGACTGGTCAACGACCTCGTGATCGTAGCCCTTGAGGCGAATCCTGATCTTCTGGCTTGACACTTTGGTACCTCCGTTAAGAGCGAATGGGCTCGTTGACTAGTGGGTTTACGCGTTGCCGCCGTGCTTGGAGACGATCTCGTCGCGCACGGACTTGGGGACGGGCTCGTAGGAGTCGAACTGCATGGTGTAGCTTGCACGACCCTGCGTCTGCGAACGAAGGTCGGTAGCGTAGCCAAACATCTCGCCCAGGGGCACCTTGGCCTTGATGACCTTGGTGTTGGAGCGATCCTCCATGCCCTCGATCTTGCCGCGACGGCTGGACAGGTTGCCCATGACGTCGCCCATGTACTGCTCGGGAGTCTCGACCTCGACGGCCTCCATCGGCTCGAGCAGGACGGGGTCGGAGCGGCGCAGGGCCTCCTTGATGGCCATGGAGCCGGCAATCTTGAAGGCGGCCTCGGAGGAGTCGACCTCGTGGTACGAACCGTCGACCAGGGTCACCTTGATGTCCTGGACGGGGTAGCCAGCGATGACACCACTCTCCAGTGCCTCCTGGATGCCCTTGTCGACCGAGGGGATGTACTCCTTGGGGATGACGCCGCCCACGGTGGCGTCGACGAACTCGTAGCCAAAGCCCGGCTCCTTGGGCTCCAGGTCGATGACGGCATCGCCGTACTGACCACGGCCGCCGGACTGGCGGACGAACTTGCCCTGGACGTGCTTGACTTCCTTGCCGGCGGTCTCACGGTAGGCAACCTGGGGCTTGCCCACGTTGCACTCGACCTTGAACTCGCGGCGCAGGCGGTCGACGATGATCTCGAGGTGCAGCTCGCCCATGCCGGCGATGATGGTCTGGCCGGTCTCATGGTCGGTGCGGACGCGGAAGGTCGGGTCCTCCTCGGCGAGCTTCTGCAGGCCTACGCTCATCTTGTCCTGCTCGGCCTTGCTCTTGGGCTCGACGGCGACGTCGATAACCGGCTCGGCAAAGTCGATGGACTCGAGAACGATGGGGTGCTTCTCGTCGGCAAGGGTGTCACCGGTGGTGGTGTTCTTGAAGCCGACGCAAGCGACGATGTCGCCAGCGGAGCAAG
>JAGAVX010000056.1 GCA_017941705.1 Atopobiaceae bacterium
ATAGAAGTGGGCCGCGGCACGGAGCCGGGACAATTCGAACCACTTTCGAACCACCCGCCCCGAACCACGGCCCCGAGACTAACAAAACCGCAGGTCAGAAAGCCTAGTCCAGATCAGCTCCATTAGAAGCAATGACCTTCTGATACCAATAGTACGAGTCCTTCAGCGAGCGCTTCATCGTGCCCTGGCCATAGTTGTCGGCGTCGACGTAGATCTGGCCGTAGCGCTTGGCCATCTCGCCCTCACCGTTGGAGACCATGTCGACGCAGCCCCAGTACAGATAGCCCATCAGAGGAATGCCATCGAGCTCCACGGCGTCCTTCATGCTCTTGATGTTGGCGCGCATGTAGTCGATGCGGTAGTCGTCATGAACGGTGCCGTCAACGAACTCGTCGTTCCAGCCGATGCCGCTCTCGACGCACCACAGGTCACAGTGATAGCGGTTGTACAGGGTGTTCAGCGTGATGCGCTGGCAGTCGGGGTCGGTGGCCCAGCCCCAAGCGTTGGTCTTGAGGTACGGGTTGGCAACCATACCACCGGCACCGCCGTTGCCCTCGCCAGCCTCGAGGTCGTCGTCATGCGTGGTGACAGTGCTGCTGCCGTAGAGCGAGAAGCTCAGGAAGTCGCAGACGCCCTCGGCCAGGATGTCAAAGTCGCCCGGCAGCGCGGGAATCTTGATGCCCTCGCGCTCGTACTCGGCCAGCTTGAACTCGGGGTAGGCGCCCAGCATCTGGACATCGGAGTAGAACAGCTTGGAGTCCTGCGCCTTGAGGGCGGCCAGCTGGTCTGCGGGGTCAGAAGTGTAGCCGTACACCGGGCCGTAAGCGAGCATCATGCCGATGCGCAGGTCGGGCCAGTAGTTATGTGCCGCAATGACGGTCTTCGCCGAGGCCAGGAACTGGTGGAACGTGGCATTGGCGATGTTCTGCGGATCGGCATGGATCAGGGCCGCCGTCACGAACGGGGCGAAGTCGATGCAGTTGATCTCGTTAAACGTAAGATAGTACTTGACCAGGCCATCAAAGCTCTCGAAGCAGGTGGTCGCATAGCGCACGAACTGGTCCACCAGGTAGCGGCTGTCCCAACCGTTGAAGCGATTGGCCAGCGAGAGCGGGTTCTCGTAGTGCTCGAGCGTCACGAGCGGCTCGATGCCATACTCACGGCAGGTCTCAAAGATGTCCTTGTAGTAGGCGATGCCCTCCTGGTTGGGTTCCGGATCGTCGCCGTTGGGGAAGATGCGGCTCCACTTGAGCGAGAAGCGCAGGCAGTTGAAGCCCTCCTCGGCACACAGGCGGATGTCCTCCTTGTAGTGATGGTAGAAGTCGGAGGCGATGTGGCTGGGATAGTAGATGTCGGGATCGTCGACCAGACAGGCCTGGGCACCCTCAGGCAGGTGACGCTCGGGGCTGTGGAAGCACAGCGGAGTCTTGCCCCATGAGCCGTCGGGCATGCGGTAGGTAACTTGGCGCGGAACCTTGTGTGCGCCGTTGGTCATGACATCGGCGGTCGAGAGACCGGCGCCACCCTCGAAGACGCCGCCTTCATACTGGTTAGAAGCAGTGGCTCCGCCCCAGAAGAAGTCCTTGCTAAAGCCCATCGACATGCACCTTCCCTTCGTTTGAGGCTCCCCGGCATGCGCTGCCCGTCAGCCTTCAGCAAGCTGGGGAGACATTTACATACGTCTTTCTCATGATATCAGCGTCAGGTGCAAATCTCGATTTCACAATGGCTAGTGAGCCTATCGTGGCGGGAAGTGGAACATCGGGCGGCTGTGCGTGGGTCCCGTGTGGGAGCACGCATGCAGAGCCGTCTAATACCTCGGTCCTCGTATCAGCCTCGCAAGACCGGCAAACAGCAGGCAGAGCACGAACGAGCAGGCAAAACCGCACATGTCGAGCAGCACGTCGCTCAGCTGCCCGGAGCGCTGAGGGATGAAGCGCTGGATGTACTCGTCAATGCTGGGAATGCTGACCCAAATGGCCCCGAGCGCCAACATGCCAAGAATCGGATTGGCAAAGGTCAGCCTCAGGGCATTGAACGTGAGTATGCCCAGCACGAAGTACTCGGAGAAGTGCGCGCCCTTTCGCACGAGGTAATGCGTGAGGTCCGGGTCGGCGATGAGGCGGGCGACGTAGGGATTGCCGTCGAGGCCAAAGTGGTAGCAGGCACGATAGAACAGCTGTAGGAAGCGGTGGCTCTCCGCAGATGAATCGGGCCCGGCTATGAACGAATGCCCCCAGATGAAGGCGACCCACGCCACGAGGATGATCCAAGGCGTAAGTGAGGGTCTGCGACGTTGTGCAGGGTATTGCGACATGTGCAGTCCATTTCGACGAAGGTGCACGAAGATAGAGATGGTACCCAATGAACGTCGAGAATCCGTGTGGGAGCGCAAGCAACGGGTGAACCCGCAGCCTTCGCGCGATACGATGTGCCCGGCCTTTGACGCCGAGACCACGACAGAATCGGGGCAGCCTGGTTGCAGGCAGCGTCGCTTGATGTGAGGGATGATCGATATGGATGGCTTCTTTGAGCGAACCTACGAGCTCGTGAGGCAGATTCCCGAGGGTCGCGTCGCAAGCTACGGACAGCTGGCTCGCATGATGGGCGAGCCACGCAAGGCGCGCTTCGTCGGGTTTGCGATGCACGCCAGCCCAGGCATGGCCGGTGGCGTACCCTGCCACCGTGTGGTCTTCAAGGACGGACGCCTTGCGCCTGGTTTTGCCTTTGGTGGCCCTGACGTGCAACGTTCCATGCTTGAGGCTGAAGGGGTCGGCTTTACGAAGGACGGCCGCGTTGACATGCGCCTCTATGAGTGGGAGGCCTGAGGGATTCCACGGTCCTCGGCTGACAGGCGCGGCACGCACGCTCCCCGGGAACAAGCGTGCCACCGAGAACTAGTGTCTCGGTGGCGCGCTTGTTCCCGGGGAGCATTCGTGCCGCTCAGATGCGTTCTTTATGCCCGCTTTGTGGCGATGACGTCGACCCCGGTTCCCGCAACATCGGCGAGGATGACGTCGCCAATCTCTACGGGAGCGGTGGCATGGACGCCGATCAGCGCCTTCACCACGTCAAAGATCTTCTCCTTGGGCACATCGGACGCCGTCTTGACCGAGACCATGCGCTCGATGGCGCTCCCGTCGACGGGAACCGACGAGGTGACGATGCGGGTCGGATTGGTGACCTCCTTGCGCCCATACGAGTCGCCGCGAGGGCACGTGTTACCCGTGACGGAGGTGGCCACGCCGTCCTCAAGCGTCACGGTCAGCGGGCAGCCCATGGGACAGTTGATGCAGATGAGCTCTCTCGTCTCCTTTGCCATGGCTATTCCTCCTCCAGCTTGACCGTGATGCTCGACACGCCCGCACGCTCCATGAGATCTGCGCGCTTGAGCACGACCTGCTCCATCTCGCCTGGCGCCATCACGCGCTTCTTGCGATGCTGGATGCGTTCGTCATCCAGATAGACCGACACGTAGCGATTGCGGTACTCGTTGGCCACACGGAAGCGGACCGTGAGCGTATCGTCCATCTTTTGCGGATCGACATACGAGGGAACGGTGTAGCGGACACCATCGATCGCCTTCACGGGGATGCCACGCGTTTCGGTGGGCTCGACGCCCTCTTGGGCAAAGCGTGCCGCCTGCGCTCCGGCAGCCGCAGCCTCCTGGCTGACGAAGTCGACGAGGTCGTGAACATGCAGGACGTTTCCGCAGGCAAAGATGCCGGGTATGCTCGTCTGCAGGCTCTGGTCGACGACCGGGCCGCGCGTGACGGGCGACAGCTCGATGCCTGCCTCGCGCGAGAGCTCGTTCTCGGGCAGCAGGCCGACGGAGAGCATGAGGGTGTCGCAGGGATAGCGGACCTCGGTGCCGGGGATGGGCTGCAACCGCTCGTCGACCTCGGCAATGGTCACAGCCTCGACGCGATCGCGGCCCTCGACGTCGACGACCGTATGCGACAGAAGCAGCGGGATGCCGTAGTCATCCAGGCACTGTACGATATTGCGCTTGAGGCCGCCCGAATAGGGCATGATCTCGGAGACGCAGGCGACATGTGCGCCCTCGAGCGTCATGCGGCGGGCCATGATGAGCCCGATGTCGCCCGAGCCGAGGATGACCACCTCGCGTCCAGGCAGCTCGCCCTCGATGTTCACGAGACGTTGGGCGGTGCCTGCGGAGTAGACGCCAGCGGGACGATAGCCGGGTGTGGCAAGCGCACCACGCGGACGCTCGCGACATCCCATGGCCAAGACGATGGCCCCCGCCTCAAAGCGCTCGATGCCCCTATCGGCGGATACGGTCGTGACGACACGCTCGGGCGATATGTCCAGGACCATGGTCCCGAGCCTGTAGGGTATGCCGAGCTCGGCCGCCCTGTCTATGAAACGTGCGGCATACTCGGGGCCGGTCAGCTCCTCCTTGAAGGTGTGCAGGCCAAAGCCGTTGTGTATGCACTGGTTGAGGATGCCGCCGAGCTGCGTGTCGCGCTCGAGGATGAGCACGTCATGCTCCCCCGCCTCATGCGCGGCAATTGCTGCGGCAAGGCCAGCAGGCCCTCCGCCGACGATGACGACGGCATGGCGCTCCGGAGTCTGGGTCATCATGCCTCACCTCCCCTCTGGTCGGCGTCAGGCGTTGCGAGGCGATCCTTGTTGGTACCTACGACAAGCTCTGACCCCGGACCGCGTTTGGTGACCTCGCTGGCAGGAACGCCCAGCTCGCGCTCGAGGATCTCCATGATCTTTGGCGTGCAGAACCCGCCCTGGCAGCGTCCGGCTGTCGCAAACGTCCGACGCTTGATGGCGTCAAGGGAGCGTGCGCCCGGCGTACGGCGGATTGCCTCGACGATCTGCGCCTCGGTGACACGGCAGCAGCGGCAGATAACGTTGCCGTAGGCCTTGTCCTTCTCGCACAGCTCGTTCCACTCGTCAAAGGAGAGGTCGCTGACGCGTGGGATGCCTACCCTCGTTCCGATCCAACCGGCCTTTTCAGCGAGCCCGAGTCGCTGCCGGACCATTCCGGCAACCATGCGGCCGACGGCCGGCGCGCTCGTGAGGCCAGGACTCTCGATGGCCGCACAGTCAAACAGGCCCTCGGCTCCCTCGATCTCACCGATCACGAAGTCGTGGTTCTTCTGGTGCGCACGCAAGCCGGCGAAGGTCGTGATGACCTCACGCAGTGGCACGTTTTTGACGGTCAGGGAGCACTTGCTGGAGACCTCGGCAAGCCCGCCGGGAGTCGTGTTCACAGCCTCCTTGTCGTCGATGTCGGTTGCCGTGGGGCCAACGATCAGATTCCCGTGGACGGTGGGCGACACGAGCACACCCTTGCCCATGATGGTGGGCAGCATGAAGATCGTGTGCCTCAAATGGCTACCAGCGGTGGTGTCGAGCAGGTAGTACTCGCCCTTGCGCGGAACGATTGTCAGCGGCTCACGTGACACGGTCGGCGCACCGTCGGCGCCTGTGGCCTCCTTGCCCCACTCGGTCGCGACGAACATGTTGTGAATGTCATCGGCATAGACGCCGGCAGCGTTGACTACGGCCTTGGCGCGCACGACATCGCCACCAGCCGTGACTGACCATGCACCGTCCTCACGCTCGATCGCAGTGACGGGCGTGCAGAACCTGAACTCGACGCCGTTGGCAGCGGCATTCTCGGCAAGCGCAACCGTCAGCTGGAAGGGGTCGACAATCCCTCCCGTCGGCGCCCAGAGAGCCCCCACGGCCTCGTCAGAGATGTTGGGCTCCATCTCGAGGAGCTCGTCACGGTCGATGATGCGCAGGCCCTCGACGCCGTTCTTCTCGCCGCGCTGCCGCAACAGCTCGAGACCGGCCATGTCGGCCTCGCTCACACAGACGACGAGCGACCCGCACTGATCGCAACGGAAGTCAAGATCGCGGGACAGCTCGTACATGAGGCGATTGCCCTCGACATTGAGGCGCGCCATGAGCGAGCCGGGCTCGGCGTCGAATCCGGCGTGCACGATAGCCGAGTTTGCCTTGGACGTGCCACAGCAGACGTCCTCCTCGCGCTCGAGCACGCAGACCGAGCAATCAAGCCGCGACAACTCGCGGGCGATCGCGCACCCCGAGACACCCGCCCCTATGATTACCACGTCAAACATTTGATATCCTTCTCCTTCTTTGCAGCAGTCCTCTGCCACCTTGAAACAGTAGCGCAACGAGCGCCATCACGGCACTACGCTTCGACCAACGAGGTCAGTCGTCCCGCACCTATTCCATACCCTCCCACTGAGATTCGTAGAGGTGCGCATAGAAGCCCCCGAGTGCGAGCAGCTCGTCATGGGTGCCAGACTCGGTTATGCGGCCGTCCTGCATGACGAGGATGCGGTCTGCGTTGCGGACGGTCGAGAGCCTGTGGGCGACGACGAGCGAGGTGCGGCCCTCCATCATGCGATCGAAGGCCTCCTGCACCTGCAGCTCAGTACGAGTGTCGATGGAACTCGTCGCCTCGTCGAGCAACAGGATCGCGGGATCGGCCAGCATGACGCGGGCGATGCACAGGAGCTGCCTCTGACCTTGGCTCAAGGCTCCTCCCCCTTCGCCGACCATCGTGTCGTAGCCCTGTGGGAGCTGTGCGATGAACTTATGTGCATGGGCCCGCTTGGCCGCCTCGACGATCATCTCGTCAGACGCATCCGGTTTGCTGTAGCGGATGTTGTCGCGTATGGTGCCCGAGAAGAGCCAGGTGTCCTGCAGGACCATGCCAAACGCCGAACGAAGGCTCCTGCGCGTACAGCGTGAGATGTCGTGTCCGTCGACGAGGATCAGGCCGCTGTCGATCTCGTAAAATCGCAGCAGCAGGTTGATGAGCGTCGTCTTGCCGCACCCCGTCGGACCAACGAGCGCGATGCGCTGGCCTGGCTCGGCATGGAAGGTGATGCCCTCGAGCAGCGGGCGCGTAGGGACATACGAGAAGTCGACGTCACGAAACTCGAGGTCGCCGACGGGATTCGTGAGCTCGATGGCGTCTGCCGGATCGGGCTGTTGCGGCGTGGCGTCAAGGAGTGCAAAGACGCGGCGCGCCGAAGCCAGCGCCGCCTGAAGCTGCGTCACCACACCGGAGATCTCGTTGAAGGGCTTCATGTACTGGTTGGAATAGCTGAGGAAGCTCTGCACCTGGCCCACCGTCAGGACGGAGGGACGACCCGTGATGACGCAGAGGCAACCCACGGCGGCCACAGCCGCATAGATGCAGTTGTTCACCAAGCGCGTCGAGGGGTTCGTGAGCGAGCTCACGAACTGGGCATGCTCGCCCGCCGCAAAGAGTTCCTGGTTGATGGAGGCAAACTCACGCTCGCTCGCCTCACCATGCGCGAAGGCTGAGATGAGGAGCTGGTTGGAGATGGTCTGCTCGGCAAAGCCACCGAGCTCGCCCTGAAGGGCCTGCTGTCTGGCAAAGCTCGCAGCAGACCTCTTGGCAATCTGCCCTGCCACCACGATGGAGAACGGCGTGAGCGCCACGACGACCAACGCAACGGGAACGGAGAGCGAAAACATGAACAACAGCGTGCCCACGATGGTGACCATGCCGCTAAAGAGCTGCGTAAGGCCCTGCAGAAGGCCGTCCCCTATCTGGTCGACGTCGTTGACCACGCGTGAGAGCAGGTCGCCATGGGAGTGCGAGTCGATGAACGAAAGCGGGAGCGAACGCAAGGTCTCGAATGCCCGTACACGAAGGGCGCACGTGGTCTCATACGAGAGCCGATTGGTGCAGTAGCCAGCCGCCCACTGCAGCAGCGATGCCGCGGGCACGGCGGCGGCGAGGCGCAGGAGGTTGGGCATGAGCCCCTCGAAACTAACCGCCCCAGCCGCCACGATGTGGTCGATCGCTGACCCGATAATGATGGGGACCCAAAGCTGCAGCACAACCGACCCTGCCGTCGCGAGGAAGGCGAGCAGGAGCAGGGGCGCGTTGGGGCCGAGCGTGGACAGTATGCGACGTGCGACCTCGCCCGTGGTGTAGGAGCTGTCGTCAAGCACCGCAGCGCCGCTCGGGCCGTCATCGTGGCCGTCGTTCTTGATAACCGCCATGCTGCCGCCGCCGAGCGCAGAACCAGTGTAGAGGTTGGCCATTACGCACCCACCTCCTCGGGCTTGAGCTGCGACAGGCAGATCTCGCGGTAGATGTCACAGGATCGGAGCAGGTCGTCATGCGTACCAAGCCCGGCAACGCGGCCGTGGTCGAGCACGAGGATCTGGTCGGCAGACATGACGGCGGCGACTCGCTGGCTCACGATGATTGCCGCAGGATGGTTGGGAAGGTCTTTGAGGGCCTTGCGCAGCCGGGCGTCGGTAGCGTAGTCGAGGGCCGATGCCGAATCGTCGAGCACGACGACCCTGGGGTCACCCACCAGCGCACGGGCGATCGTCAGACGCTGCCTCTGCCCGCCCGAGAAGTTGGTGCCGCCCGCCTCCACAGGCGCGTCGAGGCCACCTTCCTTCGAGCTCACGACGTCCTTTGCCTGGGCGCATGAGAGCGCCTCCCAAAGCTCGTCATCGGTTGCCTGGGGCTTTCGCCAGGAGAGGTTGGAGCGCACGGTACCAGAGAGCAGCGATGCCCTCTGGGGAACGATCGACACCAACGAGCGCAGGCTCTTGAGTTCATAGGTGGGAAGGGGCTCGCCCCATGCCGCAATCTTGCCCTCGACGGGGTCGTAGAGCCTGACCGCCAACGATGCGAGCGTTGACTTTCCCGAACCGGTTCCGCCGATGACGCCGAGTGTGCTTCCCGCCGGCAGCTCAAAGCTTACGTGCGAGAGGGCACGCTCGCCCTCGCCTCCATACGAGAAGGAGACGTCCTCAAACGAAAGCGCCGGAACCGCCCTTTCGTTGATATCCGCCTGGGAGACGTTCAGCGATCCGTCGGCAATGGACGGCTCCTCCTTGAGCACCTCCATGACGCGGGTAGCCGAGGCCGAGCCCCTCGTGAAGACCACGACGAGGTTTGCGACGTACCCGATGGACACCAGCACTTGCGTCATATAGTTGACGAAGGCCATGACCTCGCCTTGCGTAAGGCTGCCGGCATCGACACGGTATGCCCCAGTCCACAGGATGGCAACGACCCCCAGGTTCATGATGAGGAAGGTCACGGGGTTGAGGACTGCCGAGAGCCTTCCGACCGCGATGGCGGTGTCGGTCTGGTCGCGCGCGGCCAGGGCAAAGCGCCTCTCCTCCTCGCCCTCTCGCCCAAAGGCACGCACGACCCGGACGCCCTCCAGCGTCTCGCGCGTAATGCGAGACACCGTGTCGAGCTTGACCTGAATCGCCCTGAAGAGCGGTATCGAGCGACCCATGACGACCCAGAACACCGCAGCGATGGCAGGAGTGCAGACCAGGAACACCAGGCCAAGGCGGGCATCGATGAGCAGCGCGGCGACAATGGACCCAAGCGCTATGAAGGGCCAACGTATGAGCATGCGGATGCCCATGGCTATGGCAACTTGAATCTGGTTGACATCGTTCGTAACACGTGTGACGAGCGATGGGGTTCCAAAGCGGTCTATGTCGGCGGCACCAAGCTCCCCTATGTGATGATAGAGCGCGTCACGGATGTCTGTACCCATGCCTTGGGACACCGTGGCCGCAAGACGCTGGCAGACGAAGGTAAAGAGGTACCCGATAAGCGCGAGCACCACCAGCAGCGCCCCGAGGCGAAAGACGACGCCCAGGTCGCGGTTTGCCACCCCCGAGTCGATCATGCGCGCAACAATCATGGGGGTGATGAGGTCGAACACCACCTCGACAGCCTTGCACGCCATACCCGTCAACGTCTTCTTTCGGTATGGTGGAAGGAACGCCCTGAGCAGCTCTCCCATTACTCCCCCAATATCTCAGATAGCTCGAGCCATTCCGTCTCGAGCTGTTCAAGCTCTTGTTCGGCGTTCGCTATTTCCGCCTCTTTATTCATGAGTGCCTCATAGTCCGTAGCGTCGATGTTGAGAAGCTCCTCGCGTAAGGCTTGAGGTTTAGATGAAAGTTTATCGAGCTTCCTTGCAATTGAGTCGAATCTCTTCTTGAGGGTTCTACGTTCACTATTGGAGAGTTTACTTGAGACAGCTTGAGGGTTGTTGAAGCTTGAAACATTATCTGAATCGGATGTTGACATTGAGACTTTCGACAAATTATCAACACTACCTTGAGACAAGAGATATGCATCAAGTTGGCTCAAGTATTCATCTACTCCGCCTGGCACATGGCGCACTTCGCCACCAATGAGGGCAAACTGATCGTCGGTGACACGCTCCATGAGGTATCGGTCGTGGCTCACCAGGAGCAACGTTCCTGGCCATGTGTCAAGCAGATCCTCCAGCACGGCAAGCATGTCGGTGTCAAGGTCGTTGCCTGGCTCGTCCAAGACCAGGACGTTTGGCTCTTCCATGAGCACGCAGAGTATTGCCAGTCGCCTACGCTGGCCTCCCGAGAGATCCTTGACGTAGGTTGAGAACTCGCGGCGCTCAAAGCCAAGTCTCTCTAGCAGTTGCTCCGGAGACTGCATCTTCCCATCGACCATGAGGTATCGCTTGTAGCGGCCCAACAGCTCCGAGACGCGCCAGTCGTCATATTGCGATAGCCCCTCGAGCTGCTGTGAGAGGGTGCCAAACTTGACCGATGCGCCGATCTTCACCTGCCCCTTGCTCGGTGGCAGCACACCCGTCATGACCTTGAGGAGCGTCGTCTTTCCTGCGCCGTTCTCTCCCAAGATGCCGTAGCGGTCGCCAGGACCGATGAGCCAGTCGACGTCGCGTACGACCTCGTTGCCGTCGTATCCCGCACTCACCTGGTGCATCTCAATGACTTGCTTGCCCAGGCGTCCGACGGCCATGCGCTTGAGCTCGATGCTGTTGCGCAGCGGCGGGTCGTTCGCAATGAGCTCCATGGCGGCGTCTATGCGGAACTTTGGCTTGCTCGTGCGCGCCTTGGCGCCATGCGCCAGCCAGTTGAGCTCCTTGCGCAGCATGTTCTGCCGCCGCTCCTCGAGGACGGCGGCCTGGCGTTGGCGTTCGACTCTCTGCTGGATGTAGGCCGAGTACCCTCCCTCGAACGGCTCTATGACGCCATCGTGTACCTCCCACATGTGCTCGCAGACCTCGTCAAGGAACCAGCGGTCATGCGTGACGAGCAACAAGGCGCCTTGGCCTGCCTGCCACCGGCGCTTGAGGTGATCAGCCAGCCACCTGATGGCATGCAGGTCCAGGTGGTTCGTGGGCTCGTCCATGAGCAGCACGTCCCAGCTGCCAACCAGCACGCGCGCGAGGTCGCAGCGGCGACGCTGTCCGCCCGAGAGCTCGCCGACCGTCCCCAGCCAGTCGATGTCCGAGAGCAGCTCCTCGATGATGGAACGCACCCGAGGGTCCGAGGCCCACACGTACTCGGGGACATCGCCGACGACGGCATGGCACACGGTGTCGTCATCGCACAGGTTGTCCTGCTGGCCGATCATGCCAACCGTGATGTTGTTGCGATAGGTAATCGTCCCCTGGTCAGGTTCCAGGTTCTTCGCGACCAGCTCAAGGAGGGTCGACTTGCCGTCGCCGTTCTTGCCCACGATTCCGATGCGGTTTCCCTCGTTGATGCCGATCGTCTGGTCTATCAGTACGCGCTTGCCGGGCCACTCGTGCGAGACGCGCTCGAGGCCAATCAGAATGCCCATTAGCCATCACACCCCTCAGACAGAGCCCTGAGCTGGGCAATCTCTGCGGCATAGCCATCAAGGTCCTGTGGCGTCTCCAAGATCATGGGGAGGTCGCGCAAACGGCGGTCCCGAACGATGGCGGCAAAGCAATCGAGCCCGAGATGACCGAGCCCGATCTTCTCATGGCGGTCCTTATGCGCGCCGCAAGGGTTCTTTGAGTCATTGAGGTGAAGGGCACGGAGCCTCTCGAGGCCGATGACACGGTCGAACTCGTCGAGCACTCCATCAAGGTCGCCAGCGATGTCATAGCCACCGTCGCTCACATGACAGGTGTCCAGGCACACACCCAGCAGCTCGTCGTGACGTGTGCCGTCAATGATACGGGCGATTTCCTCAAAGGTCCTTCCGACCTCGCTCCCCTTGCCCGCCATGGTCTCGAGAAGCACGATCGTGGCCTGTCCGGGCACAAGAACCTCGTTGAGTCCCTCGCAGATGAGCTCGATGCCGCGATCGACGCCCTGCTTTACATGGCTACCGGGGTGAAAGTTGTAGTAGTTCCCCGGAAGGTACTCCATGCGCTCGAGGTCTCCGCGCATAGCCCTGCGCGCAAAGTCTATGGTCTCGTGTTTTGCCGAGCAGAGGTTCATGGTATATGGTGCATGGGCGACAAGCTTCCCAAACGCATGCTCCTCCATGATAGCCGTCAGTGCCCAGGCATCCTCGGGGTCGACGGGCTTGGCGTTTCCCCCGCGAGGGTTGCGCGTGAAGAAGGCAAAGGTGGTCGCATCGATATCGAGCGCAGTCTTGCCCATCTGCTCGTAGCCTCCCGACGTCGAGAGATGGCAACCGATTGTCAGGCGCTGGCTCACGGGCGAACCTCCAAGAGGCCGGCAAGACGGTCGATGATGCGTTCGGCGACCTGCGCGAGCGGAAGCGTATCGAGCTCGTCGACGCCTTCCGCAGAGACGAACGAGATCTTGCTGGTGTCGGCACCAAAGGTGGAGTCCTTGCGCGACACGTCGTTTGCCACGATAAGGTCGCACCCCTTGCGTGCGAGCTTCGCCTGCGCATAGGCGATCAGGTCATTCGTCTCCGCCGCAAAACCGATGACCACGCGATCGCCCTTCTCCGCCGACAGCGCAGCGAGGATGTCCTGCGTCTCGACGAGCTCGATGATGTCCAGGCGCTCAACCGACTTCTTGAGCTTGTGGTCGGCGCTTCTCTTGGGCGTGTAGTCGGCCACAGCCGCCGTGCAGATGGCCGCATCGGCGCCGTCAAAGGCCGCAAGGCAGGCCTCGAGCATCTCGGCCGCCGACGTGACAGGTATGAGCTCGGCACCTTCGGGAGCATCAAGGGAGACTGGCCCAGACACCAGACGCACATGAGCGCCACGGCTGATGGCCTCAGCGGCTATCGCATATCCCATCTTGCCCGTCGATGCATTCGCGATAAACCGGACGGGGTCGATGGCCTCGCGTGTGGGACCAGCGTTGATGAGGATCGTCTTACCCTCGAGGTCACGCGGCTTATGTTGGGCCCCGATGGCCTGCAGGACGGCCTGCGCGATAACCTCGACGGAGGCAAGCTTTCCCTCCCCCACGTCTCCGCAGGCCAAAAGCCCTGTCTCGGGCATGATGATGCCGACACCGCGATCCCTCAGCGTCTGCACGTTTGCCTGCGTCGCGGTATTGAGCCACATGCGCACGTTCATTGCGGGGGCCACCATGACCGGGCATGCGCAGGCGAGCAGGGCTGAGGTGGCGGCGTCATCGGCGATCCCGCAAGCGATCTTGGCAATCACATTGCCAGTTGCGGGACACACGACAGCGATGTCGGCCCATTCGGAGAGGGTGATGTGCGGTATGGGGTCTCCGACCATGCCGTAGAGGTCGTCGAGCACGGGGTGATGCGTGAGCGCCTCGAAGGTCACCTTTCCCACGAAGCGTTCGGCGTCGTCAGTCATTGCCACGTGCACGTCGTGGCCCGCCTTTTGCAGCGCTCGCGTGAGCTCGCAAGCCTTGTAGGCGGCAATCCCGCCGGTTACGAAGAGGGCTACGTTACTCATGCGCCAGCGCCCCCTCGGTTACGAGCATGCGGTGGCAGTAGGGGCACTCGGTAATGACCGGCCCGCGCATGAGCTCGCCAAAGATGCCCTGCTGCAGCTTGACGCGGCAGGTGGTGGGCATGTTGCCATTGAGGCGCTCGACCGCGAGACCGCCAAAGCGCTTGGCGGAAGCGGCATAACGCTGCGCCACCCCATCAGAGATGTCTTGCAGCACCGCCTTGCGCTCGGCGGCAAGCACACGCACGCGGGCCATGATATCGGCCGACTGGCGCTCATAGGACTCCTGCTGGACCTTGCGCTCGTCCCCAAGCTTCTTTGCCAGGTCGTTCGCGTTCTGTTCCGCCTTGAGCAACTTCTCGAGGTTCGCCTCGAGCTCGCGATGCTTGAACTCGATCTTTTCAAGCTGTTTGGCCAAGGCCGTGAGGTGCGCCTCGAGGTCGCGGATCCCCCTGAAGTCCTGCGCGCGCTCCTGCGCCTCCGCTTGGACCTCGCTCACACGGTCGACGGTCTTCTTATGCGCCGCCTCATTGTCGTCGAGGTCGATCTCCGCGTCCTTGCGCTGGCCGACGATGGCCTTCATCTTGCCGGACAGGTTCTTTTGGGCGGCTTTGATCGCCGAGAGCTTCTTCTGCTGCGGCATGGCATTGAGCTGGGCATTGAGCCTCATCAGCTCGAGGTCGATCTCTTGGAGTCTTAGCAGCGCTTGAGGTTCTTGCATGTCGTTCCCCGATTCTTACGTGTGGGCTATGCCCGCGTTGGTCTGTATGCGATTGAGGCACCTCGCTGGCGCCTGTTCTAGGTTTGTCTAGTGGCGCTTCCTACGTCGGCGGGCGACTATGTCGGTCAGGGCATCGGCAAACGCCTGCAGGTCTTTGTCGCCGACGCGCTCGTCGAACGAGATGCGCAGCGAGCAGAGCGCCTCGTCGCGCGGTACCCCCATTGCCAGCAGGACATGGCTGGCGTCGAGGGATCCCGACGAGCAGGCGGAGGCGGCAGACACCTCGAAGCCCGCCTGGTCGCACTCGAGCACAAGCGTCTCGGAATCTACGCCATGGGCGAGGATCGAGACGATGCCCGAGAGGCGCCCGTCCCATCCGAGTTGATCAAAGGCTACCGTCGGCACGATGCCGCTCTCGTCTGTGCACAGTCGCCCGTAGAGGCCCTCGGCACGCTGCGCCACGATGGTCCGCCGCTCGCTGAGATGTGCCGCACAGTCCGAAGCCGCTGCCGCAAACCCGAGCGCACCGCGCACGTCCTGCGTGCCCGCCCTCCGGCCTCCCTCCTGGCCACCACCGTGGCTGAGGGGACGCAGGTGCACGCGCTGGCGACAGACGAGGGCGCCCACGCCAACGGGCCCTCCGATCTTGTGCGCCGCCACGCTGACCGCATCGACATCGTCAAGCTGCAGCTCAATGCGACCGAATGCCTGCACCGCATCGGTATGCATGAGGGACCCGGCCTGATGGGCCACACGGGCAACCTCGCCCACCGGCTGGATGACGCCCGTCTCGTTATTGGCGCTCATGAGCGAGACCAGGGCCGTGTTACGGCCGACCAGGGCACTCACCGCGTCCGCAGTCACGACGCCCTGTCGGTTTGGCTGGGCAAAGACGACATCGAATCCGCGGTTCCTGAGCACCGGCGCAAGATCGAGCACCGAGTCGTGCTCGATCGCTGACATGACAACGGTCGTGCGAAGCCTGTCGCGGTCGCGAGCGCCCTCTGCGAGCCCTATGAGGGCCAGGTTGTTGGATTCTGTGCCTCCGGACGTGAATATGACGTCAGCGGGCCTAAAACCGCCTCCCAGCGCGTGTACGAGGTCCCTACGGGCTCCGTCGAGTGCGCGAGCCGCCTGTCGACCCATCGTGTGCAGCGAGTTGGGGTTTGCGCCGGCGAACGGCTGTCGCTCGTACGACTCGAGAGCCTCGGCCGCAATGGCAGAGAGGGGCGCCGAAGCCGCATAGTCAAGATAGACGAAGGATGAGGGCATGCTAAGCCTCGCTCTCGACCGTATGCGTAGCGGCACAGCGAAGATCGGCAATGGCTCGAGCCGGATCAGGCGCCTTGAAGACCGAGCTTCCGGCCACGAGCACCTGGGCTCCCGCAGTCACGATGCGTCCGGCATTGTCGGCCGTGACGCCGCCATCGACCTCGACGAGGGGGTGCGCGTCGTGCTTCACGCACATGCGCTTGAGCTGCTGGAGCTTGTCGTAGGTCTTGGGGATGAACGACTGGCCGCCAAAGCCGGGGTTGACGGACATGATCAGGACCATGTCGACATCGTCGATCAGGCTGTCGAGGACGGAGACGGGCGTACCCGGGTTGATGGCAATCGCGGCCTTGGCACCCCGATCCTTAATGGCGTAAATCGTGCGATGCGCATGGAGCTGAGCCTCGTAGTGGAAGGTTAGGATGTCCGCCCCCGCATCGAGATACGCAGCAAAGCGACGGTCGGGCTCGCTGATCATGAGGTGGACGTCGACCGGCACATCAGTAAACTCCTTTATCTGCGAAAGGAGACCGGGGCCAAAGGTCAGGTTGGGGACGAAGACGCCGTCCATCACGTCAAAGTGCACGTAGTCGGCCGTTCGTATAGCCTCCAGCTGCTCCGCGAGCCTCAGCTGGTCTGCCGCGAGGATCGATGGAGCAATACGCACGTCACGATTCATGTGAGTCCCCTATTCAGTTGGCGAGGCGACGCAACAAGCTGCGCGCCCCGTACCTTCAAAGCCAGTCCAAGAGCATAGCGCAAATCGAAAGTGCGCCGTGAGTCGAGTTGCGCATCGACTTCAAGCGTATAAAACCTCTATGGCGCATAGTTCGGCGTAAGAGTTCGCACGCAGTTGTCCGCAGACGCCTCCCTGCCTTGCGCCAGGGATGTCAGCCCTGCTTCTTGTGCAGGCTGAACTTACGCTCGGTACCCGAGATGAGCCTGCCGATGTTCTCCCTGTGCGACCAAATCACAACTGCGGCAACAATCGCAAGCGGCACGATGGCCAGGTGGTTGAATCCAAGCGCAAAGGCCCAGACTGGCACTGACGCAGCCGCGAGAATCGACCCGAGCGAGACGTAGCCACTGGGAATGGCAGCCGCAAGGAACACTGCCAGCGGTCCGAGACCGATGGGCCAAGAGAGTCCAAGACCCGCACCCAAGCCTACCGATATGCCCTTGCCGCCGTGAAATCCGAGGTAGGGAGAAAAGATGTGACCAAAGACGCATGCGGCGTACACCCACGCGGGTGACCATCCGAGTGCCTCTTGGGGCACAGTCAGGGACCAGTCGCCCCCAAGGAAGAACCGGGCAAGCAGGAACCGAGAGAGCAGTACGCACACCGTGCCCTTAAACAGGTCGAGCAGGAGGGTCGCCGCAGCGGCACCTCCGCCAACCGTGCGGGCAACGTTGGTCATGCCGATGTTGCCAGACCCCTCCTTGCGCACGTCAATGCCATGTGCGCGGGCAATGATCAGCCCAAACGGAATGCCGCAGATCCAGAACGACACCGCCATGCACGCAAGCGTCAGTATGAGCGGACTCATTTACTTCTCGTCCTTTCGACGGAACTTGAGCCTGATGGGCGTTCCCTCCAGATCGAAGGCCTCGCGCAGGCGATTCTCGAGATAACGCTCGTAGTTGTCGTCAACGAGGTCGGGGGCATTGCACCAGAACGTGAACGCAGGAGGCCTCGTGCCGGTCTGGGTGGCATATTGCAGGCGAAGCCTGCGCTTGCCGGAGCTGACGGTGTGCCCGCTTTCGCGCAGGCGCGTCAGGAAGTCGTTGAGCTGTGAAGTCTTGATCTGGGTCCGGTGCGCCTCTGCCGCCTTGATCGTGGTGGCAAACACTCGGTCTATGGCACGACCGGTCAGGGCCGAGGTCGTGATGGCGGGAGCCCAGGTCGCAAAGGTCATGCGCTTGTCGAGGGAGTTCTGGATGTCCTCGCGCTGCTGCGCGTCCTCAACGAGGTCCCACTTGTTGAGGACGATGACCAAGGCGCATCCGCGGTCGATCGCCATGCCCGCGAGCTTTTGGTCCTGCTCGGTCAGGCCCACGGAGCAGTCGACAACCAGCAGCGCGACCTCGGCACGGTCCATCGCCTCGAGGCCCCGTACGAGGCTGTAGTACTCGATGTCCTCGTGCACCTGGGTCTTCTTGCGCATGCCGGCCGTGTCGACGAGACGGATCTTGTAGTCCTTCCATTGCACGACGGTGTCGATGGCGTCACGCGTGGTTCCCGCCACATCCGACACGATGGCACGGTTCTTGCCCGAGAGACGGTTGACAAGCGATGACTTTCCGACGTTCGGGCGGCCGATGATTGCCACGGGGAGGGCATCGTCGTCGAACTCGTCCTCATCGTCGTCAGACGGCTCAGGCAGGGCGGCGACGATGTCGTCGAGCAAGTCGCCCGTCCCATGTCCATGCCCAGCAGAAATCGCACGCGGCTCACCCACGCCCAACGAGTAGTAGCTCCAAGTCTCAAGGTCGCTCTCGGGGTTATCGAGCTTGTTCACGCAGAGGAAGACGGGCTTCTCCGACTTGCGCACGACGCGGGCGACCTCCTCGTCCTCGTCGGTGACGCCGACCGTGCCGTCCACGACGAACACTATGACATCGGCTTCGTCGCACGCGGCGAGCGCCTGCTCGCGGATGCGCGGTGCAAAGGTGTCCTTGCTCTTTATGGACTCGATACCTCCCGTATCGATGAGGACGAACTCGCGACCGTTCCAGTCGGTAGTGTGATACGAGCGGTCGCGCGTTACGCCACGCGACTCGTGCACGATGGCGTCACGCTTCTCCGCAAGTCGGTTTACGAGCGTCGACTTTCCGACATTGGGCCTGCCGACGACCGCTACGATGGGCTTAGGCATAAGTGTTTCCTTCCAGCTAAACGAGCCAAGTTAGCATACCACGCCCGACCAGCGCCTTGTGGGCAGGTGGCCGAGGGGACACGCCACCCACACGGGTGGGGAGTGCGGTCCTGGGGACA
>JAGAVX010000057.1 GCA_017941705.1 Atopobiaceae bacterium
CCCGTAGCGAGCAGTTGCTGTATGCTTTCCATCGGTGGCCGTTGCCTTTCTCTCGAATCGGACGTTCTGCAAACATGCGATTCTAGGCGACGGCCGCTCTCATATCAAAGCGGCCCTGACACCAACAGTCGGCACGCGATCTGCGTTTTCTCGAGGGCCTCGAAAAAAGTACCTACAAAGCCCATGCGCCAGCTTCCCAGCGGACCTACCGCCTACAGGCGACCATAAGGAGACTGAAAACCAGTCGCATATGACTTTGAGAGCGGGCTTGCCTTGTTGTTTTCAGCATTGGCACGTTCGATGCCATGGCACAATAGAGCCGACAAAACTGCTGCTCTAATCGTGTCTTTGATAGGGAGGGGGTAGGTGTGGGAGGTTCTTGCGACATCGAGCGGATCTTCAGGCGGCATGCGCAGACCGTCTACCGTGTGTGCTACTCGTTTCTCGGATCGGCTGCTGATGCAGAGGACGCGACTCAGGCGACGTTCATGAAGCTCATCGACCGGCCGCGGTCGTTTGAGAGCGAGCAACACGAAAAGGCGTGGCTTATCGTATGCGCGTCAAACCTGTGCCGTGACATCTTGAAAAGCGCTGGAAGAACGCGGGTGACGGCAATGCCCGATCGAGAGCTTGCCGACGCTGTGTCCGCCGGGCCGATAGACGAGACGCTCGACGCTGTCCTGCGACTACCCGACAGGTACAAGGACGTTGTCTACCTGCATTACTACGAAGGATACAAGACCGATGAGATTGCCCACATGCTGGGCGAGAAGCCTTCGACCGTGCGCAACCGCCTGCGCGATGCACGCACGCTGCTCAAGAGGGCGTTGGGAGGCGAGGCGCGATGACGAGAGAAGACGAGCTGTTTGACCAGCGGATTCATGATGCATACGAGCGGGTCGAGATGAGCGACGAGGCGCAGGAGCGCATGTTGGCGAACCTCCTCGCTGCGCGTGAGGTGGCTGAAACGCCAGTGCGGACTGCCGATACACAGGTGGATGCTGTGCCCAGACGCCGCCTTGATTGGCGGGTGCTGATGCCGATTGCCGCAGTGCTCCTGGTGGGACTCGTGGTCGTCCGCCTGGCGGGGGTCGCAGGCAAGCAGAGCGAAAACCATGCGCTTATGGCGCCAAGCTCCACAACCGAGTACGAGGTGGAGGCCACAAAAGATGAGGCCGTCGTCGCATCGGACGCTGACGTTCCCCTGACGGACAGTGACAGTGAAGCGTCGCGAATGGATGGCGTGGCGGGCGAGGAAGCCGAGTCTTCTTTGCAAGGCTTCGACCCCGACCTGTACCATCTTGTGACGTTGGAAGACGGGCTTGTGCTGACTACCCATGTGGACGGGTCCGGTGCGTCCGAGGTTCCTGAAGAGCAGGTTGGCGAACTGGTCGGTGTGGCGACGGTGACCTCCCCCGAAGCTCCGACCATGACTCTGTGCAAGGTATACAGGCTGCTCAACGATTCGTCAGGGTATGCGCTGAGATACGGTGGCGAGCAGGTGTACTGGTACTGCGTCCCTGCATAGCGCTAGGGAGCAGTCGTCCTGTGGCATCTGCGCCCTGGAGCTACGCCAGAATTTGAAAATGGTGCCGACAAATCGAATGGCACGCTCGTTTCCCTTGTAGACGCAACGTCGAAAGGGGAATGACATGGCACGCAACCATCTATCTGTCGTCGGACGCTCCGTGGCATCGATGGCAATCACGGCTTCGCTCGTGGGCGCTCTCGCCGGCTGTGGCCTCATGGGAGGCAAGACGCACCACAATGTCGCGCGGGACTCCGAGCCTAGCGTTGAGACCTTGACGACCAAAACCAACGAGTACGACGATGCCGCAGCCAACGCCGCGCAGTCCTATGCCCCCATGGCGGGACTTTCCGCAGATGAGAGCTCGGTCGATTTCAACACCGAGGAGTACGCGTCACTCACTGAGCAGGGCTTCGTCTCGGCAGCAACCCGCCCACTATCTACCGTTTCGAGCGACGTCGATACGGCCAGCTACTGCAACCTGCGGCGCATGCTGCATGACGGCTGGACGCCAGACGAGATCGACGCCGGCGCGGTTCGGATCGAGGAAATGCTCAACTATTTCTCGTACGACTACGATACCCCGCACGAAGACGACCTCTTTGCGACCAACGTCCATGTGGGTGACTGCCCGTGGAATAAGAATACCAAGCTCGTGACGCTGGGATTCTCTACGGCGCCAGAGGCCCAGTCGGTGGCGGACAAGGGCTCGAACCTCGTCTTTTTGATTGATGTGTCGGGATCGATGGACAGCCCCGACAAACTTGACCTGCTCAAGGACTCCTTTGACGTGCTGGTCTCGCACCTAGGTGAGAACGATCGCGTGTCGATCGTCACCTATGCGAATGGCGAGGACGTCATCCTCGACGGAGCACATGGGACTGAGGGGCGCAAGATCATGCGTGCCATCAACCGGCTGCGTGCCGACGGTGCGACCAACGGTGAGGCAGGCCTGCAGATGGCCTATGAGCTTGCGCGCAACAACTACATCGAGGGTGGGGTCAACCGCATCGTCATGGCCTCGGACGGCGACCTCAACGTGGGCATGAGTAGTGAGTCTGACCTGCACGACTATGTCGACCAACAGCGCGAATCAGGCGTTTACCTGTCGGTTTTGGGCTTTGGCACTGGCAACTACAAGGACAACAAGATGGAGACGCTGGCCGATCACGGCAACGGTAGCTACCACTACATAGACTGCGTCGAGGAGGCCGAGCGCGTGCTGGGATCCAACCTGACGGCCAACCTGGTACCGTTGGCTGATGATGTGAAGGTCCAGGTGGAGTTCAACCCTGCGCAGGTCAAGGGCTATCGCCTGATCGGGTACGAGAACCGTGCGATGGCCGACGAGGACTTCCGCGATGACAAGAAGGATGCCGGTGATGTCGGTCCGGGCAGCCAGTTCACCGTGGCGTACGAGGTCGCCCTTGCGGGATCCGCGCAGGAGGTGGGAGGGACAGAGCTCAAGTATGGCGACGCTGCGTCGGGTGACGCCGAGACCTCGGAGTGGATGTGCGCCACGGTTCGTTACAAGCCCGCAGGCGGCGGCGACGTGCGAGAGCAGCAGACGGTGGTGGACGAGGCCGACTGGCGGCGTGATCCCGGCGATGACTGGCGCTTTCAGGCTGCCGTGATAGAGCTTGGTATGCTGCTGCGCGGTTCGGACTATGCGGGAAGCTCTGACTACGACTCGATAACTCAGCTGCTCGATGCGACGGAGCTCGACAGCGACCGCGAGGGCTTCCTCGAGTTGGTCGATCTGGCGCTTGGGTGATAGCGATGCCTTGACGTGACCAGGCGCCCCGCGCAAACGCTATCCTTGCTTGTCGGGGAGGTCATCATGTGCGAGTTGTATGCCATAAACGCCAAGAGAGCCGTTCGGGCCAACGATGGACTGCGCCTGTTCTATCAGGACAGCGTATATCATCCGCATGGCTGGGGCCTCTCTTGGCGCGAGGGCACGCACCCTCACCTGCACAAGGAGGAAGTGCGTGCAATTGACTCGAGCTACCTGAGGAACGTGCTGTCCGAGCCTATCGAGTCGACCAACATCGTCGCGCACATCCGCAATGCCACGATGGGCATGCTCACCTACAACAACTGTCATCCCTTCATGCGCAGCGACGTGACAGGGTGCGTATGGGTCATCGCGCACAACGGGACGATACTCGACAACCGCCTGACCGACGGCTACGAGGCGTTTGCAGCAGGTGACACCGACAGCGAGCAGGTGGTGATCTATCTCGTGGACGAGCTTGACGACGTGGCCGAGCGGAAGGGTGCGCCGCTGACCTTTGGCGAGCGCTTCGTCATCCTCTCGCATGCGGTGAACGACCTCTCTGCCAGCAATAAGCTTAACCTGGTGATCGATGACGGCACCTATACATACGTGCATACCAATACGGTGGAGCCGACGCTCTATGTTCGTACTTCGGGTGAGGCCGCCATCTTCTGCACACGACCGCTCGATGACGGGGGCGACTGGGAGCCCCTGCCCCAAAACCGGCTTATCGCTTACCGCGCCGGTCGCATGGAGCGCATGGGTGCGCGGCATGAACACTCCATCGACGAGGCCGCGTACTTTGCCGCGATTGCGGGGATGACACCTAGCGCCTGATTGTCTTTTGCAAAGCGCACGTGAGTTCTCGCGGGGCCGAGGGGTTCAAAACTGTCAGGCAATTGAACTACTGTGTCATAGTTTCAACGAGATTTGCTAATACGCCATCCCGCAAGGAAGAATGCGCAGGATTGGCTTGGCCGATTTCCGCTACATGCAGGGCGTAGTACACAAAAGTTCAATTGCTTGACAGTTTCGACAGTTTTCGAAACGCAAAGTCCTCTGCCAGCCATAGAAAGGGGTGAGCCTTCATGAAAGGCCCGCCCTTAGGCTTGCTGTTGCAGCCGAGAGATTACTCGAAGCACTCGGCGATGTGGGTCTTGTTGCTGTCTTGGTCCATCCAAATGGTGAAGGACTGTGGAGCCACCACGTGCGCGCTGCCCACAGTCTCTTGGAAGGTGTCCTCGGAGAGGGTCACGACCTTGTTGGCCAGAATGGTCACGTACGGGTCGGCAGCCTCGGTGCCGCCTCCGCCGCCATTGCCTCCGCAGGCCGTAGGGACAAGGCCGGCCACTCCAGCGGCGCCGAAGAACGTACGACGGGTCAGATTCGTTGCTGTCCTAGACGTCACGTGGAGCGCCGCATTCGGCAGGCGGAGGTGTTCCATCCTTGCGCAATATCCTGCAGGTTGCTGGCGCCGGGGTCCTTTGGCCTAAAGCACGAGCTCGTACATCTCAAAGTCGGCGAGCCCCGTGTCCTCGTAATAGATCTGGTACGTGCAGGCGAGCTCGTATCCCTCTGCCACATAGATGTGGCTGGCCGCGAGGTTGCCCGGTACCACGTCGAGGTGCATGACACGCTTGCCGGCCGCGCGTGACAGGAGCGTGGCCTCATGCACGAGCTCTGCCCCCGCATGCAGCCCGCGTGCATGGGGATGCACCGCGAGCAAGTGGATGACGGCGACCTCGTCATCTGCAGCGGGAGTCTTCCACGGCACGCTGGCATACTCTGGGTCTTCGTGACCGACGAGCACCATGGCGGCAACTGGCTGTCCGCCCGACCATCCCACGTACAACTCGCCCGCATCGATGTGGGCACGAATGTCGCTTTCGGTGGGATAGACGCCAATCGTCCATTTTGCCCCATAGGCATCTTGCGCCTGGTGCTCGCAGACATCCGCGTATAGCTGCCAGATGGCATCGAAGTCAGAGGCGTTCGCCTTGGTTATGGTGTCAAGCATGTGGCTCCTTTGTGCTGTCGTGTCGCATGGCGGGCTGCGGAGAGGTTTCGCTTCCAATCTCGCAGCGGGGCGTTAGTTTTCCTGTGCCTCCTGTGGCTGCGAGGCTTTCTCCGCATCTTCCTTGTCCTCGCCGATGCGCGCATGAAGCGCCAGCACATACGACTCGGGATCGTCTTTGAACGCCACGCATGAACGCGCGTCAAACAGGCGCCTATACGGGCAGCCGCCCACGCAAGTGGGAAGCCAGACACACTCCTGGCATTCCTCGTCAGGCACCGGAGCAGCTGTGTTGAGGAACTTGGTCAGGTTGTCGGGATTGCTTGCGGTCTCAAGGGGGTTCTCCGGATCCCAGTCGTGCGCGGTACCAAAGCTGATCTGGGGTTTATCCACGGATTCCCAGCACTTCTGGAGGTTTCCCCGCTCGTCGATGCCCACGCTCCAAAGGCTATGTGCTCCGCAGTAGTTACCACGTGCGGTCCTAAAGCGGCTGGCTTCCTGCTTGATGCCGATCTCGCTTGCCTCGGTTCCACAGAGAAGCCCTACCTGCTTGCCGCGCTCGTCGGCAACGGCGCTGCCAGACACGGGTGCAACGTAGTACGTGATCCGGTTGCCGGACTCCTTGGCCAGCTCGGCTATGAAGGCCTCGAGGGGCTCGACCTCACTGCGGTTGCCCTCATGCACGTTATGACGGATGCTGACCCTAAACGGCAGTTTGAGGTTGCGAAGGTTGCTCACGATGCGGTCGAACGTGGGGCCTCCTCCCGCAAGGTGACGGGTGGAGTCATGGGAGTCTCGCATGCCGTCAATCGTCACCTGGGCAAACTTGACATGGCAGCGACCGAGCATGTCGGCTATCTCCTGCGTGAGCAGGTAGCCATTGGTAATGATGGAGCCACTGTAATCGCCGCCGCGCTCCTCGGCGAGCGCCATCAGGCGCTCCGACAGCGACTCGATGATACGTGGCGCCAGGAGCGGCTCACCGCCAAACCATGTGACGGAGATGTCTTTGATGTTGCCCGCATTCATCATGCGCTTGGTGAGTTCGACCACATCGTCTTGGACCTCTTCGCTCATCATCCTGGGATAGTGGTCCTCGAAGCAGTACGGACAGTCAAAGTTGCATCCCATTGTGGGGCAGATGGTCAGCCCGACCACATGCGGTGCGCCACAGGCTGCCCGACCCATGGTATCGATTGCCGCACGCTCGTCGATCTTCGTGATGATTCCGCGCTTGGCAAAGCGCTCGATGACGGGGTGATTCTCGTCAAGCTCTTCCACCACGGACAACAGGTACATCTCGATGGGAGTGTACTCGGCGCAGGTGCCCTTGTAGAGATTGGCAATGGCAACCATCTTGGAGTCGGGCACGCGCGCGCTCAGGTTGTAGCGCGAGAGGTGCCAGCCCGCCTCTCCTGCGGTGCGTGATGGCGTTTCAAGGGGCTCGTTCGTAGTGCTCATGATGGACCGCCTTCTTGGCGTGGGATAATTTACCTTTAGCTATTCTACGGGGTTTCGTGGATCCCGTCTCACGAGTTTGCGTGCATGATCGCGTTTCAATCGTCCTGTGCTATGCGGCCTTGGCTGGATCTCCCACACTGCCATGCGCTTTGTCCCCTGGCAGGCTACCGTTGTGTCCGACCCGTCTGGCATACTCTTACCAATCGCTTGGAGAGGGGAGTATCGCATGGTTGATGACACGATGGTTGAGCGCTTTGAGGGATGTCTCGTTGGCGGGGCGATCGGTGATGCGCTGGGGTATCCCGTTGAGTTCGACTCGTACGAGGGAATCTGCGGGCAGTTTGGGCAGGATGGCATCCGTGCGTACAGCATCCATCCCTGGGCGGGGTGTGCTCAGTTCTCGGACGACACGCAGATGACGCTCTTCTCTGCCTCGGGCCTTCTGCAGGTAGGGGCTGGTGCGTCCGACGAGGAGTGCAACAGCTCGGTCTACGGTGCGTATCTTGATTGGCTGCATACCCAGGATCGTATGTTCGCGGGCCATCCCGGGACCAGCCCATTGCTCGCCGAGGAGCAGCTCTATTCACGTCGTGCGCCAGGCAATACGTGTCTTTCCGCGCTGTATGGCGGCGAGATGGGCCTTATGGAACAGCCGATCAACACCAGCAAGGGTTGCGGGGGAGTGATGCGCGTAGCCCCGATGGGCCTCTATTTTGAGGACCCCACGAGAGCCGTGCATGTTGCTGCCATGGCGGCGGCCATAACGCACGGTCATCCGCTCGGATACATCTCTGCCGCGGCGCTTGCGTACATCGTCAACCGGTGCGTCCATTCCGAGGCCGTGTCGCTTGCTGCTGTGATTGACGACTGCGCCAGCCAGCTTCCCGGTTGGTTTGACAGCGAGCGCTTCTACGCCGACAGCATGGCCCGGCAGCTCCAATTGGCCGCAAGTCTGGCAGAAAACGACACATGTGACCACGACGACATCGTTCGACTGGGCGAGGGCTGGATCGGCGACGAGGCGCTGGCCATCGCTGTCTATTGCTGCCTGAGGCATCACGATAGCTTTGATGGGGCAGTCATCGCGGCGGTCAATCACGGGGGAGACTCAGACTCGACGGGGGCCATCGCCGGAAACATCATGGGAGCATGGCTTGGCATGGCGGCAATCGGTCAGCAGTGGCTTGAGCAGTTGGAGCTCCGTGAGCTCCTGACAAGGACTGCGGACGAGCTGTGTGAGGCTCTGCACATCAATTCATGAACGAAGTGTGAAGAACGTGAGACAAGGTGCGACATCGTCGAATGTCGCACTTTTTGAACTGCTCTAGAAAAACGGCATCTAGCTGTGCTTTGCCGAGCCTTCATATGGCGCCTAATAGTGCTTGACGTAATCCTTACAAAATGTTGATAAAACTAGCCGAATAGCGATGCAATATTCACGTTTGCGTGTAAAAGCAGGCATCACCTTTGGTGTAGCTGACAAATTGGTAACATTCACTTAAAGATATGCCTGATCCATCAGCTGTTCCTTGCGGTTGGTAAGGAGTGATTACATGAGTCGAGTACGACATATTGAGAACCAGTTCTACGACAAGTTCAAGGAACTGGCTCACGAAGTAGCGTCTGCGGCGGAGGTGTACGACGCGATTGCGCACGACTACCCTGC
This sequence comes from Atopobiaceae bacterium, assembly GCA_017941705.1. Taxonomy (GTDB): domain Bacteria; phylum Actinomycetota; class Coriobacteriia; order Coriobacteriales; family Atopobiaceae; genus UBA1367. The sequence continues at coordinate 8,450 of JAGAVX010000057.1, forward strand.
CCTCAAGGGGCGCATTCCAGAGGTCAAGGATTACGAGGTCAAGTGTGACGCCATCACGCGCGAGACGCTCACGCTGCTCGAGAACTCCTTCATCACGCCGTTTGACCGCGAGGACATCAACCTGCTGGTTCGAGAGCTCGACCACATCGCTGACGGTATGGACAACGTCGCGGCTCGCTTTGACATGTACGGCATCGACGCCATGCGTCCCGAGGCGGTTCAGATGGCGGACCTCACGCTGCGCGCGTGCAAGGAGCTCGAGGAGCTCTTTGACCACTTCGAGAACTTCAAGAAGGACCCGGTGGTGCGCGAGAAGATGCACACGGTGGGCACCATCGAGGACGAGGGCGACACGGTCTCGCGTCAGGGCCTTGCGAACATCTTCCATGAGGGGATTGATGCGGTAGAGGTCCTCAAGTGGAAGTCGCTTCTTGACACCATGGAGGCAACCGTCGACTCTTGCAAGGGCGTTGCGAACGTCGTCCGCAGCGTGATTATGAAAAATGCTTAACCCACTGCTGCTTGGCGTACTGGCCTCCGCCATCATCTTCGAATTCATCAATGGCTTCCATGACACGGCTAACACCATCGCCACGACGGTGTACACGCGTGCGCTGCCGGTGCGCACGGCCATCCTCATGAGCGCGGCCATGAACTTTATTGGCGCCCTAACCAGCGAAAAGGTCGCCATGACCATTGCGCACGGTCTGGTGAACGTGCCGCTTGAGCTCTATGTCATTCTTGCCGCGCTGCTCGGTGCCATCGTTTGGGACCTTGCCACGTGGTGGTTCTCCATCCCCTCGAGCTCGAGCCATGCCCTCATCGGCAGCCTCATCGGTGCGACCATCGTGTTTACCAGACAGCTCGGCACGGTTGAGTGGAGCGGTGTGGTCGAGAAGGTTCTCATCCCGCTCTTCACCTCGCCGCTTATCGGTCTTTGCATTGGCTTCCTACTGATGAAGGCGCTGCTCGAATTGTTTGCCTATTGGCATCCGAGCAGGGCGAACGCGCTGTTCCACAAGCTCCAAATCGCATCGTCGCTGATCATGTCGTACAGCCATGGCAACAATGACGCGCAGAAGACGATGGGCATCATCACGCTCGCGCTCATTGCGGCTGGCGCCCTTCCGGAGGGGTCGGGCGTTCCGATGTGGGTCAAGATCACGTGCGCCGCGACGATGGCTCTGGGAACTTCAATCGGTGGCCGTCGTATCATGAAGACGGTGGGCAACGGCGTGACCAAGCTCGACTCTGCGCTTGGTTTTGCCGCGCAGGTCTCGTCGGCGGTGGCCATCGAGACGATGACTGCGCTGGGTGCCCCCGTTTCGACAACGCAGGTTCTGACGACTTCCATCATGGGCGCTGGCTCGGTGCGCGGGGCAAAGAAGGTCAAGTGGGGCATGGCGGGCAGCATCTTTACCGCCTGGATCGTCACGCTTCCCGCGACGATGGCCCTTGGTGGCCTGTGTGCCTTGATTATCGGCATGTTCATGTAGCGCGTAGACAAACGCTACGTCTGTGCGGGCGAGGCGGCCATTGGCTTGCCTCGCCCGCACTCTATCGCATTTCACCTGCTCGTTTGGGTAGTATAGACACACCCATCCATGCCTGTGCGAAAAGGTGAATGCCATGAACTACCGCAACGACCGCCAGGGAAACCCCATATCGGTGCTCGGCTTTGGCTGCATGCGCTTCACGCGCAAAGGCGCAGGGATCGATTACGACAAGGCCGAGCGCGAGATGTTGCGTGCCATCGAGCTGGGAGTCAATTACTTTGACACGGCATACGTCTATCCCGGCTCGGAGGAGCTCCTTGGTGAGTTTGTCGAGCGAAACGGCGTGCGCGACAAGATCAGCATAGCGACCAAGCTGCCGCAATACCTTGTGCACAGCGCCGCCGCCATCGACCGCTATTTTGACGAAGAGCTCAAGCGCCTGAGGACCGATCACATCGACTACTACCTCATGCACATGGTCACTGATCCGGCACAGTGGGAGAACCTCAAGCGTCTGGGAGTAGAGGACTGGATTGCGGCAAAGAAGGCCTCGGGGCAGATACGCCAGATCGGCTTCTCGTTCCATGGTGGGACAGACGCGTTTCTGGCGGTGCTTGAGGCCTACGATTGGGACTTCTGCCAGATTCAGTACAACTATCTGGACGAACACACGCAGGCCGGGCGGCGGGGACTTATGGCTGCCGCAGAGCGGGGGATTCCCGTCATCATCATGGAGCCTCTGCGCGGTGGCAAGCTGGTCGACCTCATGCCCGAGGAGGGGAAGCGTCTCATTGCCAGCTCTCCGCACGGGTGGACGGCGGCGGAGTGGGCCTTTAGGTGGTTATGGGACCAGCCCCAGGTCACCTGCGTGCTTTCGGGAATGAACTCGATCGAGATGATTGAGGAAAACTGCCGCGTGGCGAGCGAGGCGGGGGTAGGGGAGCTCACCGATTCGGACTTTGCCCTGCTCGAACAGGTTACGGAGACTATCAACAGCCGCATGAAGGTTGGGTGCACGGGTTGTGGGTACTGCATGCCTTGCCCACAGGGAGTTGACATACCGGCGCTCTTCCGCTGCTACAACCATATGTACACCGAGGGTAAGGCGAGCGGACGCAAGGAGTACTGGCAGACAGTGTCGCTGCGCAAGGAGAAGGCCTTTGCGCGTCAGTGCGTGGGTTGCGGCAAGTGCGAGCGGCATTGCCCGCAGGGAATTGCCATCCGTGAGCAGATCAAGGTCGCAGATCGAGAGCTTCGTCCGCTGCCGTGGCGTATGGCTGGCGATATCGCGCGCAATTTTGCCGTGCGATAGGCGGGCGTTTGGCCTGGGCTCGTGCGGGCGATGTCTGGGTTGCTGTCGCCATTGTTTTGTCAGCGCTTTTTTCGGAGGACCTGAAATTGTGCGCCTACAACCTGCTTTGTAGGTGCGTTTTTGGGGTCGGAACACGCCTATGCAAATCTGTGGCGGCGAAAACTACCTACAAAGTCGATTATGGCCTCATTTAGCTGCGATGGGGCACCTACAAATCATCTTGTAGGTGTTCGCCACATTTGATCAAATCAGGCCCAGAGTCTGCACGGGCGTGACGGTGGTCAGAACGCCGATTCCTGGCTTTGGACTGCTGTATGACCTGAGTCTTTTGATCGCGTTGGGAGGCTGGTGCGCGAGCTGTTTGAGCAAGTACCTACAAAACGAATCGTAGGTGTCCATTTGGTGCTTTCGGGGGCGTTCTGGCGGTTCGTATGCAGTTTTTAAGGGGCGGCTCGTCACACTGCTTGTTTTTGGGCCTAAAACGCACCTACAAGACAGGTTGTAGGTGCGTTTTGCGAGCATGCGTCAAAAAAGTACAGACAAAAGTGGCCGCAGAATCTGGCGATCAAGACGATGCCTGCTTGTCGTGAAAGAACGTATTGCAGGTAGCGGATACGGTTCTACTCTGGGTGCCGTTTGGCCACGCTCAACCTCTAGACCAATATCAGCTCGAGCACGAATACCAAGGCGCAGCAGGCCGCTGCCACCTGAAAGAGGCTCGCTCCGTTCCAGGCCGCAACGATTCCCACGACGAGCGCGACTGCGCCTGCCACGGGAGCATCCGTTGCCTGCACGATGGCGGGAAACGTCATGACGGCAAGCGTGACATAGGGCACGTAATACAGGAACGACCTGATGAAGCGATTGTTGATGGGCTTGCGGATGAGCGTGAGCGGAAGGATCTTGACAGAAAGCGTCACGACAGACATGACTGCGATGTATATGGGAATGCTGTGCTGCATGACGCCTCCTACTGCTCGAGCTTGTCGTCAGAGACCGGAAAGAGCAAGGCGGCGACTGACGAGATGACAACGGTCAGGATGATGGTACGAGTTCCTGCGGACCACGATGCAAAGAGCGGGACTACCGAGAAAAGCAGGCTGGCGGCAAAGCTCACGATGACGCAACCCAGGACCACGCGGTTCTCGCGTGCGGGCGGAATGATGATAGCGAGAAACATGCCAAACAGCGCGACCGAAAGTGCGCTGACGGCTCTGCCGGGTAGGACGTTGCCCATGACGATGCCGAGTGCGGTTCCCGTTGACCAGCCCGCAAGTGCAGGAATGAAGGCTCCGTACGAGTAGAACGGGTCGACCATGCCTGGCCTTGCGATGGCAATCCCAAAGAGCTCGTCGGTCACATCGAAGCCAACCAGCACGCGATGCAGGGTGCCGGTCTTTGGGGAGAATCGCTGGCTGAGCGCGGTGCTCATGAGCAGGTAGCGCGCGTTGGTGATGAGCGTGACAATTGCCATCTCGACGTAGGAGGCGTTTGCGGCCATGAGCGTGAACGCCGCGTACTCGCCAGCCGACGCGTTGTTGAGCAGGCTGGCGATAAACCCCTCAAGCGGGGTGAGCCCTGCGATCTTTGCCGCAATGCCCAGCGAGAAGGCCACGACGAAGTAGCCAAGGCCAATGGGAATTCCGTCTCGGATGCCCTCGCGGATGACCTTGCCCCGGTCATATCCGGGTGCTGTGTCAGTCTGGTCTGTCATGCGTACGCTCCTGCCAGCCTCGTCTCCCGTTCCAGTACAGACGAGGCACCAGTATAACGGTCGGCATCGCACGGAACCCCATGCGATGCCGACGATTCACGGTCTGTGCCTATGCAGGGGGCTTATGCCTGCTGTTGGACGAACTTCTCAAAGCGCTTGCGCTCGGCAACGGTCTTGAAGCGCGCCATGTAGAAGTCGTTGCCCAGGTCGTCAGAGAGGACATCGGCCATGCGTCCCTGCATGCATATGACGTCGCCGTAGGTGTCCATGATCTCCTGATGCGTATGTACATAGGTGTGACAGTCGCGACGGCAGGCGTAGATGCAGTAGTAGGTGTCGCCGTTGGTGCCGTGCGTGGTGGTTCCCGTGGTGACCATGTCGGCCCAGATCTGGTACACGTCGGCGGAATGCGCGAAGTTGATCATGTCGGGGGTGTAGCCGCCGGGCGCGCGGACGTTGACCTCGAGGCCCACGTAATCGCCCTTCTTGCCCAGGCCGGGCTTGTCGGCGGTGAGGCGGAAGAACTCCATGTGCACGAAGCGGCTCCTGATGCCGAAGGCCTTGGCGGTGGCGCGGCCGAGCTTTCGAAGCTTGGGGTCGACCGTGGGACGCGTGTAGTACGCCACGTCGAGCTGATACTTGACGGTGTCGGCGATGGAGGGCGGGAACTCCGACTGGTTCTCGAAGAGCGGCTCGCAATTCGCATCGAGGATGGCCTCGTACGAGCACAGCTCTGCGTCGATGAACTCTTCGAGCACGTAGGGCTCATCAAGGTTGGCGGCGAGCAGCTCCTCGAGGGCGGCCTCATCCTCGATCTTGCGGGCGCCGCCAGCGCCGACGCCCTTCTCGGGCTTAGTGAATACGGGGAATCCGACCTCCTTCACAAAGGCCCTCACCTCGTCGGGGTCGGCGACCATGACCTGGCGCGCCGTGGGGACGCCCGCCGCGGCGTAGAGCGGCTTCATGGCCGCCTTGGACTGCCACAGCGCCATCTGCTCGGAGCCGGCGCCGGTGGCGACGTTGA
>JAGAVX010000058.1 GCA_017941705.1 Atopobiaceae bacterium
GCAATCGCGAGCTTCTCACTATCGACGAGGAGCGCGTACGGTTCGAGATCGCCAGAATCTGTCAGCGACTGGGCCTTTCGTAGTGAAAACCGCAACATTGCGCTGGAGAGAGCGTCCGATTGCAACACCCCGTCAGGCGCGTGCCGTGTGTTTCGCTCTCCATAATCGAGCGCCAATGACGCACTTGTCGTAGACTAACCACGGCACATAATGAGGCACGCCTCACATCAAAGATTGGAGCATGGCACCATGGCAAGCGAAATCAGGGACATCAAGTTGGCCGATGGTGGCCTGCGCAAGATCGAGTGGGTACGGCGCAACATGCCGCTGCTCACCACGCTAAAGGAGGAGTTCGCGCAGTCCAAGCCCTTTGCCGGCAAGAAGATCGCCCTGTCCATCCACCTCGAGGCCAAGACCGCATACCTCTGCGAGGTTCTGCAGGCGGGCGGCGCAGAGGTGTATGCCACCGGCTCCAATCCCCTTTCGACGCAGGACGACGTCGTAGCAGCACTCGTCACAGAGGGCATCGAGGTGCACGCCTGGTACGACATCTCGGACGAGGACTACATGCGCTGCATCGATGACGTGCTCTCGGTGGGCCCCAACATCATCATCGATGACGGTGGCGACCTCGTGAACAGGGTGCACACCAAGTACCCCGAGCTCATCGGCAACATCATCGGCGGATGCGAGGAAACCACCACCGGCATCATCCGCCTCGAGGCCATGAACCGCGAGGGCAAGCTTCGCTTCCCGATGGTGCGCGTCAACAACGCCCAGATGAAGCACTTCTTTGACAACCGCTACGGTACCGGGCAGTCGGTCTGGAACGGCATCAACCGCACCACCAACCTCGTGGTCGCCGGCAAGATCGCCGTCGTCGCCGGCTACGGTTGGTGCGGCAAGGGCGTCGCGATGCGTGCCAAGGGTCTTGGCGCGCGCGTCATCGTGACCGAGATCGATCCGGTCAAGGCCATCGAGGCCATCATGGACGGCTTTGACGTCATGCCCATGAGCGAGGCCGCCAAGCTGGGAGACTTCTTCATCACCGTGACCGGCTGCGACAAGGTCATCGACGAGGAGGACTTCTTCAACATGAAGGACGGCGCGATCTGCTGCAACGCCGGCCACTTTGACTGCGAGGTCGACATGGCCTGGCTGCGCGCCAATGCGGTCGAGACGCGCGAGATGCGCGAGAACATCGTGGGCTACAAGCTCTCCAACAACAACTGGATCTACGTCCTAGGCGAAGGCCGTCTGGTAAACCTGGCCTGCGGCGACGGGCATCCTGCCGAGATCATGGACATGAGCTTTGCCATCCAGGCGCTATCGGCCAAGTACCTTGTCGAGCATCAGGACCAGATCGACGATATGCTCATGGATGTGCCTGACGAGGTCGACTACGACGTGGCGCGCAAGAAGCTCGCCTTCATGGGCAAGGCCATCGACGTGCTGACCCCGGAGCAGGAGAAGTACCTCTTCGAATCGGGTGTGTAGGACCACCAAGGCAACGTTGTCCACATAGCCGGGCGAACAGTTTCGCGCTCGCACGCGTCATTGCGTGCGAGCGCGTTTTCATACGCAGCACAGGAGCTGCCACCAAGGCGGGCTCGGGCCATAGAGCGCGTCAGCTGGAGCGAAGAAGCAGAATGCAGTTGGCAGCGGCAAAGATGTAATGGGCGTACTGTCCGCCATTCACCTCGATGCGCCTTCCATCCCGATACGCAAGGACGAGCTTCCCTTTGCCCTTTCCCCGTCCTACAAAGAGCAGATCATCGTAGCGGATGGGTTGAACGAGCTCCGCTGACTCTCCCAGATTGAGCGAGAAGTCATCAGCGGCAAAACCGTCCTGGGCAAACAGTATTCCGCCCTTTCCGGACTGGAGTCTCGTCTTGTCCATGATGCACACGACATCACCTATCGAGAGCCCTGGCGCATAGCGATAGAACGCCCCCAAGAACGCATCGGTTCCCACGGTATGCTGAGTCATCCATTCGGGGGACTTCTCCCCAAAGAGGATGCACTCGCCAACCGTGTCGATCACGGTCTTCGCAAGGCCGTACGAAGTTCCAGCACCGCCCGTCTTTCCTTGCCAGGGCACTCGATCGAGGTAGTACCTGATGATCTCGGCGTCCTCGTCTGACATCAGCTTCCTTGCCGCAAGTATGGCCAGTCGATCGTTGCGCGCGGGGCCGGTCTGTCCTCGTGACGAGCTTCCCCTCTTGTAGGCAGAGCTCGCCAACTGCTTGAGAAACTCGATGATTTCGTAGGCACAGTCGTAGCCAGCGTCAGTGCGGCTTGGCCAACTGATTAGATATGGCAGCAAATCGATCTCTGCCTTGCCGATTCCCGACTCATGGTCGTCGAGCGTCAGGACCATCTTCAGATAACTCACGTAGTGCCCCTCGGGAATGGGCGCCAGATCGGTGTGCTTGGATTTGTACCGCGAGCTGATGAAACTGCGAACAACCGGCATCAGGTCCTTGAGCGTCAGGCCCTTGACGATCTCCCCCTCTAATTCCTCCTCATCGGCAATCTCATCCGAGCTCAAGGTTACCTCGACGTCGGCAATGGAGGCGATCGACTGCGCAAGGGGCATCGGCGCCCTTGGAAGCGCCCAAAGCCCGCGTTTCTCGTCAACCTCGAGGACGGGAATGTCACGCTTCTTTCTATTGCCGATGCAAAACGTCCTAGTGGCGGTAAATGAGCTCTTGTATGCAGCGGCGAGCTCGTCACGCACCTCCATGTGTCGCTTGAACTGACCCGTGGTCATACCAGAGAGCTGATCGTAGGTAAGTGATTGCGCAGCGCTCTTCAGGCAGTCGGAACAGAGGTAGAGGTCCTTGTCCTTGGCGCCATGGTAGAACCCATAGCCACCCTTCTTCGTTCCGCAAAGCGTGCACGTCGGATTCTGCCATATCTCCAGGCCCATGTCAGCCCCACCTTCCGTGCATTCCGCTTCCCGCTGGCTTGTCAGACGACCGTGCGTCACAGACGATTCTATATCGACGTCTCGCTGGCCTTTTCGAACGCAACCCGCCAGTCGCCGCCAAAACCGATTCCGTAACGCTCCACGATACTCGCCTGGTTCATGGTAAACGAGACGTTCATCAGCTCGTTAGTATAGGCGAGCAGCTCGCCAGCCTCGACTTCGCCAAAGGTGTGGCAAAGCGGAAGCTCCGTATCGAGCACGACCTCATCGCCATGCTCCAGTATCAGATGCAGCCGATCGCCATAGGACAGGCCGGCTCTTTCGAACAGGGAGATCGGGATGTTGGTCCACGCGTTGCCAAAGTTGGGGTCGATGATGTCGACGATGCCCGTGAGCAAGCCATCCTCGAGCGCAGGCTCCGCCATGGGCAGGCAGACGACCTCGTCCACCGGATATGCCGGCCCGACCTCCTCCCACGAGATCAGGCCGCTCGCCAGACGCGCGGCAGCATAGCCAAACAGGTCGCGACCGTGAAAGACGCTCGTCCCACGCGTGTTGGGATTGCGGTTGACCGCCTCGTCGATCTCGCGTACCTCGGTGATGCCCATATAGCGCGCCAGATGCGTGAGCGCCCCGTTGTCGGGCGTCACCACGATGTGACCGCTGGCGGTCTTGGCCATGCAGGCCCGTCGCGGCGTGCCAACCCCAGGGTCCACCACGCTCACGTAGATGGTGCCCTCAGGCCAGAAGGGCAGGCTCTGGTATAGGCGGTAGCTTGCGCTCCATACGTCATAGCGAGGAATGTAGTGCGTGCCGTCAAAGATCTCGAGCTCGCGGTCGACGCACTTGACCACGCCGTACATCGAGCTCACCGCTCCCTCGGCATAGGTGAAGTCGGTCTGGAAGACCAGGATCGGCTTGTCGTACCTGCCCATTGTTCCTCCTCGAGGGTGCCTATTCGTACACGAGGCGCGGGGCCTTGCGCAGTGTGATCTTCCAGTTGGTACCAGTGCCTATGCCGTACGCCTTGGCAAAGCTGCCCTGGTTGATGGCAACCGCCATACAGTCAAGGCTGTTGACGTAGACCAAAGGCTCGCCCACGTACACGTCGGCAAAGCTGCGCGCATAGGTGAGGAGGTTCTGGTACACCGTTCGAGTGCCGTCCTCGATGGCCACCTCCACCCGGCCTCCCACCGCAATGCCCAGCCGCTCGAACTGTTCGCGCGTCACATTGGTCCAGAGACTTCCAAAACGCACATCGAGCACGTCAATCGTACCTTGCACGCGCGTGGGTTCGCAGGTTGCGGGCACGGTTGGCAGCTCGACGAGATCGTCCACCTCGATCAGGGGGCCCACACCCTCGAAGTCAATGACACCGGCGGCAAGGCGAGCGCCCGTATAGGCATACACGTCACGGCCATAGAAGGTGTAGCTCTTGTCCGAACCGGCGAGGCGGTTGACGCCCTCGTCGATGAGTCGCGCCTGTGCGATGCCCATCATGCGCTTGACCTGCGTGAGGGTACCGTTGTCAGGCGTCACGATATAGTGGCCCGTGCTAGTGAGCACGACCACACTCCGACGGTCCGACCCAACGCCTGGGTCGACAACGCTCACGAAGACCGTCCCCTTGGGCCAGTAGCTCACAGTCTGGATGAGGCGATACGAGGCCTCCCAGATGTCGTACGGCGGTATCTCGTGGGTGAGGTCGCAGATGCGCAGGTCGTGGCTCACCCCGTAGGCCACGCCATACATGGCGCTCACCGCACCATCCGCCGTACCAAAGTCGGACTGTAGGACCAGCGCATTGCTCATGAGACGCCTCCGCATATCAAGCACTTAATCTGATCGCGACTTCCTGCAGCACCGTATTGTGTCACAAGAGCGCAATCCTGTCAGACGTCGCAGCGACCGATGACGTGCGGAGCAGGTTCGCGTCGCGTGTGCCACCTACGTACGCCGATGCGTGTCACGCCATAAGCACATCATCTCGTTCGTGAGCGAGAGGTCGTCGGGTTGTCCGGGGATCTCGTCGGGTCCGGCCCACACGGCACGTCCCAGCTCCCCCTCGTCCATGTGCAACGTGGGATCGCCATCGACATCGCACCAGTATCCCGAGAGAATGTCCCCTGCGACGCCCCAGGGCTGCGACTTGTAGTACGAGATGTTCTTGACCTCGATGCCCAGCTCCTCGCGAACCTCACGACGCACGCAGTCCTCGATGGTCTCTCCGATCTCGACGAATCCCGCCACCAGGGCGTCGATGGGCATGTAGCGTCCGCGCGCATAGCGGGTAAGCACGATCCTGTTGCGCTCGGGATCGCGCACGCACACGATAACGGCAGGGTTGAGCCGCGGGAACATGAGGTTGCCGCAGGCCGGGCATCGTAGCGCGCGGAGGGTCGGATGGTGCTCCAACGGCTTGCCACAAGCCCCGCAATAGCGATTGTGGGCATACCATCCGCCCAAGTGAACCGCCGTGTACGCCACATACATCATCTCGCGCGTTCCATAGCCTTCCATGCGGAGCGTGCGGTTGTGCACCATCTCGTAGCCCGCCGGAGGATCGGCCAGCCCCGCATCGGGCGCGAGCCAACACGCCCGTCCATCGAGCTCAAACAGGAAGGTAAGGCCCGTCCCATCGATGCCCGGCTCCCCTACCAGCGGAAACGAAAAGGTCTTCTGCCCGTCGTCCTCGCTACGCCTAACCGCAAGCTCCTGTCCACATACGTAGAGCACTAAGTCGCCCGCGAGCGGTCGCACGTCGCCGCGATACTCGTTGGCAAGCCTATGCGGATATATGTCCTGAATCATGGTCCCCCTCCCAATCATGCATCCGACCAGCAGCATTGGCACCTAGGTCGCCCTCGTCCTAGGCCTCACCCATCACATCATGATGGCGTCTACGATTGCCCTCACATGCAGCTGCAGGGTGTCGAGCACGGGCAGACCCAAGTCCACCCGCTCTGCGAGCATCGGGAGCTCGGTGCATCCCAAGATGACCGCATCCACTCCATGCTCCACACCTTCCGCCACGAGTCGTGCAAAGCGCTCGATCGTCTTGCCGCGCACGATGCCGAGCTCAAGCTCCTCAGCTATCACCCGTCCCAGCCATGCACGGTCCTCCCCGCCCGGTGAGAGGACCAGCATGCCTGCCTTGGCAAGCGCCGCCTTGAAGTAGGCGTCACGCATGGTTGGCACGGTACCCAGCAGCATCACACGCCTGTAACCACGACGCAACGCCTCATCGCGCGTGGCATCGACGATGCTCACAAGCGGAATCGGCGACCTGCGCTCGAGCTCGCCAAAGACGATGTGGCCCGTGTTGCATCCCAAGGCGGCCACCTCACAGCCTGCCGCATGCAGACGCTCGATGCCCGCCGAAAAGTAATCGGTCAGGCCCTCGAGATCTCCCGCATCCACCATGCGCATCACATCAAAGCACGAGAGGCTCTCTATGGTCATGTTCGGAAAGAAGGGCTTGCCCACGCGTTCCCGCACGCCGTTCACGATTCCCAGATAGTACGGGACCGTCGACTCGGGGCCACATCCACCAATGAGGCCAAACTTGCGCATGATGTCTCCCATCTCCTCGAATAGGTAAGAGAGTAGCGCAAGGCGCCGCAATCTGCGACTACGTGTACGGCATGTGCACGGCACGGCCAGCGCCCTTCCGGCCATTACCTGTTTTGGCATAATGGCATTGTTGCGAAAGGGGTTCGTGTGATTGTCTGTCAGTTCGTTGTCCTGTTTGTCGTGTTCAGCATACTCGGTTGGGTGTGGGAATCGACGTACTGCACCATCATCGAGCGCCGCTGGCAGAACCGTGGTTTCCTGTACGGACCCTGCTGCCCCATATACGGGTCAGGCGTCCTGGCAATCATGCTCCTCTGGCATGCTGAGCTGGCGGAAGGCGTCGTCATGGAATGGTGGAAGGTGTTCCTCTTCGCCTTCTTTGGCAGCATGGTCTTGGAATACGTCACCCACTGGACTTTGGAGAAGCTCTTTCACGCCTATTGGTGGGATTACAGCAACATGCCCCTAAACCTCAACGGGCGCATCTGCCTGCCCGCCTCGATCTTCTTTGGCCTCGGCGGGCTCTTTGTCGTCTACGTCCTTTACGAACCGACGCTAAGCATCATCAGTCAGTGCAACCCCCTGCTTGTCGAGACGCTGGCCATCCTTGCGACAGCTGCCATAGCAGCCGACACTGCCGTGACGGCCTCATCCCTGGCAACCATAGCCCGGGCAGCATCCTCGATCAACGCAAGCATCAACGACCACATGGACCAGTTCGTCATCGGCGTCAAGAACAAGGGTGACGCAGTCGTGCAAAGCATCAGCACCAAACGGGACGAGACGGCACAGGCCATCACCCAGGCTGCCGCGACCGTCGTGAGGACCAAGGATGCGGTGGTTTCGACCGTCGGTCGCAAGGAGGGAGAGGCAAGCCAGACCCTTGCGCGCGAGCGAGACCGTTTTGCACGCAGCCTACGCGCCTCGCGCGTGGGCGAGATGAGCGCCGCCGTCCGCTCGGCGGCGAGCCGAGCGATGGGGGCAGCATCGCCCGACAAGCTGCCCGACATCCCCGAGCGCGAGCAGCTTGCCGAGCTCTGGCACGATATGCTACGCAACAAGAGCTGACGTCGGCCTGCCCTTTGTGGCATCGCCGGCTGCATGAAGCAGCGGGCGCATGTTGGCCCCCGCAATGGCCACCGTCGAGAGGTTATGCAAGGTGGCAGCCGTGGTCAGCGGCAATACCCCCACAACGCCCAGAACGATGAGCAACGTGTTGAACCCCACGATAAAGCGATAGCGGGATTCGATGCGCCGCTGCAGACGCAGCGCCAACGCTCGGGCGTGCACAAGACGCTGCAGCGAGTCGTCACGGATGGACACGTCGGCCACCGTCCTTGCGATGTCGGACGCGTCGGAGAGCGCCACCGAGACTGATGCCGCAGCGAGTGCGGGAGAGTCGTTGATGCCATCGCCAACCATGATCGTGCGATGGCCCGCCTGCTCGAGCCGCTCGATCTCGCTCGCCTTGTTCTCGGGCAGGACCTGTGCCTGATAACTGTCGACGCCCGCCTGCGCCGCCACGACGCGCGCAGCCTTCTCGGAATCGCCCGTCAGCATGACGATGGTGTCGATGCCAAGCGCTCTCAGCTCATCGAGCGTGTCGGACACCCCAGGCCTTAGCGGATCGTCCACGCAGAGCGCTCCGAGCAGCTCTCCCCCGACCGCGAGGTAGATGACGCTCGCCCCCGGTGCAGCCTGCTCGACAAGCTTGTCAAAACCCGCAGGCAATGACACGCCCTCGTCCTCGAACACAAAGTGAGCGCTGCCGATCACGGCATGCCTGCCCCCGACCTCCGCTGCGATGCCGTGGGCCACCACATAGCGAACGTCGGCATGGAGCTCCGGATCGTGCGTGAGTCCCCGCTCTCGGGCACCCCTCACGACGGCGCGCGCAACCGAATGCGGGTAATGCTCTTCTATGCAGGCGGCAAGACGAAGGATCCCATCCTCGCTCACGCGGCCGGCTGACACGACAGCCATCAGCTGTGGCTCGGCGGCCGTCAGCGTCCCCGTCTTGTCGAAGACGACGGAATCCGCATCGGCCAGCGCCTCAAGGTACTTTCCTCCCTTGACGACGATGCCCTGTGATGCGGCCTCGCGCATGGCGCTCATCACCGCAATGGGTGTCGAGAGACGAATGGCGCACGAGTAGTCGACCATGAGCACGGCAAGCGCCTTCTCGATGTTCCTCGTGGTGGCGAGTATGCCCAGAAAGCTGGCGAAGGCAACCGGTACGAGTCCGTCCGCCAGCCGCTCTGCACGTCCTTGGCTTGCCGCCTTGAGCTCGCTCGAACGCTCGACCATCTGGGCGATGGCGTCGATGCGGGCCTGCCCGGGAGGAGCGCTGACCCGTATGACCAGTTCCCCATCTTCGACCGCAGTGCCCGAGAAGACACTCGAGCCCTCCTCCTTGTGCACGAGCGCCGCCTCGCCCGTCATTGACGACTCGTTGACCTCGGCCTCGCCTGAGACGACGCAGCCGTCAGCCACCAGCACGGAGCCCGTACGAACGTGCAGCAGGTCACCGACGGCCACCAAACCAACGGGCCGTTCCACGTCCTTGCCGTCCTCCACGACCCAAACGTAGTCTGATCGCGTCACCAGTCCCTGCTCAAGCGTCAGCCGCGTGCGATTGGAGGCATGCTCTTGCATGATGTCCGAGAGGCGCAGCAGGAACATGATGGTATCGGCTTCGCCGTACGTCCCGCGGATGACCGATGCCCCGACGGCAGTTGCGTCAAGCACTTCGACGGTCAGGCGACCACCCAGCAGCATGCGCAGTCCGGTGCCTACGCAACCAAGGGCGCGCGCGATGACCCACGCCGTTCTGAGAGGAACGGGGAGCAGCAGTCGTCTGATTGCCGTCCATGCAATAAGACCTCCCGCCTCGAGAACAAAGCGCTCGTCCTCGACCGCCAATGCGGTGCTGGTATCATCTGCCGCAACGCTTGCCGTGGGAAGATGGAGAACGTCAAGGGCCGAAACCTGCTCAAGCACACCGTTCCGGCAAGACGGGTCGCAGCACACCAGCAACGATGAGTTTGCCGCATGCGCCTGAACGGCATGCACACCGGGCAAGGCACGAAGGACGCCCTCGATTCCCCGCGCCTCGCTGGCCTTAAGTCCACCCGACCGCAGGTGCAGACGGAGCCGGCCGGGGCTTTCTCGAACGATGGAGAAGTCCATGGCCTACTACTCGTCGTCTTTCATTGGAGCTGCGTCGACCTCGGCCGTCACTTCGGCACGAATGCCCTCCTCGAGCTTGGAGAGACGCTCTTTGACGGCTGCATCGATGCGCGCCTTGCGGCGTGCCTCGGCATTGACATCCTGCGCCTCGTCAACGAGGGTCTGCGTCGCAGAGCTCACGACGTCCACCGCCCTCATGCCAGCCGCCGTCAGCTTCACGACCGCATCGTGCAGGCCGGTTTTCCCACTGGAGACGCGACCGGCAGCGGCGCCAGCAACAATGGCGCCAAGTCCTGCAAGAGCTACGCGCGGAATGATCATGGTAATTCCTCTCCTATCGTCACAGTCCCTCCTGTGACAGTCTGTGCAATTTGTTAGACCATTCTAACAGGTTTGCATCAAAAGTTAGATAGGGAATACATTCCGATTACCGCCATGCAGGCAGGTCTGTTGCGCCGGGGACACGCCCCTGGACCACGTTTGTGTGGTCCTGGGGCGTGTCCCCGGCGCAACAGACAGGTGGATTGCGGCTCACGCTTCCATGCGGCGCTTGAACTCGGATGCCACCGACAGGGGATCATCCGCTGCCAGGATGGCACGACCGACCAGCAGTATCCCAGGATGGGTCGCAATGACGGCGTCTAGGTTGTCGAGCGTGATGTTGTCGACAACGGCAACCTCGGCGCTGCTTGACAGGTTGCGCATCACGTTGCGGACGAGCGCCAGTGGCGTCCCGCCCATCGCGCGCGTGTTGCGGTGAAACGCATCTTGGCCGTCGCGCTCCTCGTCGACCCGGCGCAAGCCCGACGGAACCATGAGGTAGCTGACGCCCAGGTCCTCGAGCTCAGCGGAGCGTTGCACAAGGCCTCCGACCTCGGACATGTCGGCAGCCACCTTGCGGCCGTAGCTCTCGGCGACGCTCACGACCGCCTCGACCTCCCGGTCGGATGCTCCCGCCAGGATGGTAACCATGTCAGCGCCATGCTCGAAGGCACTCCGCGAGATGCGCGCGCCATTGTGCCAGATCTTGGTGTCTGCCAGGACCTCGACGTTCGGGAACGCCTCCTTGACCCGCTCGACGGCAAGCATGCCCGTGTCGAGCAGCAAGGGCGTGCCGACCTCAATGATGTCGATGTAATCGGCTACGGCCTGCACCAGCGAGATGCCATCCTCGACGCTGTACGTATCCAAGGTTACCTGCAGCTTCATGGTTCGCACCTCGATTCGGGAACTGTTAGTTGAACCTAACCAAGGTATACACGAGTACCCCGTGAGTCGTGCCCAAGATTGCGGGCACAACCCGCAGACGGGCTGATTGCTCGGAGAATACGCAGGTAAGACGCCGGTTTTCAGCAAGGTGAGCGCAGAGCGTGCCAGCCGCTACATCAGCGAGCAGACGTTCTTGGCAAACTCGACGGGATCATCGACCGGCAGCCCCTCGACCAGCAGCGCCTGGTCGTAGAGCAGGCTTGCGTAGAGCGCGAGCTTGTCCGTGTCGCCAGCCTCCTGCGCCGCCGTGAGCTTGGCGAACACGGGATGGCTCGCATTGAGCTCCAGCACACGCTGGGCACGCGGGGCCATGCCCGCATCGGGTCCCTGCATCATCACGCGCTCCATCTCGAGCGAGATGGGCCCTTCTGTCGCCAGCGCCGCCGGGGCATCCGTGAGGCTCGCCGAGACGCGCACCGCAGACACCTTCTCGCCCAGTGCCTCCTTCAACGCGTTAAAGAGACCCTCGTTGTCCTTGGTTGCCTGCTCGGCCGCGTTCTTCTCCTCCTCGGTCGCAAGATCGAGATCGGCAGTCGAGACGTTGGCAAGCTCGATGTCGCGCGCGTCAGTGCCAGCGTTCTCGGCATCGCCCGCCACGGCGTCCATGTGATAGGTGCGCATGGCCTGAATCATGAACTCGTCCACGTCCTGCGTGCACAGGAGCACATCGTAGCCGCGCTTGACGGCACCCGTCACCGCAGGCAGCTTCTCCAGGCGCTCGCGCGAGTCGCCGGCCGCGTAGAGAATCTTGTCGAGTCCCTCGGGCATGGCGAGCACGTACTCGCGCAGCGTGACCATCTTCTGTTCCTTGGCGCTGTAGAACAGCAGCAGGTCGGCGAGCTCACCAGCGTTCATGCCATAGCTGTTGTAGATGCCAAACTTGAGGCCACGGCCGAAGTTCTCGAAGAAGCCCTCGTAGGCCTCGCGGTCATCGGCGAGCATGGTCTGCAGTTCGCTCTTGATCTTGCGCTCGACGCGCTTGGCAATGGCGCGGAGCTGGGCGTTCTGCTGAAGGGTCTCGCGAGAGATGTTGAGGGTGACGTCAGGGCTGTCGACGACGCCGCGCACGAAGTTGTAGTAGTCGGGCAGCAGGTCGGCGCACTTCTCCTGGATGAGCACGTTGGACGAGTAGAGCGCCAGGCCCTTCTCGTAGTCCTCGCTGTAGAGGTCAAACGGCGCTTCGCCGGGGATGAAGAGCAGCGCATCGTAGCTGATGGCGCCCTCGGCATGGAAGCTGATGGTACGCACGGGATCGGTGTAGTCGTGGAACGTGGACTTGTAGAACTCGTTGTAGTCGCTCTGCTCCACCTCGCTCTGACGCTTCTTCCAGATGGGGGTCATCGAGTTGATCGTCTCGAGCTCCTGATGGTCGACGTAGTGCGGCGCGTCATCGGGCAGGTCCTCGGGATTCTCGACAGGCTCGCTCTTGGTGACCATCATCTGGATGGGATAGCGCACGTAGTTGGAGTAGCGCTTAATGAGGTCGCGCAGGCCCCACTCCGAAAGGAACCTGTCGGTGTCCTCGGTCTCGGTGGACTCGCGCAGGTAGAGAATCACGTCGGTACCGTGGTCATCCTCGCCGTCCCTCTCGCCGGGACCAGCCGGCTCGATGGTGTATCCCTCGATTCCGTCAGACTCCCAGGCATATGCCTGGTTGGATCCAAAGGCGCGGCTCACCACGCGGACGCGAGAGGCAACCATGAACGACGAGTAGAAGCCCACGCCAAACTGGCCGATGATGTCCATCGTGTCGCCCTGCGCATCACCATGCTCGGCCTTGAAGGCCTCGGAACCACTGTGCGCGATGGTACCCAAGTTCTCCTCGAGCTCCTCGGCGGTCATGCCGATACCATTGTCCGAGATCGTGATGGTGCGAGCGTCGGCATCGTAACTCACGCGAATGGCCAGGTCGTCTTGGTCGATGACCACCGAGCTGTCGGTCAGTGCGGCAAACGAGAGCTTGTCTATGGCGTCCGATGCGTTTGAGACCAGCTCGCGGAGGAAGATCTCGCGGTTGGTGTAGATCGAGTTGATCATGAGGTCGAGGAGCTTCTTGCTCTCGGTCTTGAACTGCTTCATGTGGCAGCGCTTCCCTTCGAGTCTGACGGTTGGAGCGCAATGCGCCCTCCTTTTGCACAAAGGCTCTTGTACCCAACCGATGCGTCATGAATTCAGTTGAGTGAAAACAAACACAGGAGGGAAGGGCCCCACTGTCAGACGGTGAGGCGGATGGCGGACGTAAGGCGCTCTGGGGTCGGCTCAGCAGAAGCGCATGCCAAACACGGGGGCGTCCTGCTCGTACTGAGGCAGACGCTCAAAGCCCATGTGCTCGTAGAAGCCGATGGCACGCGCGTTGCCCGGCGCGACGCCAAACGCAACGCCCGACACGCCCGCCTCACGCAGGTGGGCAATCATGGCCTCCATGAGCGCGCGCCCGCTGCCACCTCCCGTGTACTCCTCCTGGATGTCGATATGCAGGTGAGCCGGATACTCCTGCGCCGTGAGGGCGAAGGCCTCGTACTCGTCGGCGACACGTGCGGCATACTCTAGGCCAAGCGCCTCGATCTGCACGCGATAGGGCTCGAAGGCCTGCTGCCACGTCGTGAAGTCCTCCGCACAGAGGGTGTATCCACGCGCCACGCCGTCGTCGTCGAGCAGCATGAACGCCGTTCCATGCTCCAGATAGGGATCGCAGTACATAAGTCTCGTAAAGCGACCGTGAGTCTCCTCGGTCCTGGCACGCTCGCTCGCCGTGGCAAGGCACACGGCACGCATCTCGTCGGCATGGTCGGGTGTGTAAGGCGCAACTCGCATGGCAGGTCCTCTCGTCGGGGCATGCACCGAGTATATCCCGATGGGGCTAGCGCCATTACAACAAGCATGCATCTTGCTTGCGCGCCGCCATACGCATCCTTGACGTGTCACAACCCATCTGCTGCAATGGTACGTTGAACGTCCGCCCCAAGGGCGGCGCATAGTCGGAGGGTCACGCAGACCGGAGAAGACACGCCAGATGGCTTGGACTCTTCGGTCTTTTGTATGCAGGGGGACGCATGGCCGAAGAAGCCACGAACAACGAAGAGGAGTTGCGCGAGCTGTACCTGGGCACGGCACCGACGAGACTCTTCATCACGGCTGCCATACCCGGTGCCATCTCCATGTTGGCTTCCGCGCTCTATGACGTGCTCGACGGCGTCATCGTAGGGCAGTTGCTGGGTTCGACCGCCTTTGCGGCGGTGAACCTCGCCATGCCCTTTGTCATCCTGGTGTTTGCCGTGGGCGATCTCATTGGCGTGGGATCATCGGTTCCCATTGCCATAGCGCTTGGCGCTGGAGACGACGACCGGGCAAACAACGTCTTCACCTGCGCGGTGCTGGGCATCTTCCTTTTGGGAGCCGTGCTCGGAGGGGCATTCTGGATGTTGGCTCCACCCATCATGCACGCCTTGGGCGCCACGGGGGCGCTTGCCGATGACGCAGCCATATTCCTGCGCGTATATGCCGCAACGGCACCAGTCACCTCTCTCATGTTCGCAGTCGATAACTTCTTGCGCATCTGCGGCAAGATTCGTGGGAGTCTCTGTCTCAACGTGTTCATGGCGGTGCTGGGAGCCATAGTGGAATACAGTTTGGTTCGCTATGCTGGCCTTGGCGTGTTTGGCGCTGCCTTGGGCTACTCGATCGCCCTCATCGTCAGCGCCCTCGTTGGCATGGTGCCCTTCCTGTTTGGGCGCTATCAGCTGCGCTTCGTGCGTCCCCACATCACCTGGGAGCTCTCGCGCGAGATCTGCAGCGCCGGCATGCCCGCCTTTCTCAACAACGTTGCGGGGCGTGTAACCTCGGTGCTGCTCATCGCGGCGCTGCTGGCACAGGGCGGCGAGGACGCCGTCGCCGTGTACGGAGCGCTCATGTACGCGAGTGACGTTGTGTTCCCGCTGCTCTACGGCACTTGCGACTCGCTGCAGCCAGCCGTCGGATACAACCTCGGGGCCAAGCGCACGGACCGCGTCGTCAAGCTCGAGAAGCGTGTCTTTGCGGCTTGCGCGGCCATCTCGGTCTCGCTTGCGGTGATCATGTTCGCCTTCCCACGGGAGCTCACGCTAATGTTCATAGCGAACCCGTCCGATTCCATCCTCTCGCTCGCGGGGTCCGCCTTCAGGCTCTTCTCGATCGCCTATTTCCTGCGGTGGCTGCCCATGTGCACGCAGGCCTTCTACACGGCCATCGAACGGCCAAAGCCCGCAAGCGCCTTCTCGCTCTTCTCGGTGCTCGTTGCCCCACTTGCGACCCTCGTGCTGTTAGATCCGCTGGGGCTTGATGGCCTCTGGCTCAACCTGCCGGTGGCAACGCTGGCAAGCACTGCCGTCGCCATCGTGATGCTCGTGCGTCTCCGTCGTGAGCTTCGTGGCGAGGCACGGTAGCACCCTACCATCAATCGTCACCCAAACCATGGGCCATACCATAGTTTCCTGGCTTCTGGACCGCTCCTTGGATGGGATGCGGTCCCCTTCTCGCCACCAACCTTGGGCACACCGGCCCTTCTTCGTATATATTGTTAGCTAGATCTAACTTCTTTGCACGAACGTCGACGTACAGCTTCAGACTACCCCGAAAGAAGTGATTCCATGGCACGCAAGGACGATATCCAGACTGCCTACAGGCGGCTCGGCAACTCTGCCTCGCTCTACGACGGCATGATGACGTGTTCCACTACCCTCGGAACCGCCATCAGCCGCACGGTATGGGGCATCGGTCGGGACATGAACGCGGCCTATATCGATTGCGTCATGTCAGCCATTCCCGAGGACTTCTCCGGGACGCTGCTCGAGGTGCCTGTCGGCACTGGCGTGCTCACCATGCCACTCTATGGAACGCTCCCAAGCGCTCAGATCACCTGTCTGGACTACTCGGCAGACATGATGGGGAGCGCACGGCAGAAGGCAACCGCACTCGGATTGCGCAATGTCGAATTCCAGCAGGGTGACGTCGGCGCGTTGCCCTTTGCGGACGAAAGCTTCGACATCGTGCTCTCGATGAATGGCTTTCACGCCTTTCCAAACAAGGAAGCCGCCTATGCCGAGACGTTTCGCGTGCTCAAGCAAGGTGGCACGTTCTGTGGGTGCTTCTACGTGGCCGGCGAGAAGGGCCGTACCGACTGGTTCATCAAGAACCTGTACGTGCCCAAGGGATTCTTCACTCCCCCGTTCGAGACAAAGGACAGCCTGCGCACGAGGCCGTCGTCTCTCTATGCGGCCGCCAGCGTAGAGTGCTTCAACTCGATTGCCTGCTTTGCATGCACAAAATGACGGGGTGAGGCGATCCTGACGCAGGGCTTGCCCCCGAACGCAACGACGGCAAGGCCCATCTATCATGTCATGCCGCACCGCCTGGCAATGGCCCGCGAAAAGTAATGGCGGCCCTGGAGCCACAACGCGTCCAGAGCCGCCGATTGATTCTTCTTGGGTGCGATTCTGCCCTAGTCCTCCATGTAGTCCTTCAGGCGACCAGAGCGACTGGGATGACGAAGCTTTGCCAGAGTCTTGCTCTCGATCTGGCGGATGCGCTCGCGCGTTACGCCAAACTCGCGACCTACCTCCTCGAGCGTACGCGGATGGCCGTCCTCAAGACCAAACCGGAACTTGATCACCTTGCGCTCGCGGTCGGCAAGGCTGTCAAGCACCTGATCGAGCTGTTCGCGCAGCATGGACTCGCTGGCAGCCTCAGGGGGCGCGACGGCGGTCGAGTCCTCGATGAAGTCGCCGAGCTGGGAGTCCTCCTCCTCGCCGATGGGGGTCTCGAGGCTGACGGGCTCTTGGCTGATCTTCTGAATCTCGCGCACGCGGTCGGCGCTCATGCCCATCTCCTCGCCGATCTCCTCGGGAGTTGGGTCGCGGCCAAGATCCTGCAGCAGCTGGCGCTGGACGCGCACGAGCTTGTTGATCGTCTCGACCATGTGCACCGGGATGCGGATGGTGCGCGCCTGATCGGCAATCGCGCGCGTGATGGCCTGGCGAATCCACCAGGTGGCGTACGTGGAGAACTTGAAGCCCTTCGTGTAGTCGAACTTCTCGACCGCACGGATGAGGCCAAGGTTGCCCTCCTGGATGAGATCGAGGAAGAGCATGCCACGACCGACATAGCGCTTGGCAATCGAGACGGTCAGTCGCAGGTTGGCGCTGATAAGGGCCTGCTTGGCCTCGAGGCCCACCTGCTCGATGCGCATCAGGCGGCGCTGCTCGGCGCGGGTGAGCTCGATCTCGCCGGCTTCCGCCGCCTCGAGCTTCTCGGCAGCCTCCGTTCCGGCTTCGATCTTCATGGCCAGGTTGACCTCTTCGGAAGCGGTCAGCAGGTCGACCTTGCCGATCTCCTTGAGGTACATGCGAACGGGGTCTCCCGTAAGCATGACGGTCGAGGCATCGGTGCGACGGGCGCGAGCGCGGCTCGAGCGCTTGCGGGAGCGGGTCTTGGGCGTGGAGCGCAGGACCTCGTTGGCGACGCGCGCCTCCATGCGGGCCTCGGCGTTCTCGTCGTCGTCATCGTCATCGAGATCGCCGAGGTCATCGTCATCGAGATCCTCGTCGACCGTGTCGAGCTCGTCGTCAAGCCCCATGCCAACGGCATCCATCTTGCCGGCAGTCGTAATCTCGACACCTTGTCCGCGGACGGCGTCATACAGATCGGACAACTCGTCATCGGTCACGTCGACTTCGGCGAGCGCGATCTGAATGTCATCCTCGGTGATCTTCGAGCCGCTGCCACCACTGGCGAGCTTGTCGGCAATCTCCTGGAGCTCGGGGGTCAGCGTGATGTTCTTGTTGGATTTCTTAGCAGCCACAGGCATCCTTTCGACATAAAGACTTATGAATGGTACCCGTTTTCGTACGAATCTAGACAACCGAAGGCAATTGCTTCTCTAATTCACCAATCCTCTTTTGCAAGTCGGTCGCGCGCCTAAAGAGCGCCTGTGTATCTTCGCCCACAGGAGCCGATCCGAGCGCCCTCAGCTTGCCACGTATCTGCATGACCTCTCGGCGACAGGAGGCGAGCTCTACCAGGTCAAGCAGGAATGCGACCTTCTGCTCGAGCGTCATGCTGTCGAGCATGGCGATTCGCCCGCCAGCCAGTATGCGAGAGGCTTCGGGAACGACGCTCTCGGCGGCGGAGACGACGCCCGCAGGAGACGTGCCCTCGGGAGTCGCGAGCATTGCCCAGGCGATGACCTCGTTGCGGGAGTCTGCCCAGGTGAAGGTTGCCATGCGCTCGCCATACGGTCTGACAGCGTCAGGTGCGGTGGCCATGAGCGCCAGGAGCTCGCGCTCGGCAGTCACCTGAAAGCGCTCGTCAGACGAGAGGGCCGCCATGTCCACGTCGTAAGTCTCACGCCGCGGCGCGATAGAAGGCCGTGGGGCATCGTCAGTGGGCCTGCGGTCGGGCCTGTCGCGTATGCGCCGCTTGACCTCGTCGACGTTGGCACCAAGCATCTGGGCGATCTGGGCCGCATAGCCATCAAGCAGAATCGAGTCCTTGAGCGGGGCCAGGACCTCTGCAAGACTGTCCAGTGCCGCCACACGTTGCCCCGGTACCGTAAGGTCGAACGACGCCAGCCGCCTCTCAAAGACGAAGTCCATGAGCGGTCGGGCCTCGGCAAGGCGATCCCGCATGGCGCTGGCCCCGTGATCTGCCAGATACTCCGCAGGATCCTGGTTGTCGGGAAGCACGACACAGACCATATCGAGCTGCGTCTTGTCCAAGAACTGCACCGCACGCTCGGCAGCCTTCTGACCCGCGGCGTCACCGTCGAACATGCATATGATTCGGCTCTTCGCAAATCCCGAGATGGCACGCACGTGGTCGACCGAGAACGACGTTCCCAGGGCAGCGACCGTATTGGTGAACCCGGCCTCATGCATGGCGATCACGTCGGTGTAGCCTTCGCAAACGATCGCCTCGCCTGTCGCGACCATGCCCTCCTTGGCACGATCGAAGGCAAAGAGATGCTTGGACTTGTGAAAGACCGGCGTCTCCTTGGTGTTGAGGTACTTGGGTTTCGCATCATCGAGCACGCGGCCACCGAAGGCTATCGTGCGCCCCTGGCGGTCGTGGATGGGAAACATCACTCGTCCGTAGAAGCGGTCGCGCAGGCGGCCCCCGCTTTCGAGCGCGAGGTCGGCGGCAATCAGCTCGTCGCGCGTAAAGCCCTTGCCACGCAGGTACGCGACCAACTGTCCGTTGCCGGGCGCATATCCCAGCTTCCAGCTCCTGCAGATGGACGAGCCAAAGCCGCGGCCTCCGAGGTAGCGTCGACCCGCATCGGGACCGGTCCCGCGGCCTCGCAGCAGCATGGTGTTGTAATAGCCTTCTGCCTCGGTGAGTGCGTCTATCAGGCGATTGCGCCGAGGACCGCGGTTTGCGCCGCGTTCCTCCTGAAGCTCGATGCCCGCACGGTCGGCAAGGTAGCGTATGGCATCGGGGAACTCGAGGGACTCGCGCCTCATGACGTAGGCAAAGACGTCACCCGACTCTCCACAGCCAAAGCACTTCCACAGCCCCGTCTGCGGGTCCACGTGAAACGACGGACTCTTCTCCTGATGAAAGGGACAGCAGCCCCAAAAGGTGTTTCCGCGCTGCCTGAGCTCGACCGTCTCACCCACAAGGGCCAGCACGTCGGTTGCCTGGCGAACACGCTCCTTGTCCTCGTCGGTGATCAAGCCCATACCTCCACACCCTGGTCGCCCACGTTGTGACGCACCCAGTCGATGTTGCCAAGGACGACTCTCTCCAACTCGTCCAGCGACGAGAACGGTCGGGAGGCGCGCAACCACTCGACAAAGATGACCAGCAGCTCACTGCCATACAGATCGCCCTCAAAGCCTATCAGGTTTGCCTCGAGGAACGCGTCGCGATGGGATGAGAAGGTCGGAGGCGCGCCAACGTTGGCCGCCGACGGCCAAGCGGTCGTTCCATCGGTGACGATGCAGGCATACACGCCCTCGCGCGGCATGCAGGTGCGGCCGTCGCAGCAGACATTGGCTGTGGGGAAGCCGAAGGACGTCCCCTCTCCCCTGCCATGCGCGACACTCCCGCGCACGTAATGGCAGCGCCCCAGCAGGCGCCTCGCATCGGCTACGTCCCCTTCGAGGAGCAGGGATCGAATTCGAGTCGATGACACCGGCTCCCCCAAAGCGGAGAGGAGCGGATGCGCCGTGACGTCGAACCCCCGCTCGCTACCCAGCCTTGCGAGGGCCTCGACGTCCCCCACGCCCCCAGCACCAAAGCGGAAGTTGCTACCGACGTGCACGGATCGAACGCCATGCAAGCGCTCGTCGAGAAAGCTCGCAAACGAGTCGGGGTCAAGTGCCGCAAAGTCCTGGGTGAAGGGAACCACCATGACCTCGTCGACCCCGAGTGACGAGCAGAACGCGACGCGGTCTGATATGGAAAGGAGCCTGGGTTGCGCGGCCTCCCCCAGAAAGAGCTCCGAGGGGTCCGGGTCGAAGGTGACCACGACCGAGGTGGCGTTCCTCGCTCTCGCGTCCTCAACGCTGGCCGAGATGAGTTGCCTGTGGCCCAGGTGGACACCGTCAAAGGCGCCTATGGCCAAAACGGCCGGGCCATGCGGGGCCTTCCTCCCGCTGTCGCCTTCGCGAGGCAGGCATGCGCGAACGAGCGACCTCACGTCATCCGGGGTCATCGGGTATCGAAGCGCCGCCGGCTCCGTCATGGTCTCGCCCCCTCGATGCCATCGGTGAAGTTTGCGACGCAGGCAAGACGCGATCCGCGCATCTCCCATACGCCCATGAGACGGCCGTCACGTACCAATGCGACGCGATCGGACTCGACGGGAGGCCTCATTGACCCATCGGGCAGCACGATCATGCGACAGCCAAACTGTCGGCCGACCTTCACCGCATCACGCTCGTAGTCGTTGAGCTCGTGATGGGGCAGCTGGAGCGCCATGACCGGATCGAGGAACAGCCCACCGACCCCGTTGGGTCCGGCAGCCTCGAGTTCCTCAAGCGTCACGCACTGGGACAGGCCGATGGGACCTGACGCCGTACGGCGCAGGCCGCACAGGTGGCTCGCGGTCCCCAGGCTCTCGCCCAGGTCGCGCGCAATGCTTCTGATGTAGGTCCCCTTGGACACGTGGAACGAACAGTCCCACACAAGCGCGTCCTGCCGCTCGACCCCATTGAGCCGCGCCTCGTAGATGGTGACATGGCGGACGGGCAGCTCCACGTCCTCGCCCTTCCGCGCGCGGTCGTATGCCCTGCGACCATCGACCGAGATGGCCGAGTACGCAGGAGGCATCTGGTCGCATGGTCCCATGAGCGACGCGCAGATCACTTCGGCGACTGCTGGCTCGGCAAGCCGCGCAGGAACCTCTGCGGTCCGCACGACCTCGCCTTCGGCATCGTCGGTCGATGTCTGCGCGCCAAATGCGATGCGCGCATCGTAGCGCTTGTCATCCAGCGTGAGCATGCCGAGCAACCTTGCCGCCTGCCCGACACCGATGACGAGGACCCCAGATGCGGCCGGGTCGAGCGTGCCCGCATGCCCCACACGGCGCTCGCCCAAGATGCGGCGAACGCGGTTCACCACGTCATGGCTCGAGAGTCCCAGGGGCTTGTCGATGGCAAGGAGGCAGTTGATGCCGCTCTCGCTACGCCTCACGAGGCATCATGCCGCCCCTCGTCCTCCTCGAAGAGATGCTTGAGCAGCGGCAGCGCGGCGCACAGGGCGTCGTCTACGCTTCCCTCCACGGTAAAGCCCGAAGAGGCACGATGGCCTCCCCCACCTAGCGCGCGAGCGACCTTCGAGATGTCGAGGTTGTTCTTTGAGCGCAGGTTGCCGCGCACCTTGCCACCAGGGATCTCCTTGATGAAGAGCGCAACCTCGGAGCCCGCCACCGAGCGCACGACATCCACCAGACCGTCCGACTCGTCAAGGCTTGCCCCGGTGCGCTCGATGTCCGCGATCGTGGCATAGCTGTACGAGATGCGACCGTGCTCGAAGGTCGTGATACGCCCCATGACCAACGACTTGAGGTGCAGGAACTGCAGCCTGAAGCTCTGGTAAACGTTGAGCGAGACCTCGCTGGGGTTCGCGCCGTACGCGACCAGCATGCTCGCGACCCTAAAGGCCTCCTCGTCGGAGTTCTGGTACTGAAAGCGTCCCGTGTCGGTTGCGATGGCGCAGAAGAGGCACTGTGCCATCTCGGGCGTGATGGTGACGTTGAGATACTGTGCGAACTGCGCGATGATGACGCCCACCGCCGCAGCGTCCGGCCGGATGAGGGCAGCGTTGCCGTAGGGGTGACGACAGGGGTGATGGTCGATGATCGCAACCGTCTTCGCGCGCTTCATCACGGCCTCGCCATAGTTGAGCCTTGAGGCAATAGAGAGGTCCACGCTTATGAAGAGGTCAGGGTCCTTGTCGTATGCCGAGGCATGAACGAGCTGCTCGGCACCCTTCATGAAAGTGTAGATGCGCGGGCAGGGATCGTCGTCCGCCAGAAGGCAGACGACCTCCTTGCGCGGCCAGCGCTGCTCGATCAGCTGCTTGAGGGCAAGCTGCGAACCAAGCGCATCGCCATCCGGATTGGTGTGAGCGCATATCGCTATCGTGTCGGCCTCGCCGATGAGATAGGCAATCGCCTCGAACAAATCTTCCTGCTCGGCACCTGTGCTGGTTTTCATCGAGGGCGCCCCCTACTCGTCGTCGGACGCGGGGACAAGCGGATAGCCCTCGTCATCCTTCTCGACGCTGAGCGTCTCGGGTACGTTCTGCAGCGCTCGGGCGATCCGCTCCGCCTCATCCGCGGTGGTGTCGATGCGAAAGACGAGCTCAGGCGTCACGCGCCAGCCCAGCGCCTTGCCGAGCAGCGAGCGTATACGCCCCTTGGCGCGCGCAAGCGCGGCCGTGACGTCGTCATAACGATCCGACTCGCAGCTGATGTACGCCACGACCACGCTCTTGTCGACCGACACCTCGCAGCCCGTGAGGGTCACGAGTTCGAGATCGGGGTCGGAAATCTCAAACAGCAGGATGTATCCGAGCTTCTCTCGGGCCTGCTCCCCGATGCGTCGGGAGTTCTGGTTGCGTTTCATGCCATCGCCTACTCGGTACGCGCGACCTCATCGATGCGGTACGACTCGATGATGTCGCCGGGGTGGATGTCCTGGAAGTTCTCGAGGCCAATACCACCCTCGAGGCCTGCACGCAGGCTCTTGACGTCGTCCTTGTAGTGACGCAGCGAGGCGATCTTGCCGTTGTAGACCACGATGCCGTCGCGCACCAGACGCAGCGAGTCGGTCGAGGCGATCTCGCCCTCCTCGACGCGCACGCCCGCCGCGATACCCACCTTGGGCACCTTGAAGGTGTCGAGAACGACCGCACTGCCCGTGGAGACCTCGACCTCGGTGGGCTTGAGCATGCCGATACGTGCGGCATCAAGATCCTCGAGCGCCTTGTAGATGACGTCGTAGGTACGGATCTCGACGCCCGTGCGCTCGGCCGCAGCGCGCGCCTTGGCATCGGGACGCACGCCAAAGCCAATGATGATGGCGTTGGAGGCGTCGGCCAGCACGACGTCGGTCTCGGAGACCGCACCGACCGCGGAGTGGATGGTGTTGATGCGGACCTCGGACTGGTCCATCTTCTCGAGGGAGTCCTTGAGCGCCTCGATGGAGCCGACGACGTCGGCCTTGATGATGAGGTTGAGCTCCTTGACCTCCGCGTCCTCCATAGTGGAGAAGAGGTTCTCGAGGGTGATGTGCTTGACCTTGTTCTGCTCCTCGATACGGGCCTTGAGGGCGCGCTCGTCGGCGAGGTTGCGTGCGTCGCGGTCGTCCTGGAAAACACGGAACTCGTCGCCGGCCATGGGCACGCTCTGCAGGCCCAGGATCTCGACCGGGTAGCTCGGCGTGGCCTCCTTCACGGGGTTGCCCTTGGGGTCGATCATGGCGCGGACCTTGCCGTATGCCATGCCGGCAACCAAGGCGTCGCCCACGTGCAGGGTGCCGCGCGTGACCAGCACCGTCGCGACCGAGCCGCGGCCGCGGTCGAGCTTTGCCTCAAGGACGTTGCCCGACGCGAAGGTGTCGGGGTTAGCCTTGAGCTCGAGCACGTCGGCCTCGAGCAGGACGGCCTCGAGCAGGTCGTCGATGCCGAGCTTCTGGCGAGCCGAGATGTCGACGAACATGTTCTCGCCGCCCCACTCCTCGGGGATGATGCCGTACTCGGTCAGCTCCTGGCGTACGCGCGTGGGATCGGCGCCCGCCTTGTCGATCTTGTTGACGGCGACGATGATGGGCACGCCAGCGGCCTTTGCGTGGTTGATAGACTCGATGGTCTGCGGCATCACGCCGTCGTCGGCGGCGACGATCAGGATGACGATGTCGGTGACCTTGGCACCACGGGCACGCATGGCCGTGAAGGTCTCGTGACCGGGGGTGTCGATGAAGGTGATGATGCGGTCGTTGATCTTGACCTGCGACGCACCGATCGCCTGCGTGATGCCACCGGCCTCGCCGGCAGCCACGCCCGTGTGGCGGATCGCGTCGAGCAGCGACGTCTTGCCGTGGTCGACGTGGCCCATGACGGTGACCACAGGCGGACGACTCTTGAGGGAGTCGGGGTCATCGTAGAAGGTGAAGGAGTTCTCCTCCTCCTTGGTCATGACCTTGACCTCACGGCCGAGGTCCATCGCGACCATCTCGATCTGGTCGTCGGTCATGGACTGCGTCATGGTCAGGGCCTCGCCCAGAAGGAACATGCGCTTGATGATGTCGTTGGTGGGGACACCCAGCAGCTCGGCGAGCTCGGCCACGGTGGAGCCCTGCGGGACCTTGACCGTGTCCAGCTGCGAGAGGTCCTGGTCGTTGGCTATGGCCTCTTCGATGCGCTGCTGCTCGGCTGCCTCCTCGGCCTGCCTCTGGCGGCGCTCCTTGCGCTTGCGGCGGCGACCAGTCGACTCGGCGTTCGCCTCGCGCACCGCCTCGCGCGCCTCGGCGAGGACGTGCTCGCGGTTGTACTCCTCCGCCTCGCGCGCCATGCGGCTGTAGCGGTCCTCAGGCTGCTCGCCCTTGCGGCCCTTGCGGCCACGACGGCGGCCATCGCCGCGATCGGGCTCGGGACCAGCCGATGGCTCGGGCGTGGCGGGAGCCGCAGAGCGGCGGCCACGCGCAGGAGCGCTGTCACGCTGCTCGCGCTGGTCACGACGAGCCTCGCGCTTTGCGGCACGGGCCTCCTCCTTGGCCCTGGCCTCCTCTTCCTTCTGCTGCTTGAGCACGCGCTCCTGCTGTGCGATCTGGTCGAGCAGGCTGGTGAAGTTGGTCGTGGTCTTGGGAGCGTTGTCGCGGATGCGGTTCTTCTCCTCCTCGGCCTTGCGCCTGGCCTCCTCGGCGGCGCGGGCCTCCTCGGCCTTGCGGCGAGCCTCCTCCTCGGCCTTACGACGGGCCTCCTCGGCGGCGCGCTCTGCCTCGCGGCGGCGCTCGGCCTCGAGGCGCTCCTGCTCGAGGCGCTCGGCCTCGAGGCGCTCAGCCTCGGCCTTGGCCTCGGCCTCGGCGCGCTTCTGAGCCTCGATCTCGTCAGCGCGAGCCTTCAGGATCGGCTCGAGCTTCTTGCGAACGATGGACAGGTACGCGGCATCGAGCGTCGACGACGCGGACCTGGCGGGAATCTTCATGTCTTTGAGATGCCCAAGCATCTCCTTGCTGGTCATGCCATACTCGGCGGCAAGCTCGTGGACGCGTGTCTTAGCCATGTGTCCTACCTTTCACTCGTGGGGTACGCGGTATCCCAGGACACTAGGTCAGGGAGTCGGGGTCGTCGGAAATCTCGTAGTCGGCGTACTCCGCAAGCTTCTCGTGGATGCCGCAGTAGTGCGAACCGGGACGTGCCATGTTGCGGCACTGGATGCCGGTGGGACCAACGTACTCGCAGCGATGGCCGCCCTCCCCCTCGGGAGCGGTCTCCTCGACCTGCTTCGGAATCGAGCGCATGATGTCGGCTGCCAGCGACTCGTTCTTGATGTCGATGTGCATGCCGGTCAGGCGCGCGGCGAGGCGGGCGTTCTGGCCCTCCTTGCCGATGGCGAGCGAGAGCTGGTCATCGGGGACGATGACGGTAGCGTAGTTGTTCTCGCGATCCACGAACACGCGGGTGACCTTGGCCGGCGAGAGGGCATTGGCGACGCAGCGGGCCGGGTCGTCAGACCACAGCACGACGTCGACGCGCTCGCCGCGCAGCTCGGAGACGACGGTGCGCACACGGCTGCCCTTGGGGCCTACGCAGGCGCCCACGGGATCGAGGCGGTCATCGTTGGAAGAGACGGCGACCTTCGAGCGCACTCCCGGCTCGCGGGCGACCGAGCGGACCTCGACCACGCCGTCGTACACCTCGGGAACCTCGAGCTCAAAGAG
This sequence comes from Atopobiaceae bacterium, assembly GCA_017941705.1. Taxonomy (GTDB): domain Bacteria; phylum Actinomycetota; class Coriobacteriia; order Coriobacteriales; family Atopobiaceae; genus UBA1367. Next base: position 26,386 of record JAGAVX010000058.1, read on the forward strand.
GCGCTTGATGAGGTCGGGATGGGTACGCGAGATGATGATGGCCGGGCGGCGGCGACCGTCGCGGACGGGAGCCTGCGCGTCGTTGGGATTGCGCACGTCGACGATGATGGCCTTGATGCGCTGGTTGTGCGAGTAGCGCTCGTTGCTCGGACGCTCGTTGCGCTCCTCGGGGTGACGCTGCAGGTTGTAGTAGGGCAGCTCGGCCTCGACGTTCTCGCGGATCTTGACGATGGTGAACTCGGGAGCGGCCTGCAGGACCGTGCCGGTGATGATATCGCCGATGCGGTGCGAGAACTCCTCGTAGATCTGTTGGCGGGCGGAGTTGTTGACGATAGCCTTGATCTCGGCCTTTGCATGCTGGGCGGCAATGCGACTCGTGTTCTTGGGAGTCACGTCGCGCTCGTCGAACTCCGTGTAGTCACCCGTCTCCTCGTCAAAGGACTCCTCCTTGGGGATGAGCTCGTAGACGTAGACGCGACCGCTCATGCGGTCGATGGTGACGCGTGCGCCATAGTCGAGGTGCAGGACCTCGGCATAGCTCTTGGCAAGGGACTGCTCGAGGCGCTCGATGAGATAGAGCTGGTCGATGTGCTTCTCCTCGCACAGCTCCATGAGGGCTTGCATCATGTCTTCTTGTGCCATCGGTCTTCCTTTCTGATCTGAGCGCCTCTAGGCGTCGTAGTTTGGCTTGATTTTGCAGGACTTGACCTGGTCGAGCGGAATGTCGAACTGCTCTCCATCGCAGGTGACACGCACGTTTCCGTCAAAGAGGCCCTCGAGCCTCCCGGTGAACTTGCGGCGACCCTCCGTGGCCTTGGTCGACAGCTGGACATCCTCACCCGCAAAGCGCTCGAAGTCGCGTGCCTTGCGCAGCGGTCGCGCCATGCCAGGAGAGGAGACCTCGAGCACGAACGAGTCGGGGAACGGGTCGAGCTCGTCGATGACCGCATTGACCCACTCGCTCTGGGCGCTGATCTCGTCAAGCGAGATGGTGTCGAGCTCCTCGTTGGCATGGTCGATGCGCACGCGCACGATCGGGGCGCGCTTTGCTCCGACCACCTCGACGTCCACGACGTCGATGTCGTGCTTCACGGCCTCTGCCTCGAGCGCCGCCACGATCTCGAGCTCCAGCGGTGTCTGTGCCATCAGGGCCTCCTTCCCCATTTCATGTCCACATACAAAAGGAAGCGGGGCAAACGTTCTGCCCCACTTCCTCTCAGCAACAAATAGTGACCAATACATCATACCAACTGGCGTTTTCCCGTCAAGTCTGCATCATTTGCGCACAATGGCAAGCGGTGCGGAACCACGCCTACGGTCGAGACGCATAGAGCACAGGTCCGCTCGCCATCGCTACCAGCTGGTTCCCCTGAAGGACTCGTCAACCGCACGATTTGTAATCTTGCCTCCGGAGATCTCGTAGCTCATGACTGGCGAGTAGTACTCGTCGCCACGGATGTCGGTAATGACGGCCGTAGCGAGGTAGTACCCGTCACTTAGGCTCTTGAGCGAGAGCTTGGTGCCCTTCTGGAACGTGACGGACTCTTCGCTCTCCTTCTCGCTCATCAACTCGGACCCCAGGTCATAGACCTCGTAGATCGGACGGATGGTAGCACCCTCGGGAAGCTCGTTTAGGGTCCTGGTGCTCGCAAAGACGTTGATGGTCAACGCCTCTCCACCAAACATGCTGGTCAGTGCGTCGCGGGCGCCCGTGATGGAGAGCTCCTCGGTGTCGCGGTCAAACGTGAACTCGAGGTACTTTGTCACTCCATCCACGCTCACCTTGGAACGGTAGGTGACAAAGTCGTCCGTGGCGGAGACGACGTCGAGCGCCAGGGGCAGATTGTCGAGGTACACCCACTCGCCATCAAAGTCAACGCTCAGGGTGCCATCATCCCCAAAGGTGAGGTACTCGTCCTTGCCATAGTAGGTGATGGTGCTACCGCTATCGTCAAGGCTCGCAAACTCCACATCGTAGAGCTCGCTCGCCTTCGCGGCATCGAGCACCGAGAACGTCACGTCCTGCAGCATGAGGAAGCCGATATTGCAGTTCTGGGTCATGAAGTAATCCATATAGCTGTCGGCTATCGAGCGAGCCACCTGGGCGGGACTCATCGTCGGTTCGTCAGTCATGGCCTTGAGCCATGGGCCGTAGTCCCATCCATCGCCCGGCTCGGTCTCTTCGCTCACGGCATAGTAGGAGGCAAAGCCATCGAGAGCGTGGGTGACCTCGAGTGACGACATGAGGTACGCGTCAAAGCCGATGATGTCAAAGGCGGGATCGGATTGGTTCGGCTCATACACGTTGGAGAGCGCCTCGCGGATGTCCTTGAGCGACAACGCGCGCTCCCGTAGATGCTGTCGTTGCCATAGCCAAAGGCACCGCCGCCATGGTTCCACAGGATGAGCATCGTGTGGTCGGCAGGATAGTTGTCGCGACAGAACGTGAGGAAGTCGGTAAGCGTCGGGACCGTGCTGCTGGGCTGCAGGGGTAGGCTGTCCACTTCCTTCATGATTCCGCTCTTGTAAAGGAAGCGCTGGGTGCGGTTGGGGTTGACCATCTGATTGCTCCAACGGGTCGCCCCACCCGTCTGGATCACGATATTGATGTTATCGGACCATGCGCCCGACGTGATCTCATCGATGTCGGAAGAGGCCGCGCCTTTGCGCGTGGACACATAGTTCGGGTTCTCGATCTGCGGATCCGCGCCGCTCGGCTGTATGGGGTAGTACAGGTATTCGGGAAGATCGAGTCCGTTTGCCTGCAGCCCCTGGATATAGGTATCAAGCTTCTGGGAGAAAGGCGTGGTCTCGGGAAGGATGCCCTCCTCAAGCTGCTTCTTGACCTGAAGCTGTGTGACCGGTGACAGGTCCATCTCGCCATCGTCCTCGAGGTTGGAGCCGACCAGAAGTACGCAGATCGTCCACGTGTCATCCTTGTCGACCGGATCAGTCGCATCGATACGCTTGGCACCCTCCTCGTCAATCGGCGAGAGCTCGTAGAGCCTCTCCTTTTCAACGGGCTCGTTGCGCAGCTGATATATGGTGTCTATCCCCGTGGACAAGAGGTTCTGGAACAGCGCCTGTCCCGTGGGAAAGAGAGCAAAGGCCAGTACGCCGAGGATGGCTAAGGCTGTCACCGGCTTCTTGAGATAGAGATTCCAGATTCTTACGGGCAAGGGGCGTATTGGTAGAGCGCCTTTTCCGCCTCGCGTCGGGCCTTCCTCTCGGCCTTCCACAGCTCTTTCCTCTCCGCCGGCGAGAGATTCTCGGAAGCGGTCTGCCCGCCTTCCTTCATCAGATGATCGGCCACGAGCACCTCCTATTGTCTTTGCGTTGATGTTGGTCGTATAGCCCTCAGGCAACGCGGGCAATGACCAAACCCGTGCTTTTGTCCTTTCAGGCCTTAAGCCTGCATAATTATGCTCCTCGTCCATCAAATGTCCACCAATCAACCAGACGGAAGGCTGCGCCTCGTCGTGGCGTCAACATGAGGCACGTCCCATCATCCCCACCCCTTGCCCCTATGAAGCGCTTGCGGCCACTTCAGAATTACGGAGAGTTTCCGACACGATCTGACGCCCATCCGCTCGTCCGCTGGGATGAGGGGCATACAGTACGCAAAGCCGAGCTGTCGCTTGGGGCTCCTCTTCGCCCAAATTACTCACAACCTTGTCCATTGTGAGTAATTCTGCTTTTGCTTCCTGCGGATTTACAGCCGAATTACTCACAACATAGTAGGTTGTGAGTAATTCTTAAGCTGAAAGTAAACGTCCTTGCGATTCAGTCGCATAACGCATCGGCAATCCAGAGGGAGCCGAGGCGTGTGTGCCCCGACTCCCTCTATGCGGCTTCTTATTCCCTTGTCCTGAGCCTGCGCGCGTTGCGCGGCCTACTTGCGGCGCACCGGAATGGGCTTGGGCGGCGTCTTGGGCTTCTTCGCGCCCGCACGCACGATCGCGCCTTCGGGGCAAGCCTCAAGGCACTGGTTGCATTGCGTGCACTTCTTCTGGTTGATGACGTGCACGAACTTTGGCTTGCCAAGGATGGCGCCGTCATCACAGGCCTTCAGGCACTTGCCGCAACCCGTGCACTTGCTCACCAGGACGTGGTATGTCTTGAAGGCCTCGCAGCCACCGGTTGGGCACTGGCGCTTGGCAAAGTGCGGCTCGATTTCGGCGGCGAAGAGGTCAAGCGCCTGGATGGTGACGCGGCCGATGGCCCTGCCCTCACCGCAGATTGCCTGCTTCTCCATGACCGGGGCAAGGTCGCGCATCAGCGCGATGTCTGACGGCTTGCCCTTCTTGGTGCAGGCGTCGCCCATGATGGTGTGCAGCTGATAGCCGCCCTCATGACCAAAGGTGCAGGTGCACTCGGTGGCCATGCGCAGCTCTCCGATTACCTTGTATAGGGCATCTGCCATGCAGTCACCCTCGCCATAGGTGCGCAGGCACTCGGTCCCCTCCGCTACCTCAAGCTCGTCCGCAAATTGGGCGGCCGGCACAAAGGCTGCCGTCGGATAGGAGAGCCAGACTGCCTTGAGGCCCTCGGCGGACGCGCCTACGGCATCGAGCAGTGCCGATACGGTCGTGTTGCCAGCTTGGTTGATCGCGTAGTCCATGGTTCCCCCTCCCCTAGTATTCGTTCCAAAGGCGCGGCTTGGTGATGGTCAGGCGCAGGTCGCATTGCAGGCAGCGGCTGGCCTCGCACTTGGCCTCGTCCTCGGTGAACGGGCACTCGTACTGCGCAAAGTTGCCCTTGCGCTCGTCGGCTGGCGCCATCTCGGGCTGCACGGCAGGCGTGTAGAACTCGGCCGGAGCCTTGCCCAGCTCCTTCTCGGGCTGCTCGGGATCGAGCAGCTCGGCGGAGATGTCGCCGTCGCCACCCAGGTAGCGGTCAATGGCGCTCGCAGCCTCGCGACCCTCGGCGATGGCGGCGATGACGCTCTTGGTGCCGGTGACCACGTCGCCCGCGGCAAAGATGCCGTCGGCGCTGGTAGCGTGGTCGGCGTTGGCCACCACGTACGGCCCATGCGTGAGCTCGAGGTCGAAGCCCATGGTGTCCTCGGGCTTCTGGCCGACGCCAAAGATGACGTAGTCGGCAGGCAGCGTGAGCTCGCCGCCCTCGACGAGCTCGGTCACCGCGCGGTGGTTCTCGTCAAAGTAGAACTTCGCGATCTTGTGGATGGTCATCGAGCCGACCTTGCCGGTTCCATCGTCGTTGATGGAGGTGAAGGCATAGGCGTCGTGCAGGACGATGCCCTCCTCGGCAGCCTCCTCGCGCTCCTCGGGCGTGGAGGTCATCTTCGCCTCGGCCTCGAGGCAGGCTATGTCGACGCTGGCGGCACCCAGGCGAACAGCCGTGCGTGCACAGTCGTAGGCAACGTTGCCGCCACCGAGCACCACGACGCGACCGCCCTCGACCGGCTGCGGGTTGCCCTCGCGCGCGGCCTTGAGGAACTCGGTGTTGACATAGACGTTCTGCAGGTCATGGCCTTCCATGGGCAGCACGTTGCCCTGGAAGGTTCCGACGGTGACGAGCACCGCGTCATAGCCCTGGCCAAGCAGCGCCTTGACGTCCTTCACACGGGTATTGCACTTGAGCTCGATGCGCGGCTCGGCGTCATCGGCCTGGCTGATCTCGAGGATGGTTGCGACCTCGCGGTCCACGATCTCGTCCGGCAGGCGGTACGCGGGGATGCCGTAGCGCATCTGGCCGCCGACCTTGGCGTTGGCCTCAAAGACGTCGACCTTGTGGCCCTTCTCGGCAAGGAAGAGCGCTGCGGTGAGGCCACCAGGGCCCGCGCCGACGACGGCCACCTTCTTGCCCGTCAGGGGCTCGTGACGCACGCGGCTCTTCCACTCGCCGGAGTCGCGCACCGCAGCGGCACGCTTCAGACGACAGATGGAGAGCGGCTCCTGCAGGTAGTTACGCTTGCACTCGCCCTGGCAATTGTGGGTGCAGATGTTGCCGAGGCTCTCGGGGAACGGCACCTTCTCACGCACGACGGCCGTGGCCTTCTCCCACTCCCCGGCCTTGACATAGCGCAGGTAGCGAGGGATGTCGATGTGCGCGGGGCAGCCGCTGCGGCAGGGCACGATGTTGTCCTCGCGGCTGCGGTTCTCCTTGGCCAGGCCCACCATGTCCACGATGGAGCCGGTCGGACACACCTCGATGCAGGCGCCACAGAAGCGGCAGCCGGCCTCCTGCAGCGACGCGCCGTTGATGGCAACGCGCATGGAGCCGTCCTCGGCACGGTGGAAGCCGATGGCACCCACGCCGCGCAGCTCCTCGCAGGCACGCACGCAGCGCCCGCAGCGGATGCAGCGAGTGAAGCCGTGTGTGATCAGCGGGTTGGAGTCGTCGGTGGGAACGGTACGTCCCTTGCAGCGCCAGCGCTGCGGCGAGACGCCCATGTACTGGTACATAGACTGCAGCTCGCAGACGCCGTACTTGGGGCAGCCGGTGCAGTCAGCCGGATGGGTGGCCAGGATGAGCTCCATGGCCAGGCGACGCAGCTTGTCGGCAGCATCGCCCTTGGTGTTGACGACCATGCCCTCGGTCGCCTTGGTCATGCAGGCGCGAACCGGTTCGTCCTCGCCTGCCACCTCGACCATGCAGAGGCCACATCCCCCGATGGGCTCCAGGTCGGGATGGCCGCACAGATGCGGCACGAAGATGCCGGCAGCAAGCGCGGCATTGAGGACGGACTGGCCCTCTTGAGCCTCGACGAGCTGGCCGTCAATCGTCAGCTGCATGTGCTCCTCTCCTTTCGAATGCCGTGTTGGCAGAACCACGAGGGTCCCGCCAACGTTACATAAAAAGCCATCTTTACTCTGAAGCAAAACATCCGTATGGAAAATGTGCCGCCACCACAACTCTTGATGTGCCATGAGCCAAATACTGTGCATTCAAACAAATAACGGGTGCACAAAAGCGTCAGCCATTGGTCATTAGCACGCCATCACCCGACCTCGATCCATTCGCTCTTTGCGCCTATACCAAACAATGCATGGATTAATTTTTGATTGAAGGCATCTCATGCCCCGACCGTGTCGTATGCTTGGGCGCACCCAAATTCAACCGCTCGGAACAGCGTTACGAAATGAGGCACTATGAGCGCTTGTCTGTGCAATCTCTCGGCTGACACAATCCTTGAACTCATTGCCCTCAAGGGACTCGACGTCTCGCTCGCGTCCCCAGATCCGTCATCGTTTGTGCCGGACTACAACTTGGTCAGAGATGTCCTTGGCACCTATGCAGACATGCTGCAAAGGCCCATCGAGTTCTTGGTCAACAACGCCAGGAACCGCAGGCGCTTGCCAGGTACCGCGTGTCATGTGTGGACCACACCCTTACCGCCCAACAGCGTCCTCTCTCTCGGGGAAGGGCTTTATGTCTGCTCTCCCGAGTTCACTCTTCTGCAACAGGCATCCCAACTGCATCAGGCAAACCTCTGTCAGATGCTTGGCCGCTATCTGGGCATATGGTCACCAATTAACACTGAGCAAGGAACTCCAGAAAAGCGGGCGCCTCTCACCTGCTTCGAGTCTCTGAATGGTTTTCTTACGGGGGCGAACCACTCACGGGGCAAAGGGAACCTCAAGCTAGCTATGGCCTATACCTGCGACGGAGCCGCATCCGCACCGGAAACGTCGCTACAGCTTGCATTGTCACTGCCTCCAGAGCTTCACGGGCTGTTCATCCCACAGCCAACCATGAACTACGAGATTGGCCTCTCGTCGCAGGCTCAAAGACTGTATCCGCATGAGACCATTCGTATTGATCTCTGTTGGCCCCGCAAGAAGTTCGGACTGGAGTATCAGGGAGATGAGCACGGGGCTCGGCTCGGGGCAGATTACGCTCGCTGGTATGCTACACGGGCTGAGGGATATGAGCTCTGGTATTTAGCAAAAGAGCAGCTGGGTGATGCCGAGCAGATGTCTCACATCGGTCGTGAGGTGGCAAAACGCATTGGCCATGAGATTAACGAGGATCTTTGGCCCACTACAAGCGAGCTGCAGGGCCTTCTTGACGTTCTTACGCACCGAAGGCACCTAGGGCCCCTTGGCTACGATGAACTCCGAAGACGCCGGGCCAAATGAACAAGGCGATGAGTCGCGAGTCGACGCGCTGGAGTTCACGTGCCACGTTTGCTGATGCCAATATCGGCAAAACTGCAGGATTCTGAAGCGATAATCGCGAGATTTGGGGAACGTGAACTAATAGCGCGTCCAAAAAGTTCACGTGCCCCGTGGATCCATGCAATCCGGCAAGTAATGCCTGATAAATATTGTTAATGACAATGGCTTTTGGGGCACGTGAACCCTGCCGACTTTCAGAGCGGTTCACGCACCCGCAGCCTCACACCCTGAGGCCGAGACAATACCCTGCCACACAATAATTGGGCACCCTTGGACACCCCGCAGGGCAAATCCATACCCAATCACATTGATGCTGCAACATAAAGGGCGCGCCTTTAGTGGCGCGCCCCATCGAGCTAATCAGACTGCAGCTCAAACCAAGTGACTAGTCCCAGTCGCCGTCGCCGTCATCCCAGTCCTCATCGCCACCGTCGCCAAAGGCGAGCTCGGCAGCGTTCTCGCCGGCAATGCGGCCAGAGTTGAGGCAGAAGCCCATGGTGTTGCCAGGGATGCAGAAGTTGTAGGAGTCACCATAGATGGTGCAGGCGTCGGTGCCGACGCAGTACAGGCCAGGGATCTTCTCGTAGTCGTCGGTCATGACCTCGAGCTTGTGGTTGACAAGCACGCCGCCCAGGGTGCCGTAGGCGCCCATGAACTGCTTGCAGCCGTAGAAGGGACCCTCCTCCAGCGGAATCATGTACTGGCGATCCTTCTCGAACAGGGCGTCATAGCCCTCGGCGCACATCTCGTTGTACTCCTCGACTGCGGCGACAAAGCCGTCAACGTCGATGCCAAGCTTCTCGGCGAGCTCCTCGAGGGTGTCGGCCTGGGCGATGTAGGGGTTGCCCTCGTCGTCCTTGTAGGTGTCGAGGTCAGCGTTCCACTGAGCCTCGAAGCCCTCGTAGAGGTCGTGCGGGTGCACGTGGGAGACGATGTCCGGACCATACTTCTTCCAGCGCTTGAGCATGTTGGCGTCGAAGATGGCGTAGCCGACCTTGCCGGGCAGGTGGTTAATGGCGTTGCCGACGAAGGTGGTGTTGAAGACCTCGTCCTCGGGCATGAAGCGCTCGCCCAGACGGTCGCACCAGTAGCACGGCTGACGGAAGGCGCCCTCTACATAGAAGTGGTTCATGTTGTCGGGAAGCTGGTACATGAGCTCCATGGTAACGGGGGTATGGCCCGCGCCAGCCTTGTGGCACATGTTGAAGCCGTCGCCATCCATGCCGGGGATAGCGAAGGAGAAGAGGTTCTTGCCCCAGTCCAGACCGATCTTGTCGTGAATCATCTGAACGTTGTGGCCAAAGCCGCCGGTGGCGACGATGGCAGCCTTGCAGGAGATCTCGATCTCCTCGCCGCTCTTGTCAACAGCCTTGACGCCAGCAACCTTGCCGTCCTCCATGATGAGGTCGGTGCCAGGGGTCTCGAGCATGAACTCGACGCCGAGGTCCTGGGCCTTCTCGGTCATGCGCTTGGTCATCGTGGTGGCAGCACGCGGGCCGGGCTCGGAGCCGTCCTCGGGCTGAACGACGTGCCAGGTGTACTCGCCGTCGGCGTAGGCCTTGGTGCGCTCACCAGCGCGGAAAGCGGGACGCACGGAGTTGAACTGAACGCCCATGTCCATGAGCCACTGGATGGTGTCGCCGGACTTGTCGTAGTAGGCCTTGACGAGCTTGGCGTCGACCTGGTAGTGGGTATAGAACATGTGGCGACGGAAGAGCTCGCCCGGGGTGAGCGTGATGCCGCTCATCTTCTGGACAGGCGAGCCAGCCGCGCAGGGACCCATGCCCATGTTGGCGGCACCACCCGTGTTGGACGCCTTCTCGAGGCAGATGACGCTTGCGCCGTTCTCTGCCGCAGAGATGGCGGCCGCAAGGCCAGAGAGGCCAGCCGCAACGACGACGACATCAGTTTCAAGCTGCTTTGCCATACGTACCCTCCTTGTTGCTCTTTCTTATCCGTTTAGCCGCCTGCTTGTGCAGACGGCCCCATTACCTAGAACCTAACGTTCCCACACATACGGCCCTGCATCTATGTGAGCAGAACCGACGTTGGAACTAAGTAGCTCGAGGGCCCTTGTTCATTCGCACAAGGGCCCTCGTCATGACTCTATTTGCGGGTGCCGAGATCCTGGAACTTGGCGTAGCGGTCGTCCTCGTCGGGCTTGACCGGCGACAGGAACTCCTTGTAGGCCTTCACGCGCGCCTTGTACTCAGGCGTCTTCTGCAGCTCGGCCAGGATGCCCTCGTTCTTGCCGATGTCCTCGCCGTGAATCTGCTTGCCACCCATGGTGTCATGCGCACGCTCGCGGCCCTGCTCGTCGTAGATGCCGGGGAAGGCGGGAGCGCCGTCGGCGTCATAGATGACGTTGCCCTCTTCGTCGGTCAGGTCATGCTCGGCGTACTCGACCGTGACGGCACCCTTGGCGTCGATGACGATCTTGCCCTGCAGGCCGCAGACGCAGCACACGGCGCGGTTGGTGCCGGGGTACAGGTAGAAATCATTGCAGTTGCAGTGCGGGCAGACGCCCTTCTCGCCCTTGTACTCGGCATGCTCGGGATCCTTGGCGGCCTCGGCCAGGTTGATGCCGATCTGATGGGCGCGCGCCACGACCTCGTCCTTCATGAGGGCGGTCTTGGACCAGGCGATCCACTCGTTGTCGATGACCTTCCATGCGGGCGTCATGGACTGGATCTGGTGGTCGGACTGGATGTGGGTGCCCCAGTCGGAGCCGCCGATGCCGATGTAGCTCACGGGAATGCCGGTGTGGAAGACGCACTCAGGCGGAATGGTGCCCTTGCCGCCATGCTCGATGATGTTCTTGGCAATCTGCATGCCGATGAAGTTGTTGCCGGTGTCCATGCGGGGCCCAAAGCGGTCCATGATGGTGTGGAACAGGCCCGACGCACCGGTCTCGAAGATCGGGTCGACCATGACGATGCCATCGGAGGTGAACATCTTGTAGGCAAGCCAGTCGAAGTCGTCCTTGTGGACGCACATGTTGCCGCGACCGCTCATGAGCGCCTTGACGCAGGCGATGCAGCCGGTGCAGTGCTTGATGTCGAGGTCCTGGGCGCGGATGAACTCGACCTCGCAGCCGGCCTCCTGGGCACCCTTGAGCACCTCCTTGCAGATGGAGTCGTTGTTCCCGTTCTTGGTGCCAAACGACACGCCGAGGATCTTGGTCATAGGTATCCCCTCTCCAACATGTGTTTACCAACTGACCTAACAGCAAAAGCTTATGAGCTAACACGCTGTGCAATCGTTTGAATGCCTATGAGCGGAACGTGCCACAATGTGGCATTTCATAGGGCAAGAGACTAAGTGTCGGGGCTGGTGTCGGGTTGCTCGGCAGGCTAGCTGACGCGACCGACCGACCGCTGCCAGGCAAGCGACATGTCGGAGGGGTCGAACATCATCTGGTTGTCCATGCCGCACAGATAGTGCATGAAGAATGCGACAGACAACCGGTCCTCGCCCTTCTTGAGGTCGATGAAGAACAGCTCCAAAATCTTGTTGACGCGATAGAAGTAGGTGTTGCGGTGGACGTTGAGCGCCTTGGCGGCCTCTGCCGGACTGCCGGGATGCTCGACCGTGCGATAGGCCGTCTCGAGGTAGGCGGTGCCGTGGTCCTTGTCGTACAGGCTCATGGTGACGACGCGTTTGTCAAGCATCATGTCGAGCTGCCCAAAGGTCTGGGCCATGTTGGCGAGCACCGAATAGCGGTGCTGCCAGAAGTACACGATCGAGGCCGTATCGTTCACGCGAGCCGCCATGAGGTCGGCAATCTGCTGATACCGGTCACGCGTAAGGGCGATCTGCTCGAAGGGCTCGCTGACGTATGCCTTCATCCCGTTGCGTTCGAGCGTGGTGACGAACTCCTTGCGCTGACCGAGCAGGCGTATCGTTCGCTCGTAGCCGTCCCATCCGGGACAGGTGCGGGGACCCAACGCGATGAGGATGACGAGCCGTCCATTGCGCATCGTCCAAAGGCTGTTGCGGAAGGCGTTTGACACGCGCGCGGCAATGCGCTGGAGATGGTTGCGCGGGAGCTCACGGTCTGCGGCAAGCTCGGCGAGTACGTAGGTGTCGTCCACCGGCATCGAGCTCAACGCGAGCTGGGCCCGCATGGTCTTCTCGTTGGCAAAGGTGTCGCCCAGCAGGTCGTCGAGGACCGTCGACCCCGAGCCGGCGCGCTCTCCGGCAATGCCCAGCTTGTCGATCATCACACCGGCGAGCGAGCCGGCGAAGTCGACCAGCTCGAGGTCGGCGTCGGTAATGGTGCCGTTCTGCTCGAGCATGTCAAAGCGGCCCATCTCCATGTGGTGGAACGAGATGATGGAAGTGACCCAGCGCTGGCCAAATCGCTCGTTGGCCGAGATGATGGAATGCCCTGCATGACGGACGTCATCGAGGATGCCGTCCCGCTCCAACTCCGCGTTGACCTCCTCGGAGATGTAGCCCTGCGTGATCTCCTCGAGCACATCTGCGCGGTCTTCGGGAAAGTCTCCCGCCCATGCCAGCAGGCGCCGGTCAGAGTTGACGATCATCAGGGGATTTCCCAGGATCTCGTAGACCTTGTCGGCATAGCGCTGGAGATCGTAGGAGCTCTGGAACGCGAGGTAGATGCGCTTGCGCTGGAGGTCGAGCTCCACATGCTTTGCCGGAAGGTGCTCGAACATCTGCTCGAACTCATCCCGCGTGAGGTCCGAGACGACCATCACCGTGCGCAGCGGCGGCCGCTCCCCCGTCTCGGGAAGGCCGCCGTCACATAGAACGATGGTCGTGCCTGCAAAGCCCTCAATCGGCCCTGCGGTATCCTTTGGTGCAATCGTCACTTGTTCGGGAAACGAAACGTCGGGCACCAGGTGGGGAAACACTATGACGTCCTCTTCGAAGTTGACGTCACCACCAGCCAAATAATCGGTTACCCCAAGCTCGCCCAGAACCGTTCGAAGCTTCATGTACCTCGCCCATCTTTGCGCTTGTGTTTTCCCTCCATTTTCGAGATTTGGGGGTTTGTGTGCGCTGTGCTAGTGCACAAACTTATCGATGCATGCTTTGACTATTTAAGGGCTGTGACCATGTGATTGCCAAAAGGGCTTACGTAGGATAAAGAGGTCTTATCTTGCGGCTCGCCATGCGGGTCGATGGTTTGAGCAAAGGCCCCAGCGATCGTATGCCACAGGAGATGGTGCCTGCCCGCAAGCCAAGCCGCCTTCCCGATGAAAGGAATCCCATGGCCTACCGCATTCTCACGCTCTCCCCGGGATCGACCTCGACCAAGGTCGCCGTCTTTGAGGGAACGGAGCCCGTCTTCAAGGCAAACGTCCGCCACGACCCCGCCGAGCTCGCCGCCTTCGATCTGGCAAAGGACCAGCTGCAGTACCGCATCGATACCATCGAGCGCGAGCTCGACAAGGCCGGCGTCACGCTCGAGTCCATCGACGCCTTCAGCGGGTACTGCGGCGGCATGGGACCCACTATCGGTGGCATCTTTGCCATCGACGAAACCGTCTGCGAGCACGTCCTCAACTGCGGCATGAACCATCCCGCCATCCTGGGCGCACCCATCCTGCACTCCTTCGCGCAAAAGACCGGCAAGCCCGCCTTCGCCGTCAACCAGCCTGACACCGACGAGCTCGATGACGTCGCACGCATCACGGGATACCCCGGCGTCTACCGCAAGAGCCACGTGCACTGCCTCAACCAGAAGGAGTGCGCCATCCGCTACGCCGCCTCGATCGGCAAGTCATATGACGAGGTCAACGTCATCGTCGCGCACGTGGGCGGCGGACTTTCGGTGGCGGCGCATCGCCAAGGCCGCATGGTCGACACCAACGACGTGCTCGAGGGTTCCGGCCCCTTTGCCCCCAACCGCTCTGGAGACGTGCCCCTCAAGCCCGTCGTCGCACTGGCCTTTGACGGTACGCATGACAAGCGTGAGATCATGAATGTCATCGGCAAGACCGGCGGCCTGCTTGGCCTTGTGGGCACCGATGACGCCATCGCGATCAACGAGCGTATCGCCGCGGGTGACGAGTGGGCGAAGGTCGTGTACGAGGCCATGGCCTACCAGACCGCCAAGGCGATCGGCGCCTTCGCTGCCACTCTCAAGGGCAAGGTGGACGGCATCATCCTCACCGGCGGCGTCTCCAACGACAAGGGCTTCGTCGCCTACATCGAGGAGCGCGTCGGCTGGATTGCCCCGGTCATTGCGTATGGCGGAGACTTTGAGATGGAGGGTTCCGCCTCCGGCGCCGTCCGCGCCCTCAAGGGCACCGAGGAGGTCATGACCTACACGGGCGAACCCTCCTGGAAGGGCTTTGCGATGGAGGGTGCCTTCGCCGACGTTGAGGCATAGAGCATCACTACCTGACCCGACACCTAAATCTCGATCGAACCGAGACGTTTTCCCACGATTCGTGTGCGCTCGACCGAGATTTAGGTGTCTTGTCCACTATCGACCCACGACCCGGACACGTTTTGAATGCTCCGGCACGCAACACGAGGAACCCTCATGAGCAAAAACTTCCACTACGCCTATGCCATCGTGGCGAGCTGCATCGCCATCACCTGTTTGCCCTGCGCACTCGTGCTTTCGTGCGCCGGCATCTTCTTCACGCCGGTCTCTGAATTCTTCGGTGTGGCACGGGCGCAGTTCACCCTGTACTTCTCTATCCTCAACATCGCCATGATGCTCACGCTGCCCGTCGCTGGCCGCATCATGAGCAAGGTTGACCTGCGCATCGTGCTCTCGGCCTGCGTGGTGCTGTGCGGTGCCGGGCTCATCGGCATGAGCAGGGGCAACTCGATGCCTTGGTTCTACGTCATGGGAGCCATTCTGGGCGTGGGTGTGGCGCCGCTCATCTACCTCTCGGTCCCAACGCTCATCAATGCCTGGTGCGTGCAGAAGGTCGGCTTCTTCGTTGGGCTGTGCATGGCATTCACAGGCATCGGCGGCGTGATCTTCAACCCCATCGGAACCTCGCTCATCCAGAGCGGACCCGAGGGCTGGCGCACTGCCTACCTCGTGTTTGGCATCATCGTGCTGGTGGGGACGCTCCCCTTCACCCTTCTTGTCGTACGCACCAGCCCAAAAGACAAGGGCTTGGCTCCCTACGGCGCCCTGTCCGAGGGTGCCGATAGCACCACCGCGACCGTCGACGTTGCAGGTATTCCCGCCGCAATCGCCATGAAGACGCCTGCGTTTTTGGCCCTCTGCATCTTCTGTGGGGTCATCACGCTCAACCAGACCATCTACCAGTTCCTGGCAAGCTACGCGAGCTCGTTCGAGGCGACACTGCCCGCCGTGGCGGCAGCGTCTGGCATCGTGGCCAGCGCAGCCATGGCAGGACAGGCAATCGGCAAGGTGCTTCTCGGCACCATCAATGACCGATCGGTCCGCTTGGGCATCTTCTTTGGTCTTGGCTGCGGTGTCGCAGGCGTGCTCCTCATGTGGTTCGTGCCGTCCAGCCTGGCGCTTCTGCTAGTCGGTGCGTTCCTCTTTGGCGTGGTCTACGCCATGACGACGGTACAGACGCCGCTGTTGGTGCGATCGGTCTTTGGCAGCGCCGACTACACCAACATCTACTCTCGTATATCGATGGTGGGCTCGCTCATGAGTGCGGTCGCAGCGGTCTTCTGGAGCTTTGTGATCGACTCTCCGGGCGGTTTCCCGCTCATGTTCTTTGGTGGCCTGGTCTGCATGGGCATCTGCCTTGTCACGGGACTCTACGCCCTGGCACACAAGGCGGTGTAGCTCCCGAGATTGCGAGTGTGGTCCGGGGGACACGCCCCAACGCAACAGAACTGTGGTCCGGGGGACACGCCCCCGGACCACAGTTCTGGTGCGGTGGGGCGTGTCCCCCGGACCACACTCGCAATCTCGGGAGCTACACCGCCTTGTGTGCCTGGGCGTAGAGTCCCGTGACAAGGCAGATGCC
>JAGAVX010000059.1 GCA_017941705.1 Atopobiaceae bacterium
CTCGCGCATGCGCGCCGGATCCACAGTGGGCCGGCCGACGTCACCATCAAAGCGCGCATTCTCATACGGCTCGGTGCACCACGCCGTGTGCTGGCTGCTTACGCCGTCAAAGAACTGCTTGAAGCCTGGCGCGCGCAGACGTGTGCCGTCGTAGCGCGCCTGCAGCCCCTCGAGATTGGACTGGTCGTCCGAGAGGCAAGGGAATAGGTGCGCGCGCACCGAGAGGCCTCCCGAAGCTTCAAGAGCCTCATATACCTGCGGATTTATCCCATCTGCGCCCGGCAGCAGCGAGAGCGCCATGTCGCAGACCGAGGTGATGCCCATGCCGTTGAGCTTGGTGAAATAATCGCGGTAGATGCCGCACAGCTGCTCGTTCGAGAAGCTCGAGAGCACGCGCGCCACATACACCATGCCTGCAGCCTCGCGGATGACGCCCGTCAGGTGGCCATGCTCGTCGCGGTCAAAGCCGCCACCTGCGGGAGGCTCGGTGTCGTCAGTAATGCCCAGCGCACGCAGGCCGGCGGTATTGGTCCACAGGGTGTGCGCATCTCCTGAGTACATGGCAACGGGACGATCGGGGAAGGCTGCGTCGAGCGTGGCACGGGTGGGAACAATGGGTGGGTTCCACAGGGCCTCACGCCAGCCATGCGACACGAGCCACGAGCCGTCGTCGGGACGGGAGGCCGCCCATGCCTGCAGGTGCGCCACGCAGTCGGTTTCGCTGGCGCCTGCGTACTCGGTGGCGAGATCGCTGGGAAAGAGCGCCGCATGGAACACATGCTGATGTGCGTCATGAAAGCCCGGACAGACGAAGGCATCGCCCCAGTCCTCCACACGTGAGCCCTGGGCAAGCTCATGAGCCTGGTCCCGCGGGGCGATTGCGGCCACACGACCACCCCGCACTGCGATTGCCAGAGGCCGCGCCTCGTCACAGCCGAGGGAGGCTGTGAATACATTCTGCGATGCTATGACATAGTCAGGAGCCATACGTCCCTCCCCGTCGTGGTGTACCACGTCCAGTCTAGCGCGACGGCCGTGCGTTGGGGACAGGCACCGCTGCACACTGGCGTGCGTTGGGGACAGGCACCGCTGCACGGTTGGGCAGAGGAGCTACGCACATGCACCTCGATTACCCCAACCGTGCAGCGGTGCCTGTCCCCAACGCACGCCAGTGTGCAGCGGTGCCTGTCCCCAACGCACGGCCTGGCCTAGTCCTCCAGATAGCGCGCCAGGAACTCACGCGTACGGGGCAACTTGGGGTTGGTGAACATCTGTTGCGGGTCGCCCTGCTCGGCAATGACACCCTGGTCCATGAACACGACCTTGTCTGACACGTTTTTGGCAAAGGCCATCTCGTGGGTGACCACCACCATCGTCATGCCCTCGGCCGCCAGGTCGCGCATGACGTTGAGGACCTCTCCCACGATCTCGGGGTCGAGCGCGGAGGTCGGCTCGTCAAACAGCATCAGGTCGGGCTTCATGCACAGTGCGCGCGCGATGGCCACGCGCTGCTTCTGGCCGCCCGAAAGCGAGGTCGCCGGAGCGTTAATGAAGTCGGACAGCCCCACGGCCTCGAGATTCTTACGCGCCTCGGCCTCGGCATCCGCCTTGCTCATCTTCTTGAGCGTGATGGGCGCCAGCGTGCAGTTGTCGAGCACGTTTTTGTTGTTGAACAGGTTGAAGCTCTGAAACACCATGCCGATCTTCTCGCGCAGGCGATTGATGTTGACTCGATCGGCGGCCAGGTCCTCGCCGTGAAACCAGATATGTCCCGAATCGGGCGTCTCGAGGAGGTTCATGCAGCGCAGCAACGTGGACTTACCACTGCCCGATGCACCGATGATGGTCACCACCTCGCCAGGATTGACGGCAAAGTCGATGTCCTTGAGCACCAGGTGGCTGCCAAAGGACTTGCGCAGGTTCTCAACGCGGATGAGCGGCTCGGCCGCAGTGTTGTCTGCCATGGTTAGCGGCCCTCCTGGTTCTGGTGCTTCTTGGATTCGAGCGAGTACTCGGAGCTCCACGTACCGGCGACGGTGCCCACCGTGGCGTTCATGTCGGACACGCTCGTCAGCGGCTGGGGCTCGACGGACAGGTGCTTGGCAAACCTGCCCAGCAGCCAGCTGGCGACCATGGTCAGGCACAGGTAGCAAAGCGCCGCCACCACGTACAGCTCGACCTGCTTGAAGTAGATGCCCACGACCGTCTTGGTGGCAAACATCAGGTCAAACACGCCAATGACCGACAGGACCGAAGAGTCCTTGATGTTGACGACCAGCTCGTTGGAGAGCGCCGGGATGGCGTTCTTGATGCCCTGCGGGAAGACGACCTTTATCATGGCCTGCCACTGGGAGAGGCCCAGCGAGCGAGCGGCCTCGTTCTGGCCGGGGTCGACCGCCTCGATGCCACCGCGCAGCACCTCCATCATGTAGGCCGTGGAGTTGAGCGAGATGGTGACCAGACCGGCAACGAACGTCGACCACACGCGACCGATCTCGGACACTGTCATGCCCGAGTTGCGCAGCAGGCCAAAGCCCGCAAAGTAGATCAGCATGCCCTGAACCATCATGGGCGTGCCGCGCACCACCGTCGAGTAGACCTTGGCAAAGCCGGAGCCGACCGTCTTGAAGAAGCGGACTGCGTCGTTGTCCGAGCGGTCTATCGTCTGGATGCGCAGGAACACCAACAGGATTGCCAGCACAAACGCGATGAGCGTGCCAAAGACCGAGAGGCCCACCGTCGTGAGAATGCCCTGGCCGATGATACCGTAGCTCTTGTCCAGCATGTAGAAGATCGAGCTGAGGAAGTCTGACGGGTTCTTGTCCTGCGCAAGGCTCTCGGACAGGACCGACAGGAAGCCCATGACAGCGCGATCGACGAACAGCGCAGCCGTGATGGCGCACACGGCATAGGAGCCGTAGCGCAGGGCGGTCTTCGCCGCAGGCTTCGTGAACGGAGACGTGCGCTCGTAGGCGTCACCCTTCCAGTGCGTGAGCTTCCACACCAGCGCGACGGCCGAGATGGCCAGCCATCCGATGAGGAACCAGTACATGGCCACCTCGACCGCATAGGCGTTTCGGAGGAAGCTCATGTTCGAGCGCTTTTGCATGGAGAACCAAATGCCGATAGCGGCCACCACCGACGTGCCAAGAAGCACATACTTGTGGTCCTCAACCACGAACCGCCAAATCCTACGTAACCGTTCCAACAAGAACAACCTCCGGCTCAAACATGATTTTTGCAGCGTTAAGGCACGAGCTGTCATCGGGAGGTGAGGCAAGCGTCTCCTCACAGGCGACTTCGCGCAAGCGCTGAGCGGGGAGGAGGCATCGGCCTTCCCTCCCCGCAGCGCAACAGCTTTAGATCTTCGTTACTCGGGCTGACGCTCGACGGCAGCTGCCCAGATCTCCTGGCGCTTAGCCTCGTCGATGGTCGCAAGAATGTCGTTCATCTGCGTGACGATCTCGTCCTGGCCCTTGGAGATACCGATGTTGACAGGGACCTCCTCTGAGAAGCCCTTGCCCTCGTCGAAGATGATGCCCACGAGCTCGGGATGGGCCTCGGTCATGCTGGCGATGTTGCCCACGTCAAAGGTGATGGCGTCGCAAGAGCCAGCGAGCAGGTTCGAGATCTGGTCGGGCACCGTCGGGACGGGGCTGAGGTGGTTGACGCCCTCGATCTCGTCGATGACGGTGTCAAGCAGGGTGTCCTTCTGGCCGAGGACTGCTGCGCCCTTGAAGTCCTGAATGGAGGTTGCCTTCTCGTACTCCGAGCCCTTCTTGACCATGAGGCCATAGGTGCCCACATAGTACGGCTCGGTGAAGTCGATGGACTCCATGCGCTCGGGCGTGGCGGTCATGCCGGCGATGATGACGTCAATCTGGCCCTGGCCGAGCGCCTCGATGAGGCCGTCCCACTCGAGCTTGACCGCAACGGGCTCGAGGCCGAGGCCTTCGGCGACCGTCTTGGCGATCTGCACGTCATAACCATCGGCAAAGGCACCCGAGACGTTGTCGATGGGGATGGTGAACTCGGTCTCCTCGGTAGCCTGCCAGTTGTAGGGGGCGTAGGCGGCCTCCATGCCAACGCGAAGCGTGCCGCCCTCGCCAAACGCGGCAGCTGCGGTATCGTCAGCAGCAGCGGCGGTCTCCTCGGTCTCCTGGGCAGCGGGGCCACAGGCGGTCAGGCCAAAGGTGAGGCTGGCAAGACCCGAGAGCTTGAGGAAGTCACGGCGCGAGAGCTTGGATTGCGTGCTGGGAGATGCATTGCTGGCAAAGCGGGTGGTCATGGCGTCCTCTTTTCTCTTGTTTTGCCAAATCCCCTTCCGTGTGACGCAACCGGAGGGAGCCTATCCCCCTCCCCCTTGCAGGTGCACGTAGGCTTCGCGCAGACGCGAGAAAGTTCCGCCACAGTATTGGATACGGTAGGAGTTTGGAAGGGTCGGTGCAAGGACGCACGCAAGTTTGATACACACAAGCAACAGCAGGCGCCTGACTGGTCCGCGGTCTTGAACCAAACTCAGCTCACTTTTGGCATCAAAGCGCGGATGAGTGCCCGACTGGTCCGCGGTCTTGAACCAATCCTGCGCCCATTCTGGTGCGAAAGCGCGGACGAGTGCCCGACTGGTCCGCGGTTTCGCACAACAATCGATCGGCCCGCCGTGCAACAGTGATGGCGATTACCTCAAACGTACGCCTCAACGGCAGCGGAGCGTGCCGCCCGCAAGCTGCACTTGCGCATCGAATGCATATGTCCGCGGAACACCGCACTCAAGCAGAAGATCAAGGAAGCCGCTGTCGTCCAAGACGTCGGAGAAGCCAAACCGAACGACGCGGAGAACCCTAGGATCCGCCTCGATATGGGATTGGCGCCTATGCTCGTCGCCTATGACCTTTGCAAGGCTCCTGCCCTTGGTCATCTCCTCATTTGCATACTTCTCAAAGCCATCAAGCTCCCCCACTATGCACTTCTTAGCGATGTCCCAAGCAAAGTCGACGCGATATGGCTCGCCAGGCGCAACAGGATTGTCAAAGCGCCGCTGAAGGTCAGGGGAGGCGATGCCCAGCTCCAGCATTGTCGCTCGCGCAATGGACTCTCCGCCGCTCTCCGCGCGCGCATCCGCAAGACTGACGAGATGACGCATTCGCGCTAGGCCCGGCATCCTTGCGCAGACCCTTTCCAGGCCCGCCGCAAGCGCGCCTTGCGTACATCTCGCAACGCGCAAGGCGGAGTCTGCCACCGCAAGGCCCGAACGAAAGTCCATGATGCGCAGGCAATCGCCAACCGCCCTTTCAAAAGAGGTGAGTCGAAGGCCGTCGAACGAAACTGCAGTATCACCCGTGACGACAACAGCCCGTCGGTACGACAACTCTCGCTGATGAGTCTTGCGCGACGTTGCAACCCACACCTTGTCTAGATAGCGATTACTGACCGACAGGCCAAAGGCGAGCGCAGCAGACGGGCCCGCAAAGATCCATTTGGGATGCAGTTCCTGCAGGGCTCTCATAACGTGCCGAGCCTTTCCGGCTGGCTTTAACTCGCTCCAATACGAAGCCCGTGCAAAGACCGACGGAGCCACCTCGATGACCAAACCCGTAGAAGCAGCGCGCCTCATACGCCTGAGCTCTCGCCCCGTGTCAACAACCAGACAGGACCCACTCTCTTCTGACGCAGACAGCTTTTGCTCCATCCACGCACGCACATGCTCAGCCATGGCACCTCCTTTGCATCCGCCTCCCTTCAACCATAAGCAGCAGGACGCATACGGAGGGTGTCCTTTTGTATTCATGTACGCTTTACGTCGCAAGTTGGTCGCAGTATAGTCGCACGGTCAATCTACCTGCAAAAACGTCAAGCATGCGCGTCGTTGTCTTCTATGCAATTGCATTGGTACGTATCTTTTGCACATACTATGCATATCTACGCATTTTAAAGGGCAACCGGCGGTGACGTAGGCGCTAGGGTGCGCGTTTTCGTCACGTTTTCTCAAAGTTGCCTTCGATGGAGGACTGCTAGCGATTGCCGCACATATGCCCGACTGGTACGCGGTCTCATACCAAACTCAGCTCACTTTTGGCATCAAACCGCGGACTGGTGCCTAACTAGTACGCGGTTTGGTACAGGTCCAGCGCTTCTTTTGGCATCAAACCGCGGACGAGTCGCTCACCCGTCCGCGGTTTATGACAATTTCCTTCTATACCTTCAGCCTACCGGCGCTCAGGCCAACCGGGACCCACCACCGGCGGCTCACTGCTGCTCCACTCGCCAAGCTTTGCGTTTGGCGCAGCATCCAAGGTCAGCGGCGCAGTCATCCCGGCACGAAGATTGCGCAGCGCCGCCACGGCAATCATGGCACCATTGTCGCCACAGACCACCATGGGAGGCACAGTCACACGCACGCCCATCTTGGCAAAGCGTTCATGATACGCCGCCCGCAGCGCAGGATTGGCAGCCACGCCTCCGCCCACGCAGAAGTCCGAGACGCCGGTCTCCTGCACGGCAGTCGCCGCCTTTGCCACTTGCACGTCGACCACAGCCGCCTGGAAGCTCGCCGCAAGGTCAGGCAGGTTGATCGGCCGACCCGCCTTGTTCTCACCCTGGATGTAGGTGATCACGGCGGTCTTAAGGCCGCTCAGCGAGAAGCGGTAGTCGTGGCTGTGCATCATGGCTCGCGGGAAGTTTATCGCACGCGGATTGCCCGTCGCTGCCAACTTGCTGATCACGGGGCCACCGGGATAGCCAAGGCCCAGAGCCTTTGCCACCTTGTCAAAGGCCTCGCCCACCGCATCATCGATCGTCTGGCCAAGGATCTCGTAGTCGCCCCAGGCACGCACATGCACAAGCATGGTATTGCCGCCGCTCACCAGACTTGCCACAAAGGGAGGCTGCAGATCGGGAGTCTCAAAGAGATTGGCAAGCAGATGCCCCTCGAGGTGATGCACCGGAACGAGCGGCAGGCCAGTTGCGGCACAGAGTCCCTTGGCAAAGGCAACGCCGACCACCAGAGCGCCCACAAGCCCAGGACCAGCCGTGACGCCAATGGCGGCAAGGTCGCTCGGGGCGAGCGTGTCCACGCCAAAGTGCTCGCCCGCCTTGGCAAGCGTCTCCTCGAAGACGCCCACGATCGCCTCGGTGTGCTTGCGAGAGGCAATCTCGGGTACGACTCCTCCAAAGCGCGCGTGGAAGTCAATCTGCGTTGCCACTACGTTTGCGCAGATGGTACCCGCGCCATCGATGATGGCGAGGGCCGTCTCGTCACAAGAGCTCTCGATGGCCAGCACCAGCGGACCGGCATCGGCAATAGCCTTCGCAGCCTCCGGCGTGCGCTCGGCCGGGACGATGGGCCACGGACGCACCGACGGACGAGGCTCGGGACGCTCGCCCACGCGCGAGACGTCGGCCATCAGCGGAAGTAGCGCGGTCATAATCAGAGCGTCGTTGCCTTGGCCATAGTAGTTGCGCCGCATACCGACCTGCTCGAAGCCCAGGCTCTCGTACAGACCACGAGCAGCCTCGTTGCCATTGTGGACCTCGAGGGTGATTTCGGTCGCGCCGAGCGTCTGCCCGTCGTAGGCGAGGCGAGCCAGCAGGCGACTCGCGATGCCCTCATGACGGCGACTGGCATCAACTGCCACGTCAAGCACCTCGAGGCGCTCTCCCGCAAGCACTCCCCCAGCAAAGCCGATAACGCTACCCCGGTCGTGCGCGACCCACCAGGTGCGACCGGGCTGCGACAGTTCCTCCTCGAACATCGCAGCCGTCCAAGGCTCGTGAACACCACCCACGAAGGCGTCTGCCTCGAGCTCCGCCACTTGCGCAAGATCGTTTACCGACATGGGCCTCAGCTGCGTATGAATGCCAGCCAGCTCCTCGGCAACGCCTGAGCCCTCGACGAAGCCGCTCTTGCCAAGGCCCAGACGCTGGCGCTCGGCCTCCTCGGCATCTGAGAGGCGCGTGTAGATGGGCAGCACCAGTGCAGGGTCACCAGAATCGCGGATGTCGCTGCGCTCGCATGATGCGGCAGCATACAGGAGCCCCTCAGAAGAGGGGTGCCACAGCGCCTCGTCAACCACGTCGTCAAAGCCCGCCCCCTCAAACAGGGAGCGGTACTTCTTGAGGCCATCGCCCGTAAGCGTAAGGGTGTCGGCAGTAAAGCGCCCGGCCCAATCGTCCACACAGGCCTGTGCCTTGACGACGGTCTCAGCCACGAACGTGCGGGTCGGACCTTCCTCGCCTAGCTGGTAGACGCCCGGATAGACCTCACCGCGCATAGCGTCGCCAACCACGCCCAGCACCCCACGGACTCCCGACCGCCACGCATGCCACGCCGCTGCGTCGAGCGTTGACGCGCCATACAGTGGCACGCCGAGCCCACAAGAGAGACCCTTGGCCGTCGCGATGCCGATGCGCACGCCCGTAAAGGAGCCTGGCCCACGCCCGACCAGGACCTCGTCCACATCACCCATCGAGAGCCCAGCCCGAGCAAGGCAGTCAAGCGCGGTCGACGTCAGCTCGACATTCGTCTGCCTGCGACACAGGTGGTCGCCCGACGCGAGCACGGTGACGTCAGCTCCCCCATCACGCGGCGTCCACTGCGCGACGGCGCAGCAAAGCATGTCGGTGGAGGTGTCGAGCGCAAGCACGATGCGGGTATGGTCTTGAACAGTCATGGGACGCCTTTCTTAACCAAGTGAGTGCACCGAACAAGTGTAGCCGCAACTCATGGCACGAGGGCAGAGCACGCAAATTCGGCATGATGTGTCACGGACGCGCCACAGGCACGCCTCGCAGCATGTGAACACATCCCTGGTGCAAGATCCGAAACGCGAAGCTGCTACAGACCACCCACGATCTCCTCAGCGCGCCCGCCATGGGCCACGAACCTGACTTCGCGAGGTGGCTCTTCACCGGCGCCCACGCGCTCGTCGAGGCGCGTGAGGTACACCTCGAGCCGCTGGGGGCCAATCTCATCGGCAAACTGCTCGCCCCACTCGATCACACAAGGACCGTCACCTTCCAGCGCATCATAGAAGCCGATGTCCTCAAGCTGCTCGGGATCGTCCAGGCGGTACAGGTCAAAGTGATACAGCGGCATCGTCGAGCCCTCATAGACCATGAGGATGTTGAAGGTGGGGCTCGTCACGTCGTCCTCGATGCCCATCCCGCGTGCAATTCCCTTGGTGAGCTGCGTCTTTCCGGCGCCCAAGTCACCCGTCAGAACAAGCGTGTCCCCTGCCCGGAGCAAGCGCCCAAGACGCTCCCCCAACGCAATCGTCTCGTCTGTTGCCGAGGTCACGAAGGTCTTCTCGGTCATGGGCTACTCCTGTACGGGATGGTCGGCTAGCCACTGGCCCAGCATGCGCATGTCGTTCTCGAGCAGGGGCAGCCAGTCGGAATGGTAGATGGTCGCAGCCGGATGGAAGGTGGGCATCACCGTGAAGTGCCCCGTCTGGTACAGCTGGCCGCGTAGCTTGGTGACGCCCATCTCGGTGCGTAGAACGAACTGGGTGGCAAAGTTGCCCAGACACACGATGACGTCGGGCCAGATGGAACGGATCTGCTCGCGAAGGAACGGGGAACATGCCGTTATCTCGTCAGGCTGCGGATTGCGATTGGAGGGCGGGCGGCATTTGATGACATTGGCGATGTAGATGTCCTCACGCCTGAGACCCGCCAGCCCCAGCAGGCTGTTGAGCTTCTGCCCGGCGGCGCCGACGAAGGGCTCGCCCTGCAGATCCTCGTTACGGCCTGGACCCTCGCCTATGAACATCACGCGTGCGTGCGGGTTGCCCACGCCAAACACGAGGTTGGTACGAGTCTGCCCGAGGGGACAGAGCTGGCAGTCGCCCAGCACCGCGCGAATCTCCTCAAGCGTGACCTCGCGAGGCTTCTGGTGATCGTGGCCTGGAATCTGCATGACTGCCATCGTGCCCTCCGCATCCATCAACGAGGGACGCTCCCTCTTTGCTCTTGCCATCGGCCTACCCTCCGCAGCGCTTCGCCGCTATACGTACACCTTCTCGAGGCGCATGCCAAAGTTGCAGGTCACTTCGTAGTTGATGGTGCCCCTGAGATCTGCCATCTCGTCGGCGGTGATGCGCTCGTCGCCATCCTCACCGATGATGGTCACCAGGTCGCCCTCCGCGACGGGCTGAGCACGACGGTACGAACGCACCGGATTGGTATCGACCGCAAACATGAACTGATCCATGCAGATGTTGCCGACCTGACGCGCGCGCCTACCATGCACCAGCACGTCCATGCGTCCCGAAAGCGTGCGCGAGAGGCCATCAGCGTAGCCCAGAGGCACCGTGGCGATCTGCACGTGCGGTGTGGGAACGCGATAGTTGAGGCCATAGCTCACGCCTTCGCCCACAGCAGGATAGATGGCACGTGTCACACGTGCACGCACGCTCATGGCGGGCGTCAGCGAGATGCGTGGGGCCGTGAGCTCGCACGGCTGCAATCCATACAGACCGATACCCGCACGGCACATGTCGTTGTGCAGCTGCGGATGCAAGACCGTACCAGGCGTGTTGTCGCAGTGCACCAGCCCAACATCGCAGCCCGCGTTGCGCAGTGCGTCGACGGCATCCATGAAGCGCTGTGCCTGGAGCTTGAAGTCCCAGTCCTGCGCGCTGTCCGCCGTGGCAAAGTGCGTGAACGTGCCCGCGCAGGACAGGCCGCGATGGAAGTCGATTGCATGTCGGAACTCGATCACGTCTTCGGGAAGCACGCCAATGCGCGTCATGCCCGTGTCGATGGCCAGATGGTACTTGCCCACCTTGTCGGCCGCCGCCGCACGCTCGCCATAGGCGAGTGCGAATTCGGACGTGTAGACGCTCGGCATGATGTCGTATGCGACGAGGGTGTCGATGGCGCTCTCGGGAGCCTGGTTGAGCATCAGGATGGGCCACTCGATGCCCGCCTCACGCAACTCGACCCCCTCGGCAACCGTTGCCACGGCAAACTGGTCGGCACCCGAGGCCTTCATCGCTTTGGTGCACTCTACGGCTCCGTGCCCGTATGCGTCTGCCTTTACGGCACACATGAGCTTCGTGCCCCTCTTGAGCAGACCCTTGAAGGCACGCGTGTTCTTTCGTATGGCATTGAGGTCAATCTCGACCCACGCCCAGCGGTCACTGGGCTCGTTCGTCAGCGGCACGACCATGCACCCCTTCTGCCAAGCTCCCCCGGCCTCTGTCGCAGCGCGCGCATCGGACGGCGGAGGGCATCGTTATTCGTATTCGAGCCCCATCATCATAGAACGCTCTTCGATGGCGTCAACGGCGAGGCCAATCTTCTCGATTACGTCACCTGCCATCACCCCGCGCGAGCCGTACTGCTCGGTCGCAAGGAGGGCGGCATGCCCATGGATCTCGCACGCAAGCGCAGCCAGCAGCGGGAGGTCCGTGCCCTCGATCTGCTCGCGTGCCATGAGCGTCGCCATAATGCCACCCAGGACATCACCCGAGCCGGCGGTGGCAAGCGAAGCCGGGCCGGGCTTGGGCAGCACGGCCGCCTCGACGCCCACGCAAGCACTGGCGTTGCCCTTGGCGAGCACGCACAGCTCGCTCCCCCCGTCTGCCCATACGATTCTGCGCGAAGCGTCGAGCATCGACGTCAGCGAGTCGGGCGGGGTGTCCGCAAGGCCAACCAGCCTGCCGAGCTCGGCGCGATGCGGCGTGAGCACGATGGGAGACGTGCGGCGCAGCAGCTCGGGGAACTCGTCTATCTGGCCGGAGGTCAGCCTCGAGATGCAGTTGAGCGCGTCGGCATCGACGACCAAGTTCGTCGTTGAGTTGAGCAGTGCCGAGACCACGGCCACCGTGCCCGACGAGACCCGCATGCCAGGCCCCACGAGTGTTGCGGTACGGTTCTCGGCAAGGCGTACGACAAGGTCGGCGGCACGCGTCGAGAAGCAGCCGTCCTGCTCGGCGGGAAGTCCCACCACGGGTATCTCGAGCATGTGCGCCTGCACCGCGGGCACGATCGGCTCCGGCACGGCAAGCGTGACATAGCCGGCACCCGCGCGGGCGGCAGCCAAGGCAGCCATCATGGGCGCGCCGACAAAGCGCGTCGAACCGCCCACAACCAGCACCGAACCACGGGAGAACTTGTCGACTGCCGTCGTGGGAGGTGCGATAACGGCCTGATAGTCGCCCAAGTCAGCGCGCCAGGCAACGGGGTCCGCCTCGATAGCCAGCTGCTCGGTCTGCTCGGCCAGAGGTGCGACCACGATGGCGCCACACACGTCGCGGCCCTCATCGGACAGCAGGCCGGGCTTGAGCGTCAGCATGGTCACGGTCTCGTCGGCCACGATGCAGGCACCCTCGTAATGGCCGGTCTGGGCCGAGAGGCCGCTGGGGACGTCGACGGCGAGGACGCGAACGCCACTCGAGTTGATGCAATCGATCCAGATGTCAAACGGAGCCTGAGCCGACCCATGGAAGCCCGTGCCAAACATGCAGTCGACGACCACGTCGGACTGTGCGAGCAGCTCCTCCACGTCGGAACGGGGCGGTGCGACACGGGCGTCGACCCCCACCGACAGGGCGCTCTGGGCGACGACGCGAGCAAGGTCGCTCTTGATCTCGGAAGCCTCGATCGGAGTCACGACCGTCACATGCACGCCCTTGCGCAGCAGCTCCTCGGCCGCGACCCAACCATCACCGCCATTGTTGCCAAAGCCGCAGAACACGGTGACGTACTCGACCTCGCCCATCGCCAGAACCTCGTTCGCGGCAGCGGAGCCGGCCCTGTGCATGAGCTCGGAGATGCTGACGCCCACGTTCGTGAGGCTCACCTCCAGCATACGCACGTCTTCGACATTCAGAATCGGTTGCATGTGTCACTCCTTTGCGGCGCCGTCCTGCGACGCCTCTTGCGGTTGCTGCCTTGTGGGCGGGGCGCTCTCGAGCGCCGAGGCAACGTCGCCCTGCAAGCGCTCGAGCTCGTCTATCACCGAGCGAGCCTGCTTGAATGACGAGAGCAGCTCGCGCTCGGGATCGCGGTCATCCTTGGGTTTGGGACGCACCTCGTCGGTCACGAGCAGCGCCATCGCTGTAGCCACGTCGTGCGTGAACGAGAGCGAGAGAGCAATCTCGGAGACGCCGCGCTCGTCGGCAATCTGCTTGGCGCGCCCCGCGAGCCTTGCCACGGGACGGCCGTTCTCGGCATGACCGACCGAGACGTCCCTGCGCGTGATACCGTCACCTGAGCTGCAGCCGAGTGCCTTGAGCACTGCGCCGCGGGCGGCAAACCGCGCGGCGTAGTGCTCGGCAGGACGTGCGGTACCCTCGCAGTACTGGCGCTCCTCGTCGGTGAAGACTCGCCGCGCGAACGACGGACGTCGCGCGAGCGTGCGCTCCATGCGTGCGATCTCAAGGATGTTTATGCCTACGCCAGCAGCTGGCATGTCTATTCCACCGTGACGGATTTGGCCAGATTGCGTGGCTTGTCCACGTCATAGCCGCGATCGCGGGCGACGTAACGGGCCAGCATCTGCAGGTGAATGACCGAGATGGCCGGGACGAGCAGCTGATCGGGGCACTGCGGAATCCACAGCACCTCCTGGCACATCTTCGCCACCTTCTCGTCACCGTCGGTCGCCACTGCCACGACGACCGCGCCGCGCGCCAGGCATTCCTGGATGTTCGAGACGGTCTTGTCGTGCACGTGGTCAGCCGGCACGACGGCAACCACGGGGAACCCGGACTCGATGAGCGAGATGGGTCCGTGCTTCATCTCGCCCGAGGGGTAGGCCTCTGCGTGCAGGTAGCTGATCTCCTTGAGCTTGAGGGCACCCTCGTAGGCGGTAGTCGCGCTGACGTTGCGGCCTAGGAACAGGGAACTCGTCTTGTCGCGGAAACGGGCAGCGGCCTGCTTGTCCTGCCAGCGGCGAGACAGCACCTCGCGCATGAGGTCGGGCAGCTGCTCGAACTCGTGGAAGTGCTTCTGGACCTCGGCAAGCGTCATCTTGCCGTTGGCCAGCGCGAGGCGCAGGGCCAGCAGGTACGAGGCCACCATCTGGGCCGTGTAGGCCTTGGTTGAGGCAACGGCGATCTCAGGACCCGCCTGGATGTACAGGGCGCCGTCGGCCTCGCGTGCGGCCGTCGAACCCAGCACGTTGGTAATCGCAAAGACGTTGCAACCCATGCCGCGCATGCGACGGGCGGCAGAAAGCGTGTCCGCCGTCTCGCCCGACTGGGTGATGACGAGGCACATGGTGTGATCGGTCACCAGGTAGTCCTCGTTGTAGTTGAATTCGCTGGCGTACTCGACGTCGACAGGCACCTTTGCCCAGCGCTCGATAGCCGTCTTGGCAACGAGGCCCACATGGTAGGAGGTTCCGCAGGCGATGATCACGATCTTGTCAATGGCGGCAAGCTCCTCGCGCGAAAGCGACAGCTCGTCCAGCTCGATCCCGTGCTCGCCGAGCCTGCCGGCCAGCAGGCGCTCGATGGCCTCGGGCTGCTCGCCGATCTCCTTTGCCATGAAGTCGGAGTAGCCGCCCATCTTTGCCGCCGAGGCATCCCAGTCGATGTCGAAGGAGCTCGGGCTCTCGACAGGACGCCAGTTGCGGTCGCGAATCTCGATCGAGCCATCGGCCCTGAGCGTCGCCACGTCATAGTCGTTCAGCTGCAGGACATGCGAGGTCACGCTTGCCAGGGGCATGACGTCGGAAGCCGCGTAGGCGCCGTCCTCGGTCGTGGCCACCACCAGCGGCGAGCCATTGCGCGTGCACACGAGGGTGCCGGGGAAGTCCGCGCAGATGACACCCAGCGCCCAGCTTCCCTCAAGACGATCGGCGGCGTTGCGCACGGCCAGGGCAAGATCGCCCTTGGCGGGACCGTCGAGCGCCTCCTGGATCAGATGCGGGATGACCTCGGTGTCGGTGTCGGAGGCAAAGGTGTGCCCGGCTGCCATCAGCTCGCGACGAAGCTCCTGGAAGTTCTCGATGATGCCGTTGTGGACAACGGCGATGCGACCCGTACCGTCAAGATGCGGATGGGCGTTGCGGTCGGTGGGAGCACCGTGCGTTGCCCAGCGGGTGTGGCCGATGCCACAGGTGCCGACGGGATTTGCCGAGGCAGCGCGCTCGCGCAAGGTCGCCACACGACCGGCGCACTTGACGCCATGCAGGTTGCCCGAAGGCGAGACCACCTGAATGCCCGCAGAGTCGTAGCCACGGTACTCAAGCGTCTGCAGACCGTCGAGCAGCCAAGGGGCCGCCTGGTTGATGCCGGTATATCCAACTACTCCACACATGTCGTTCCTCCAAAACATGTCGTGCGGACAAGCCTCACGCACCCACGATTCTAGCAGGTGAGCGAGTCTCAGCCGCCGGCCGCCCCCACGTTGCGCGAGCGGGCGCCGATTCTTCAATATCATGATGTCTTGGATGTTGAAGGGGTCTCTGTTACGGACTCTAATCCGCTTTTTGCTCCCCTTCTTACGACTCACCCTTTGGCCGTGGCAGCATCCGCCGAGTGTTTCGATAACTGCCACCCTCGTCAACCAGCCCATTCTGGTCCAGGCGCTAACGGAGCCCCACCTTCTCCTTTCCGGAGCGTTCCGCTTGAAACTCAGGATAGCGGAGTCGACCAGCAAAAGAGACGCGGGGCCGTAGGCTCGACAACATGCGCATGAAGTCACATCGAGAAACCGACGCTCAGTAGCCTGGGGACGCCTAGGGGACAGTCCCTTCGGTGCACCGGGGCGCAAGA
>JAGAVX010000060.1 GCA_017941705.1 Atopobiaceae bacterium
ACGGACCCAGACTGCCCCTACCCGCCATGCCGGAACACCGATGTGCGGGCCATGCGCGGCGTGGTATCCGCGGATGTGAGAATGAGCGGGAAGCTCGTCCGTCTCACTCGCAGGACGTGTCCCCGGGGGCATTCAAAGAGCAACCGTCACTGACCGGAAGGCGAGGAGTTTTTCGGACTGGTACGACACTGCCACTTGACAGGGTTCGGGACATATGAGGGGACTGTCCCTTGGGTGCACCGCGGACATCGGTTTCGCATATCATAGATAGGACTATGTGATAGGGGCACGATATGAGACTTCTTATCATTCGCCACGGCGATCCTGACTACATCCATGACTCGCTGACAGCCACCGGTCGCACCGAGGCGGCCTTGCTCGCCGGTTACCTCAAGGACGTCCCCATCGACTACGCTTACGTTTCTCCTCTGGGGCGCGCCCAGCTCACCGCCCGGCCGACGCTCGACGCCAAGGGCCTCGAGGCGACCACCCTCGAGTGGCTGCGCGAGTTTGAGCCCAAGGTGCGTCACAAGGCCAACCCGTTGGCACTTGGATGCGCGTGGGACTGGTGGCCCGAGGAATGGACCGAGCACGACATCTTCTACACCGACCATTGGTTTGACGACCCTGCCATGGTCGACGCCGGCGTGAAGGAGGAATACCTGGCAGTGTGCGCAGGCCTCGACGACTTGCTCGCCGCGCACGGGTACGTGAGGTCAGGCAGAATCTACGAGGTAGCCGCAGCAAACCATGACACTCTGGCACTCTTTTGCCACTACGGGCTCGGGTGCGTCATCCTCTCGCACCTTCTGGGCGTCTCGCCTATGGTCCTCTGGCACGGCCTGTGCGGCGCGCCGAGCTCCATCACCTCGGTCTACACCGAGGAGCGGCGGCGCGGAAAGGCATCATTCAGGGTTAACGAGTACGGAGGAACCGAGCACCTCGCGCTGGGTCACGTCGCTCCATCCTCCGCCGCGCGATTCTGCGAGTGTTACGAGGACAAGGATCGCCACTAGCGGATGCGGAAAGTCTAAGTCCAGGAGGACGCATGTGGTCAACACCGTTCAATGATGGATGGATTCTCTATCGCAATGACTCCGAGACGGGAGAGCGCGTCACGCTTCCCCATGACGCGATGGTCGGCACCCCGCGCACACCCGACGCTCCTTCCACTGGGGAGCAGGGCAACTTTGCGGGTGGCAGCTACCGCTACGAGAAGGCGTTCGCCGCACCCCGCGAGTGGGAGGGCCAACGAGTGACGCTCGAGTTTGGCGGTGTCTATCGCCATGCACGCGTAATGCTCAATGGAATCGAGGTGGCAAGCTGCGCCTATGGCTGGAGCCCCTTCTTTGCCGAGCTTACTGACCACCTGACAGTCGGCAGTGAGAACGTCATCACCGTAACCTGTGACAACGCCGCACAGCCCGACTCTCGCTGGTACACGGGCGCAGGAATCTTTCGACCTGTCACGCTCTGGCGAGGCGCCAGGCGCTCCATCGACCCACAAGCCGTGAGGCTGCGCACCATCTCGCTTGACCCGGCGCGCATACAGGTGGATGTGAACTGCGAGGCGCAGGACATCGTGTTCGAGCTGCTCGATGACCATCAGGTGGTAGCGTCGGGGACAGGCACCCACCTGATGCTGACCGTCCCGAACGCCAGGCTCTGGAGCGACGAGGACCCACACCTGTACTCGTGGCGCGCGACCCTCATGGAGGACGGACGCACCATCGACGAGGCCACGGGGACCTTTGGCATCCGACTGCTGCGGTGGGGCACTGACGGGTTCTTCGTCAACGGAAAACGGACTCTGCTGCGTGGAGGCTGCATTCACGCGGACAACGGGATCCTTGGTGCCGCCGCATGGCCCGATGCCGACCGGCGGCGCGTGCGCATGCTCAAGGAGGCTGGGTTCAACGCCCTGCGATCGGCCCATAACCCCGCATCCAGCGCCACGGTCCAAGCGTGTGACGAGTATGGCGTCTACCTGATGGACGAGACCTGGGACCAGTGGTTCGACCACAAGAATCCCCACGACTACGCGGACGAGTGGCGAGAGCATCACATGACCGATCTCGACGCACTCGTCGCGCGCGACTACAACCATCCCTCGGTCGTGATGTGGTCCATCGGGAACGAGGTGAGCGAGCCGCGCTGTCCCGAGGGGCTCGCCGCCATCGAGGAGATGGTGTCACATCTGCACGAGGCCGACCCGACAAGGCCTGTGACCTGCGGCATCAATCTCACGATCCTCGGCAGTGCCGCAAAGGGACGAGCCGTCTACGACGCGGAGAACGGCGGAATGGGAGATGGCGGCGAGGCATCGCAATCGGGTCTCACGAGCTCGACGTTCAACGCCCTCTCGCAGGCCGTGGGCTTTGGCATGAACCACATGGCAGACCTGCCCTCCTTTGACCGCGCCTGCTCGCCCGCCCTCGACCGGCTCGACATCGCCGGCTACAACTACGCCTGCGGGCGCTACCGCATGGACGGACACCTGCACCTAGGGCGCGTGATCGTAGGGAGCGAGACGCTCTGCGGCGACGTGGTCAAGAACTATCGACTGATGCAGCAGCTCCCCTACCTGATCGGCGATTTCATCTGGTCTGCCTGGGACTACCTCGGGGAAGCCGGCTGCGGCGCATGGACCTACGGCGACCCCGACCGCGCCTTCCAGAAGTCCTACCCATGGCTCCTCGCCAACCAAGGGGCTCTCGACATCTGCGGCCGCCCCAATGCCGAGATGCTGCTTGCGCAGGCAGCCTGGGGCATGGCACACGACCGGCCGCTCATCGCCGTCCAACCCCTCGGCCAGGGCGCGCCTCCGGCACGTGCCATCTGGCGCTTCTCCAACGGTCTCCCAAGCTGGAGCTGGAGCGGATGCGATGGCGAGCGGGCCGTAGTCGAGGTGTTCTCCGACGCGCCTGTCATCGACCTGCGACTCAACGGACGCTCCATTGGGCGCAAGCGCCCGCACGGCTGCATCTGCCGGTGGCGCGTTCCCTATGAGCCAGGAGAGCTGGTCGCGACCGCGCTCACTGCCCGCGGCGAGGAGCTGGGACGGACAGTGCTGCAGTCAGCCGTGGATGCGCGCGTGCAGCTGGTGCCCGAGTCAGACACCGCGCGACCCGGTGAGCTGGTGTTTGTCGATGTCCTCATTGCGGACGAGGCTGGTGTGGTGGAACACCATGACGACCGGCTGCTGCATGCGTCGGCACTTGGCGGGGAGCTGCTCGCGTTTGGCAGCGCCCGACCCCGTACCGAGGAGCGATACGACACGGGCGTGCACACGACCTACTTTGGACATGCACAGGCAGTGCTACGCATGGGTACGCAGGACCTCACCCTC
>JAGAVX010000061.1 GCA_017941705.1 Atopobiaceae bacterium
CACCAAGGCCGTTCTCGACGACCATGAGCGGCATGTTGTAGCGCGCATAGGCCCACTCGAGGTACCACTGCAGGCCGGTCGGGTCGTAGCCCCAGCCCCAGTCGGAGTACTGCAGGTACTCGTTGCGGGCGCCGGCGCTGAAGTTGCCCTTGACCATGTCCTTGACCTCGTGGGTGGTCACGATATTGGACATGTAATAACTGAAGGTGTAGAAGTCCACCGTGCCCATCGCAAGGTCGACGATGTCGTCGTCGGTGATCTCGATCTCGACGTTGTGCTCCTTCCACAGGCGCGTGGCGTAGGTGGGATACTCGCCCAGGCACTGGACGTCGCCGCAGTACCAGACGCCCTCCTCCATCTGATGCTGGGCCTTGAGGATGTCGGCCGGGTCGCACGTCGCGGGGTACCAGGCGATGCCGCAGATCATGCAGCCGATCTTGTTCTCGGAGTCAATGGCATGGCCGATCTGGACCGCCTTGGCCGACGCCACGAACTTGTGATGCAGATGCTGGTAGGCAGCCGCGTAGTCCTTGTCCTCGGTGTGGCCGGAAAAGCCCAGGAACATGATCGTGTTGTTGATCTCGTTGAACGTGAGCCAGTGGTGCACCAGGCCCTTGAACTCCTGGAAGCAAGCCGTGGCGTAGCGCACGAAGTGGTCGATGGTCTCGCGGTTCTCCCAGCCGCCGCAGTGCTCCTCGAGGTAGAGCGGCGTGTCAAAGTGCCAGATGGTCACCAGCGGCTCGATGCCGTTCTTGTGCATCTCCTCGAACATGTCCTTGTAGAAGGCCACGCCCTCGGGGTTGGGGTACTGCTCGAGGCCCGTCGGGAACAGGCGCGACCAGCTGATGGACATGCGGAACTGCTTGAAGCCCATCTCGCCAAAGAGGGCAATGTCCTCCTTGTAGTGGTGGTAGCCGTCGACCGCGTCGTGGTTGGGATAGTGGTACTCGGGCAGCACTGCGTACTTTGCACCCTCGGGCAGGAAGTCACCGTTGCGCATCTTGCAGTGGTTGCCGTCCTTGTCGATGTAGGTGACGTAACGGGGCTCGTCAACCGTGCCGCCAGTCGTCACGTCGGTCATGGCAGGACCGCGTCCGCCCTGATCCCAACCGCCCTCGTACTGGTTGGCCGCTACAGCGCCACCCCACAGGAATCCCTCTGGAAATGCCATGTCAGCTCCTATCTATCCCTTTTCCTTCATTCCAAGAACGGCCGCCCTCCCGGCAGCCGCCTTGGTCCAGTACTTCAATTTTATGTGCCGAGACGCGAGGGTTCGTGTGCGTCTTATGGGCAACGGCAGACGGCAGGGTATGCCACGCCTACAGCGAGAGCCCCTCGCCCAGCGCCAGCGCATGCACGCGCTCGGGGTTCTTGACCGCCGCGGCCAGGCGCTCGGGGTCGCCGTTGAAGGGCGTGTACTCCGGAGCGTCGACGCAGCCCCAGTGGATGAGCAGCAACTTGGAGTTGGGGTACTGGTTGGCCAGCTCCACGGCACCGGCAAAGCCGATGTGCCAGCCGTTGTCGGCAAAGTCAAAGAGCATCATGTCGGGAGCAGTCTCCCACTCGAGGAACTCAGGCAGCGGACGGCTGTCGCTGGGCAGCCAGATCGAGCCGTCGGGCGTGTCAAACCAGTAGCCGCAGTACTCCTTGCGCTCCCAGGTGCGATGGGAGTACTTCTCGCTGGTCATGTGCTGCTGCCAGTTGTGCCATGTGGGGGTGAGCGTGATCGTCACGTCGCCCACGCAGAAGCGCTCGCCGATGTCGTGCCCCGTGGCACCCGTCACGCTCTCCTCGTCACGTGCCACATGGGCGACGTACTGAGTGGCATGGATCTCGCTCGCCTTGTCCTTGAGGCCGGCCAGGGTCTCACGCGCAAAGTGATCGTTGTCGATGTGGGTATAGAGCAGGGCGTCAAAGGCGGGCACGTCCTCGGGAAGGATGGGAGGCCCCACCAGCACGGGCATGTCAAAGCCGACCAGCAGCGGATCGCACATGATGGTCGTCCCGCGGCTGTTGAGCAGGAAGCCTGCGTTGCCGAGCCAGTAGACCGTCGTCTTGTCCGAAGGGCCAAAGGCTTCGGCGGGCAGTGCCACCGTCTCCCTCGGCATTGCCTGTCCTGCTGCGCTCCTGCGAATCTCGATGCTCATCACGTGCCTCCTGTTGTCGACGTGTTCTCTTCCCTGGCAACACAATGCCATGCGGGGCGCCTCCGCACAACGCACGAAGGACGCCCCGCATCAACAAGTTGATGGTTTGGGCAAAGTGTCAAGCGGCGACGCGCCCTTCGTCTGACGGCAGACGAGACGCATGCTCCTAGAGCCAGGCGCTCGCCCAGGACTTGAGGTCGGCGCCCGAGGCGGACGACGCAAGACGCTCGCCCTTCCTCACCTGCGCGCCAGAGGCAAGGGCAGCCATGTTCTTGCCGGACTCGCCGATGCCGCTACCACCCGACGTGGCAAACGGCACGACCGTCTTACCGGCAAAGTCGTAGCTCTCCATGAAGGTGTCGATGATGGACGGCTCGCGGTACCACCAGATGGGAAAGCCCACGAACACCACGTCGTAGCTGGCCATATCGTCCACGTGCGAGGCGATGGCCGGACGGCTCGAGCGGTCGCCCATCTCGACCGAGCTCCGACTGCTCTTGTTGCGCCAGTCGATGTCGGCCGCCGTGTACGGGACCTCGGGCACGATCTCGAACAGGTCCGCACCAATGGACGTTGCCAGACGCTCGGCCACACGTGCCGTCGTGCCACTCGCGCTGAAATATGCAACCAATGCCTTTGCCATAGCTCCCCCACTCCCTCAGGTCCAGGTCGAAACGTACTTGCAAACAGTATAGGAGCTGGAGTCAGGTGAAAGAAAAGTCCGTCCGGGCGGGCGGAGGGGCGGAGCAGCTTGTGGCGACCGACGCTACTCGAACTCGGCGGCAACCTCCGTCTGCAGCTGGCGGATTGGCAGACCCTGCGGACATTCGCGCTCGCACTTGCCGCATTTGATGCATTCGCTGGGCTTTGCGTGGCCATCGGCAGTGTGCACGTTGTCGAAGTACCAGCCGGGGTTCCAGCCGCCAAACACGCGCTTGGTGTTGAGGTCGCTGAACAGCTCGGGAATCATGATCTTCTTGGGGCAGCCGTCAGTGCAGTAGTGACAGACCGTGCAGGCGATCATGCCCAGGCTCTCGAAGGCCTCGTGGACGTCGCGCAGGGCCCGGAGCTGCTCTGCCGTGAGCGGAGCCGGGTCCCCCGCCATGGCATGCAGGTTGTCCTCCACCTGGTCCATGCTGTTCATGCCACTGAGCACCATCGCCACGTTGGGCTGCGTGGCGCAGAAGCGCAGGGCGAAGCCGGCGTTGGAGAGGTCCTCGGGGTTGGGCGCCGCATCAAGCGCAGCCTGCGCCACCTCGGGCAGGTTGACGAGCTGACCGCCCTTACAGGGCTCCATCACGATGACGGGAACGCCGTGCGCGGTGGCCACTTCGTAGACCTCGCGGCTGCGAACGCTGGGGCTGTCCCAGTCCTCGTAGTTGATCTGCAGCTGCACGGCTTCGATCTCGGGATGCTCGGTCAGGATCTGCTCCAGCAGCTCGGGGCCATCGTGGTAGCTGATGCCAAAGTGGCGAGCACGGCCATCGGCCACGAACTCCTTGGCCGTCTCGAACACACCCTGGCGCGTGTACATCTCGTAATGCGCCTTGTTGACGGCATGTGCGAGAAGTAGGTCAAAGTACTCGACGCCGCAGGCATCGAGCTCATCCTGGAAGACCTTGCGGATGGACTCCGGGTCGCGGAAGGTGCCGTGCGTGAGCTTGTCCACGAGGAAAAAGCTCTCGCGCGGATGGCGCTTGACGAGGCTCTCACGCAGTGCAGCCTCGGATTTGCCGCCCAGGTAGACGTGTGCGGTATCAAAGTAGTTGAGCCCCGCCTCCAAGAAGCGATCGAACATCTGGTTGCAGAGCTCAAAGTCAGGCTCGCCGCCCTTCATGGGCAGACGCATGGCGCCAAAGCCAAAGCGCCCATTGAACTCACTGGTGGATAGCGCCATCTCTTTCCCTCTCCTCGTGATGGGCTGATGGCACCCTCACCCGCCAACAGCCCCGTCTTATCCGCTCTCAGTACATGGATGCGACCGCGCGCGTCATGAGCCACCTGTCGCCTCGCCTGACGAGGTCGATCTCCTGTTGCAGGCGCCAGGTCGAACGCCTTGCTCCAAAGGGCGATGCCTCGACCAGGCTGCGGCCCACCAGCTGCGCGCGATCCCCGCGCACGCGCACAGGACACGACTCTTCGACCTCGTCGTAGTAGGCAAGCGTTCCGTCTGCCACGCAACGAAGGAACTCCTCCTTGCCCTGACGGCGACCAGTCATGTGCACGAGCACGAACGAGTCGTCCAGGAGCCCACCCAGCCGTGCCACATCACGATCGATCATGAAGCGGTACATACTGTGGTACAGCGCGTGAATGACCTGCGCATCACTACCTGCCATACGGCGTCCCTCGCTCCCATAACGTAAGGTGCAGCCAGGGGACTGTCCCCTGGCTGCACCGATGATCCTACCTAAAGCCGTACTGTGCGTGAGGCACGTAGGGCTCCTCGAGATAGGCCATCTCGTCGGCCGTGAGCTTGAGGTCGAGCGCCGTGATCGCGTCGTCGATGTAGGCGGTCTTGCTCGCGCCAACGAGCGGGCTGGTCACGACGGGCTTTGAGAGGTTCCATGCCTGCGCGATGACGTTGGTGGAGACGCCGTAGCGGTCGGCGAGCTCCCACACGCGGCGAATGATCTCCGCGTCACCCCTGAGCACGTAGTCGTTCTGCAGCTTAGCCACGCCGTCAGTGCGCTCGTCCTCGGGCTTCTTGGCAAAGACGCCATGTGCAAGCGAGCTGAACGGAGTGCAGGCGATGCCCTGGTCGAGCAGCATCGGGTGCATCTCCTTCTCCTCCTCGCGGTAGACCAGGTTGTACATGTCCTGCATTGAGACGAACTTGGCCCATCCGTGCTGCTCGGCGATCATGTTCATCTTCAGGAACTGCCACGCGTACATGGCGCTGGCGCCGATGTAGAGGACCTTGCCCGAGCGAACGAGGTCGTTTAGCGCCTCCATCTGCTCCTCCATGGGCGTGTCATGATCCAGGCGGTGCGGCACGTAGAGGTCGATGTAGTCGGTGCCCAGGCGCTTGAGGCTGGCGTCGACCTCGCGGAAGAGCGTCTTGCGGTTGACGCCCTTGGCGTTGGTGCCATCGTACATGGGGTAGTAGCTCTTGGTGGCGATCACGGCGTCGTCGCGCACGCCCATCTCGGCGATAACCTTGCCGAGGATCTCCTCGCTGGCGCCGAGACTGTAGTAGTTGGCCGTGTCAAAGAAGTTGATGCCCTGGTCCCAGGCGTAGCGGATGACCTCGCGGGCGTCGTCCTCGCCAAATCGCACGTCGATGCCACCGTTGCCGGGCTTGCCAAACCACATGCAGCCAAAGCAGATGCGACTGACGTTGAGACCGGTGTTTCCAAGCCTCGTGTACTCCATGATTCTTCTCCTATCCTCCTCACAATTACTCACAATGTACTAAGTTGTGAGTAAATCCTTCAATCTCAACTGGGGTTTTGTCTGTCAATTACTCACAACCTTATAAGTTGTGAGTAATTGACGCCGACAGAGAACCCAACTGCAGGACCGTCTTGCACTAGTCGCGAGCGCCCGTGACCTCCTCGACCACAGCGAGCGCGTTGAGGCTACGCGGATACCCAATGAAGGGCACGTTGTTGCTCACCACCTGGATGAGAAACTCGCGGTCGTTGCCGCACTGCACGTTGGCAGCCGTGTGTCCGCGCAGCTGGGCCTCGCAGCCGCCCTGAGCTGCGATGTAGCAGAAGGTGCACATCTCGCGCTCCGCAATCGTGAGACCCCCGCGCGTGTAGTAGTCGCCAAAGCAGTTCTTGACGAGCCACTGGTTGATGTGGGAATAGTCGGGATTGCCCCGGTCGGCATACCCACGCATCTGCTCGCCGATAGCCTCCACCTGCGCCTTCTCGCCACCGGCATAACGGCTGGCCTCGTCGGGCGTGGTCGTGGCCTGCTCAGCCAGCGGCAGCTCGATGCCACGAGCCGCAAAGAGCTCGTTCTTTGCCTTGAGGAACGGAAACACGCGGCCAATGCCCAGGTAGGCGGTTGCCTGATAGACGACCTCCTGGATGGCCTCGGGCTCGACACCCATGTTGAGCGCCGCGTTGACCATGCCGCGGAACTCGTCGATGCCCTGGCAGCCGAGCAACGTGGCGAGCCAGCAGAGCATGCGCGTGCGATCGGAGAGGTCTCCGGTGTTCACGACCTCGTCGAAGGCGAAGTTGTCAAAGCGCTCGATGAACTCCGGGTCGGTGCGCAGGAAGTCCGAGACGTAGCCTGGGAACATGCGCTCATGAAAGTCGCGGGCGGCGTCGGTCAGCTGTGCGGTGTATGCCATGGCTGGCTCCAATCTGTTGGCAGGTTGCGTGCCTTTATCTATCAGAGAATTGCCGAAGGGCCAGCCACGCAGGATGACCCTTTTCGCGTACTTATGACTGTGCCCAGCCTTCCTGCAGATATTGCAGGTCACCGTACCAGTAGGCTGCGGTGCAGCCGCCGTCACAGAGGATGTCGGTGCCGGTGATGAAGGTCGCCTCCGGGCCCATGAGGAAGGCCACAAGCGCACCCATTTCGTCCACGGTGCCAGCACGCTTGGCAGGCATGAGGTCGAGCATCTTGCGATAGCCTCCGCCGCGCGGGCCGTTGAGCTCGTCGAAAGCCAGTGGCGTCATGATGATGCCGGGGCTGATGGAGAACACGCGCGCGCCGCGTTTGCCCCACTCGCAGGCCTGGGCCTGGACTCGCAGCACGTTGCAGCGCTTGGCGTACTGGTAGGCACGCAGAGTGGTACCGATTGCTTCCTCGGAGAGGAAGTCCAGGCCGAGCAGCTCCTCGGTCGGCGTCATGGCGAGTGCCCAGTTCTGCTCCTGGCTAAGGGCCGGTAGACGGTGGCCCGACTGACTGGAGACCACGACGCCCGATCCGCCGGGGGCTATGACACGGCCGAACTCCTCGAGCAGCACGCTGGAGCCATAGAGGTCGACGCGCAGGATCTCGGCGATGGGTGCCTGGCTGGGACTCACGCCGCCCGCGCAGATGACATTGGTGATGGGACCGAACTGCTGGCAGTGATCGATGACCGCAAGGATGTCCTCGCGGGTGCCAAGGTCGCACGCGATGCCCGTAGCCTCAAAGCCTTCCTTCTGCAGGTCGGAAGCGATGCGATCGGCCTTCTCCTGCGTGCGGCTCGTCACCACGAGATGCTTGCCCTGTGCCATGCGACGCGCGATGGCAATGCCAATTCCGCCGGCACCAACAAGTGCGACGACATCCTTCTGGTTCTGCTGTGCCATAACGATTCTCCTCTCACGCTGCTCGCCCTGTTGAGGAGATAATATGGCCGCAAAACCTTATGAACAATTCCTTGTACTGATTGAAACCATCGCTTTAGCTAATGAGTTAGCGCACGTAATGGAGCCACAGACCTGATGCGGGCAGCCGGCGAGCCTCCGCCAGCTCGAATGCCATGGGATCCGCCCTCAGGCCCCGCACCGTCTCGAAGAGCGCTGGTTGTCCGCTTGCCACCTCTGCGATAGGAGCGACCACCAGCGAAAGCTCGTCCACGCAATCCGCCGCGGCAAAGGTACCGTCGGCATAGCCGCCGCCCATAAGCAGCGCCCGCTGGACGCCAAAGAGCTCCATGAGCTTCTCGGCCGCAAGCTCGGCGTCAAACGAGCCGCGACCGGCAAGCACATAGCTCACTCCAACACCGCGCAGGTAGGAGAGGTAACCCGGGTTCACGTCCTCGCGGA
Source organism: Atopobiaceae bacterium (assembly GCA_017941705.1). Classification (GTDB taxonomy): domain Bacteria; phylum Actinomycetota; class Coriobacteriia; order Coriobacteriales; family Atopobiaceae; genus UBA1367. The sequence goes on from JAGAVX010000061.1 coordinate 7,871, forward strand.
GGAGCTGGACGATGTGACCGCGCATGTCGCCTCGCGTGGTCTCGGGGCCGTCAAAGCGCAGGGTTCCCTCCGGATCGACGACGGCAAAGTAGAAGTCGTCCTGCGCGACCGCGTAGTCTCCAGGTGGGACCGGCCGCCGCACCTGCGTGGGTCGACCCGCATGCACGCCGCTCAGCACCTGCGCGGCTGTAGTCGCACCGTAGATAATGCAGTCCGCATCAAGTTCCTCGCGAATGGCCGCATACTCCCCCACCAGGTCATATGCCTGCGAAAAGAACTTGCCCGCGATGCGCCCGTCGATGGACTGCAAGATGTGCACGATGATATGAGGCCGCATTGCCCCTCCTCCGTAGATGCGCCTGACTCACTCAGTGTACATCC